>CAZAZR010000005.1:0-15235 GCA_964489685.1 uncultured Solibacteraceae bacterium | reverse complement strand
CCCTGGGTCGGCCGCAACACAGCGCCGGTGACGTGCCACCGCGCTCGGTCCACGTCGGCCCGGACTCCGTCGAAGGCCCGCTGGTAGAGTGACCACTCGAATTCGCCCAACAGCCGCGCGTCCACCCGCTGACGCTTGACCAGTTCGATCTTGCTGTCTCCGGATGGTGATTCGCCTCCGGCGGTGAATCCGAAACGGCCGACCTGCACGCGCAATCCCGCCGGTGCGTGTTTCAGTGTGAGGTGCAGGGCCTTCAGGTACACCTGGCGGCTGTCGGAGCGGCCTGCCGCACTGTAGTAGAGCGCTCCGGTGCCCAACGGCCCGGGGCCGACCGCGGCGACAGGCAAACCGCCGAACTGGACGTACTGGACACTGGCGCCAAACTCCACCCTCGGTCGGCGTGCGCTGACACCCAGCGCCAGTCGATTGGCAAGAAACGTCGAATCGGGGTTGCCTCCGCCAGGACGCGGCTCAAAGAATCGCCACGACTCCGCCCGAGTGGTGTTACGGACCTGCCAGACGAGTCCGGACGCGCCCGGCTGTGAGCCAGTGCTTGTCTGAGCTCGTGCGTCGACCGAGGCGGCCAAGATGACGATGAACGCGGAGACGATGATGGTCCGTGACATGCGTACCAAGTGCAACACGGCTCCCGCCGCAAGGCCATGACCGCCGTCATATGTCGCGGGGCTGCGCACCCGTCCGGTCGCCTCCGTCAGCCCTTCAACGCCCGCTTGAAGACCGTGCCTGTCGGACCGATCGACATGGCTTGAACGAGGAACTCGCCAGCGCCCCAATCCCGCAATCCCGCAATCCCACCACTCCCCAATCCCAACAATCCCCATCCAAAATCAGCCATCAGCAATCCGTCCCATCCCGATCCTCAATCCCTCCATCCTCAATCCTCAATCCTCAATTCCACAAGGTCCTATACTTAAAACATGTCCCTCCGTCCGTATCGCGGCAAGCTTCCTGTCGTCGCCGCCAGCGCGTTCATCGACGACACCGCCCAGGTGATCGGCGACGTCGTCATCGGCGCCGAGAGCAGCGTGTGGATGCAGGTGGTGATTCGCGGCGACGTGAACGACATCCGCATCGGTGACCGCACGAACGTGCAGGATGGCAGCGTCGTGCATGTCCAGCACGACACGCACCCGACGGTCATTGGAGACGACGTGACGATTGGGCACGGGGCGGTGGTGCACGGGTGCACCATTCACAATCGTGTGCTGGTCGGCATGGGCGCCATCATCCTCAACGGCGCCGAAATTGGTGAGGACTCGATCGTGGCCGCAGGTACCCTCGTGACCGAGCGCACGGTCATTCCGCCCCGCTCGATGGTCATGGGCAGCCCCGGGAAGGTCCGGCGGCCGCTGACCGACGCCGAGGTGGCCACGATCCTCGAGTTCTCGGGCAACTACGTCCGGTATCGTCTGGACTACATGGGATAATGTCCTCACGCCGATGATTCCAGCGATACGCGGGACCCACGACATCCTTCCAGGCGACGTCGAAAAATGGCAGTACGTCGAACGCATCGCGCGTGAGTTGTGCGATCGCTACGGTTACGTCGAGATCCGTACGCCGATTATTGAGCGCGAAGAACTCTTCGCCAAGGGCACCGGTGAATCCACCGACATCGTCCAGAAGGAGATGTACACGTTCACCGACAAGGGCGGGGAGCGGGTGACGATGCGGCCTGAAGCGACGCCGAGCATGGTGCGGTCGTACATTGAGCACAACCTCGAGCACACGATGGCGGCGGCGAAGCTCTACGCGATGGGGCCGATGTTCCGCTACGAGCGGCCGCAGAAGGGCCGGTACCGCCAGTTTCATCAGCTCGACGTCGAGGTGTTCGGGATGCAGGACCCGGCGGTGGACGCCGAGGTGATTGATCTCGCCTGGTCGCTTATCACCGGGCTCGGCATTCCGCAGGCAGAGCTCGTCATCAATTCCGTGGGCTGCACCGCGTGCCGGCCGATCTTCCAGAAAGCGCTGCTCGACGCGCTCGGCGACAACCTCAGCACGTTGTGCGGTGATTGCCAGCGTCGGTCGGTCACCAATCCGCTTCGGATCTACGACTGCAAGGTGCCGGCCGACCAGTCCATCATCGACGCACTGCCGCACTCGGTGGACTATCTGTGCGAGTCGTGCGCCACACATTTTGCCGGCGTAACATCGCACCTGGACGCCATCGGTATCGTCTGGCGCCAGTCGCATCGCCTGGTGCGCGGGCTTGACTACTACACGCGGACGACCTTTGAGGTGCTGGGGCAGACCCTTGGCGCGCAGAACGCGCTGCTGGGCGGCGGTCGCTACGACGGCCTCGTGAAACAACTCGGAGGGGCGGACAAGACGGGCATCGGCTTTGCCGCCGGGATGGAACGCCTGGTGCTGGCGCTGCCCGAGTCGGCGCCGATTGCTCCGGCCGGGCGCGCCTTTGTGGTGGCGATTGGTGAGGATGGCCGTGCCGCGGCCTGGCAGCTGATTCGCGAATTGCGGCAGGCGGGCCTGCCGGCCCAGATGGAACTTGAAGCCAGGGGCGTACGCGCGCAGATGAAGCGCGCCGATCGCCTGGCGACCCGGGTCACGCTGATTGTCGGCGGTGATGAACTGGCGCGCGGGGAAGTCACCCTGCGCGACATGGCGACGGGGGAACAACGCGCAGTGGCGCGGGACGCGGTCGTGGCGGCCGTCCGGGATTTGTTGTGAGTACCGTGGTGAACTATCGAACGCATACCTGCGGCCAGTTGCGCCGTGCACACGTGGGCCAGGCCGTTTTGCTGCAGGGGTGGGTGCATCGCGTCCGCGATTTGGGCGGCGTGAGGTTTTTCGATGTGCGCGACCGGCACGGCCTGACGCAGGTAGTGGTGCGAGCTGACGCGGCCAGCGCCGCCGCGGCGAAACTCCGGCCTGAGGTGGTCGTGGCCGTGCACGGACTGGTGGAAGCGCGCGACAACTCGGCGGTGAACCGCAAGATCGCCACTGGCGACATCGAGGTGGTGGCGACCAGCGTTGAGATTCTCAACGAAGCGAAGACGCCGCCGTTTCCGATCAACGAAGACGTGGCGGTGTCCGAAGAGACCCGTCTGCGCTATCGCTATCTCGATCTTCGTCGTCCGGCCCTTCAGCAGAACCTCGTCCTGCGTCACAAGGTGGCGATCGCCGCGCGCCGGTATTTCGACGAAGAAGGCTTTCTTGAAATCGAAACGCCGATTCTCACGCGGTCCACACCCGAAGGCGCGCGTGACTACCTGGTGCCGAGCCGCGTGCATCGCGGTGAGTTCTTTGCGCTGCCGCAATCGCCGCAGATCTTCAAACAAATTCTGATGATTGCCGGGCTGGATCGGTATTTCCAGATCTGCCGCTGTTTTCGTGACGAAGACCTGCGCGCCGACCGGCAGCCCGAGTTCACGCAGATCGACATGGAAGTCTCGTTTGCCACCGAGGAACTGATCTACCAGATCGTCGAAGGCGCCATGCTCTCGATGTGGACCGCCGCCGGCTTCCCGGTGTCAGTGCCATTCGAGCGGATGACCTACGCCGATGCGATGCGTCTGTATGGATCGGACAAGCCCGACCTGCGCCCCGGGATGCCGATTGCGGACCTGCTTCCGGCGCTCGGTCCCTCGCTGCCGAACTTCGTGGCCGAAATCAAGGAGGAAGACCGGGCCGTCCGGGGTTTTGTGGTGAAGGGCGGCGCCAGGTACTCCCGCAAAGAACTGGATGATCTGGTGGCAGAAGTGCTGCGCACGACGTCCGGGCGGCTGGCCTGGGCGCGCCGCACACCCCAGGGTGTGCAGTCCTCTGCGACCAAAGTGTACGGAGAGGGTGTGCTGGCCGAGTGCCTGCAGTTGTCGGGCGCCGGCCCGGATGACCTGCTTCTCTTCATGGGCGGGAGTGTTGGTGTCGTACCCCCCGCGCTCGGCACGACGCGACTGCTCATCGCCCGGAAGGAAGACCTGCTCAAGCCCGATGAATTCCGCTTTGTGTGGGTGACCAACTTCCCGTTGTTCGAATGGAATCCCGACGATGCGCGGTGGGATTCCATGCACCACCCCTTCACGTCGCCGATGCCAGACGATGTGGGGTTTCTTGAAACGGAACCGGGCCGCGTGCGTGCGCGTGCGTACGATTTGGCGGTCAATGGATCGGAGATCGCCGGCGGCAGCATCCGCATCCATCGGCCCGACGTGCAGCGTCATGTCTTCCGGCTCCTCGGGATTTCGGATGAACAGGCGAGCGCGCGTTTCGGTTTCTTTCTCGAGGCGCTCGAGTACGGCACGCCGCCGCATGGCGGCATCGCGTTTGGCCTGGACCGAATCGTCGCGATCCTGTGCGGCGAGTCGTCGATTCGCGAGGTGATGGCGTTCCCGAAAACCGCGCAGGCGGTGGACCTCATGTCCGGTGCGCCCTCCACTGTGGATGACCGTCAGTTGCGCGACTTGCACATCCAGACCGTCGCGTCACCTGGCCCGAAGGGCGATTAGTCGCCTATGCGTCTGGGCATCGATCTGGGCGGCACAAAGACCTCGGTCGTCGTGCTCGACGATACAGGGCAGGAAGTGTGGCGCGCGCGGGTGGCCACGCCGAGCGGAGACTACGACGGGACGATCGCCGTCATCGGCGGGTTGGTCGAACAGGCCGAGCAGATCGTCGGCTGCGGCTGCAGTGTCGGGATCGGTATTCCCGGCGCGCCGTCGCGCGTGACCGGGCGCATCAAGAACGCTAATTCCTCATGGTTGAATGATCAACCGCTCCATCAGGATCTGGAGCGGCGCCTGGATCGGCCTGTCCGTCTGGCGAACGATGCGAACTGTCTCGTGCTGTCGGAGGTGGCTGATGGCGCGGCCGTCGGCGCGCGGGCGGTGTTTGGTGTAATTCTGGGTACCGGTGTCGGCGGCGGACTCTTCGTGAATGGCGCACTGGTGGAAGGCGTGAATGCGATCGGCGGCGAGTGGGGGCACAACCCGCTGCCGTGGCCGGACGCGTCGGACGCGCGCGGCGAGACGTGTTATTGCGGCCGGTCGGGCTGCATCGAAACGTGGCTGTCGGGACCGGGACTGGCGCGTGACTACGCGCGAGGCGGGGACGAATCAGTTCTGGGCGAAGAGGTGGTGGCGCGGGCCGCGCGGGGCGAGACGCACGCGGACGAGACGCTCGCCCGCTGGGAGGGCCGCCTCGCGCGGGCTCTGGCGACGGTGATCAACCTCGTTGACCCCGAGGTGATTGTCGTCGGGGGCGGGCTCTCACGCATCGAGCGGCTGTACACGCGGGTCCCGGCGCTCTGGGGCGATTGGGTGTTTTCTGACGTGGTGGCCACACGGCTGGTGGCGGCGCGGCACGGCGACGATAGTGGCGTCAGGGGCGCGGCGGGATTATGGCCAATGGCCGATTTCAGATTGCCAATATACTGAGTCGTCCCTTAATGCCTGCCCAAGCCGTCCGCCGTGTCGCGATGCCCGATGAGGGCCTTGAAACCCTGTACGGCCCGTTTGATGAACACCTGAAGACGCTTGGGACCGCGCTGTCGGTCCGTCTCAAGACGCATGGCCGTGAACTCATCATCGAAGGTGGCGCCGACGAAGTGGGCCGGGCCGAACACGTCATGGCGCAGCTTGGGAAACTGCTGGACGCCGGCTATCGGTTCGGCCGCGGCGACGTGAAGACGGCAGCGCAGCTCGTGCAGCAGAATCCGAACATCGAGCTGCAGGATTATTTCCTGCGCAACAGTGCGCGATCGGCGGGACGCAAGCAGGTGGTGCCCAAGACGGTGGGGCAGCGCGCGTACCTGGACGCCATCGAGGCGCACGACATCACTCTGGGCGTCGGCCCCGCGGGCACGGGCAAGACGTATCTCGCGATGGCCCAGGCGGTGGCGTACCTGCTGGCCAAGCGCGTGAACCGCATCATTCTCGCCCGTCCCGCCGTGGAAGCTGGCGAAAAACTCGGCTTCCTGCCCGGCGACCTGCAGGAGAAGGTCAATCCGTATCTGCGGCCGTTGTACGACGCGCTGCACGACATGCTCGATGCGGATCGCGTGGAGCGGTTGCTCGAACGCGGCACGATTGAGGTGGCCCCCATTGCGTTCATGCGCGGCCGCACACTCAATGACGCGTTTGTCATTCTCGACGAAGCGCAGAACACCACCTCCGAGCAGATGAAGATGTTCCTGACGCGGCTCGGGTTTGGGTCGAAGGCTGTGATCACCGGTGACATCACCCAGATCGATCTGCCGGCCGGCAAAGGGTCGGGGCTGGTCGAGGCGCTGAGAATCGTCGCGGGTATCGAGGAGATCGCGGTCGTACGGTTCGACGAGCGCGATGTGGTGCGGCATCCGCTGATTCAGAAGATCGTGCGCGCGTACGAGGCCCACTCCACGCAGGCGAAGGTCTAGGCCGTGCCGGCTGGGCGCGCGCGACCGGGCCTGAAGGTGGCCGTGACCGATGGCCGCGGCCGTCCGTGGCCCTCGCAGGCCCTGGGGCGCTGGCTGACGGTGCACGCACCCGCACGGGCGCGCGGCATGGTCACCATCGCGCTGGTCAGCGACCCGGCCATGCGGCGCCTCAACGCGACGTTTCGCGGCGCGGATTATCCGACCGACGTCCTGTCATTCCCAAGCGACCTACCCGGCGTGCTGGGCGATATCGCCATGGCCCGTGGCGTGGCCGCCCGCCAGGCGCGGGCGCTCGGGCACAGTGACGTGACGGAGATCAGGACGCTGGCCCTGCACGGGCTGTTGCACCTTCTGGGATACGATCACGAACACGATCGGGGCGAGATGCGCAGGGTTGAAGATCGGCTGCGCAGGCGGGCGGGTTTACCGGCCGGCCTGATCACGCGCGAGTCCCGATTACACGAACGATGATTCCTTTAGCGGTCTTTCTGGTGGTGTGCGCCATCGCCTATGTCGCGGTGGTCGAAACCGCGTTTGGCGTCCTGATGCGCCTGCCCGAACGTCTTGAAGCGGAACGCGAAAGCGAAGCCGACGGCCTGGCGGCGTACCTGGACGATCCGCTCACGTTTTTTGTGCCGGCGCGCCTGGTCCGCGGCATGTTGCTGGTCCTCATGGTGGTTCTGATGGTCCAGCCGATTGGCACGGGCTGGTATGGCGGCCTGGTCCTGTTCTTTTCGTGCGCCGGTCTGACGCTTGTGGCCGGCCATCTGGTGCCGACACTTGTGGTCCGGCACGCGCCCGAGCGCCTGCTCGCGATGCTGCTGCCGCCCTTCACCGCGATGGCGAACCTGGTGACGCCGCTGACCTCGCTCATCATCGGCTGGCTGGGCACGGTGGAGCGCCGCGCCCCGCGCGCCAACGGACACGGGACGCCCTCACAGGAGGCGCAGGCCGAGCGCGCGTCGACGGCCGAGGACGGCCGGTTGCTGCGGTCGGTCGTGGACTTCGGCGACACGCTGGTGCGCGAAGTCATGACGCCGCGGCCCGATGTGGTGGCGATTCGCGCCGAGGCGACGATCGATGAGCTGCGATCTCTGGTGCGCGAGCAGGAGTACTCGCGGCTGCCGGTCTTCCGCGAGAATCTCGACAACATCGTCGGCCTCGTGGTCGTGAAGGATTTGATCCAGTTGGAAGAGCCCATGTCCGGGGCAGCCGCCGTCACTGGTCTCATGCGGCCCGCCGCGTTTGTGCCCGAGACCAAAAGGGTGGCCGACTTGTTGCGCGAGTTCCAGCAGAAGCGTTTCCAGCTGGCGATGGTCGTGGACGAATACGGCGGCATTGCCGGCCTGGTCACGGTCGAAGATCTCGTGGAGGAACTCGTCGGTGAAATCCGCGACGAATACGACCTTGAAGCCGAGCCCATCGTGCAGGAGCCCGATGGCGCGTTTGTGTTCAGCGCCAAAGTGGGCATCGAGGAAATGACCGAGCGCCTCGGGATCACGATTGAGGAACAAGGGTTTGAAACCGTGGGCGGATATGTGCTGACTCGCGCCGGACGGGTGCCCGCGGCGGGGGAGACGTTCACGGCCGATGGCGTCACGGTGGAAGTGCTCGAGGCAGAGCGCCGGCGCATTCACAAGGTCCGGGTCCGCCGCGTGCCTCCCGACGAAGGTCAGGAAGAATGAAGGCGGGATACGTCGCGCTGGTCGGCCGGCCAAACGCCGGCAAGTCCACACTGATGAACCGCCTGATCGGCCAGAAGCTGTCGATCGTCTCGGACAAACCGCAGACCACCCGCCATCGCATCACCGGCGTCCTGAACACGCCCGGCGGCCAACTCGTGTTCATCGACACCCCGGGCATTCACAAGCCCGAGCACACCATGAACCGGCGCATGGTCAAGGCCGCGCTCGACACCCTTCGTGAAGCCGACCTGGTCGTGCTGGTGGTGGACGCCGCAGAAGAGCCAGGCTACGGTGATCGTTTCGTGATGGAACTGCTCGCCGACCTCCACAAGCCGCTCATCGTGGTGCTGAACAAGGTCGATCGGCTAAAAGAGAAAACCAGCCTGCTGCCCAGGATCGAGAGTTATGCGAAAGGCATCACGTGCCGGGCGGTGATTCCGATTTCCGCGCTGAAGGGCGACCAGGTTGATGGTCTCCTCAAGGAGATGTTGGCGGCGTTGCCGGAAGGCGAGCCGTTATTCGACGAGGAGTACTTCACCGATCAGTCGGAACGTACCCTCGCGGCAGAGCTCATTCGCGAAAAAGTGCTCGCGCACACGCGCGATGAACTGCCGTACTCCACGGCCGTGGTGATCGATCAATTCTCGGAGCCGGAGTCGCCTGGAGGCGTGACCAAGATCTACGCGTCGATTCTCGTGGATCACGACTCTCAGAAGCCGATTGTCATCGGCAAGGGCGGCGACATGATCAAGCGCATCGGTACCGAGGCGCGCAAGGATCTGCAGGAAATGCTCGAGGGCCCGGTCTACCTCGACCTGCACGTCAAGGTGCGCAAGGATTGGCGCGAAGACGAGCGCCTGCTCGACGAGCTCGGGCTGCCCAAGAGGGGCTGAGGAGTCCTGGGGTCCTGGAGTCCTGGGGTCCTGGGGTCCAGGAGTCCTGGAGTCCTGGGGTCCTGGGGTCGCTCGTGCGGTTTCGCCGGGCTTTTGTTTGTCGCGCGGCTGGTCGTACGTGCGCGGCCGGCCGGCCGTAGCGCGGCCTGGGTCTCAAGGCCGCGGCTCTTGTCAACTCTATTTCAATAAACTATAGTCGGGTGCATGCGAAAGACTGCGCACGCTGAAACCGGTCTTGCCGGGCCCGCCCAACACATCATGCTTGCGCTCGGCACGGACGCGCTGCACGGGTACGCGATCATGCAGAGCATCGCCGAACGCAGCGACGGCCAGATTCGGTTGCTGCCTGGCACGCTCTACAGCACGCTCAAGAAGCTGCTGGCGGAGGCACTGGTCGAAGAATGCGATCCCCTGAAGGACGCGGACTCAGACGACTCCCGCAGGCGGTATTACCGGGTCACCAAGGCGGGGAAGGCGGCCATGAAGGCGCAGACCGAGCGCCTCGCGCTCCTGGTAAGACTTGGGAAAGTGTTCAGCTCGTAGCCTCATGCCGCGGCTGCTTGCCCGCATCGTCTGGCCATCTTCTGGCTGGCGCCTCGAGCGTTCCGTGATCGGTTCGGACGTGAGATCGAGGACGTCATGGCGCGTGGGTTCGGGGATGCCGCGCACCGGAGCGGCACGATGGCGATGCTGGGCTTGTGGGGCCGTGGCGTTGGCGACGTGCTGAAGACCGTCGCGCACGAACGTCGAATTGCCGGTGGCGGAGTGTTCGGTGGCGGCAGTCCATGGGCTGACCTCGGCAGTGACGTAAAGTACGCGTGGCGCGGCTCGCGCAGATCGCCGGGGTTCTCAGTAACCGTGGTCATCACCCTTGCGCTCGGGCTGGGTTTGGCGAGTGCCATCTTTGCGTTCGCCGACGGATATCTCTTCCGGCCGTTGCCGTTTCCGGCAGGCGAGCGGACATTCCGGGTTCTGGATCCCAACGCGCAGTACGCCTCTGCGCTGAAGGCGTCCGACGTGGTCGCGCTTCCGTGGCCGAGTATGGATTTGTCGAGTGGCGTGTGGCCCACGTAGGGGGCGAAGCGCATCGCTGCGGTCTTGCAGGCTGCAGCGCCAGCCCCTGGCGGGTCATGCGGGTCTTCCTGGTAGAAAGTCTGCTCCTGGGTGCGGTCGGGATCGGTGCGGGCCTGCTCGCGGGGCGCGGCCTCGCCTGGTGGATCGCATCCCGACTGCCGGAGTTTCCGACAGCGGGCCGTAACTTGTCACTGGTGCCCATGCCGTTCAATGAACGAGCAGTGCTGGTCGCTGTCATTCTGGGCCTGATGGTCGCCGTGGTCGGCGGGCTCTGGCCGGCCATACTCGCGCTTCGCGGACCGCTCGTCCGGCAAGAACGTTCCGACGGGCGAGTTCGACGCGCAGTTTCGGGCCGAGTGGCTCGCACCATGCTGATCTCGGAACTGAGCGTGGCATCAGTGGTGATTATCGGCGCGGTGTTCGTGGGCCTTGGCATCTACCGCTATCTCAATCAACCCCTGGGTTTCGAACACGAGGGGTGCGGGCGGTCAGTGGTGTGAAGCACGCGAGCTTCGCGCAATCGGTGAGTTCGACCAAGGACGTCGCAGTGACGGAGAACGCAGGTGATACGAAGGAGGTCGCCGCGCTTGGGGTGACCGCCGGGTACTTTGAGGCCTGGGGCATGCGCCTTCGCAGGGTGATCGGCGTTGTGGAGTCTCGGCGTGAACTGCTCGACCGGGACCCGCCGCCCATTGTGTATGTGCCGGCCCAGGAGTCCGCCGGCAGGGCCACCATTGTTGCGCCAGGACATCTGGCGCACGGTCATGCGCGAATCGCTTCAGCCCACTGTGATCGGCCTCGTACTGGGTTCGGCCGGCGCACTGGCTCTCGAGTCCGTCGTCCAATCCAGCGTCTTCGGCTGGAAGTCCAGTGGTCTCACCGCCGTCGCCATCGTGACGGTCGGATTGTTGCTGGTCGCGGTCGCCGCCGCGCTCATTCCCGCAGGCCGCGCGACACGAGTGGACCCGGCGACAACTCTTCGCGCTGAGTGAAGTTGCCCCGGGGCGATGCAGCGGGACGTGAGGCTCTTTCCAAAGAGAACGTCCGTGTCTCCGCGCCTTGCTGTGATCCGACGTAAATTCGGTAATTCGCCTGTGCTTGCAAGAGCCAGACCAGTCTAAAATGATCGGATGGCGGTGCCGCGCAGGAATGATCTCGTGCTGGAGTCGGTCCGGCGCCTGCTCCGCATGGGGGCCACGGCCAACCTGCTGAACCTGCTTCAGAAGCAGCACCCGGCCGATCTCGCGCAGGTGTTTGCTGAACTCAGCGAGCGCGACTGCCACGCCGTCTTCAACGTCCTCGTGGAGCGCAACGGGAAGCTGGCCGTTGAGGCGCTCAGCGAATATGGCCCCGAGAAGGGGTCGCTCCTCCTCGCCGATCGCCCCGCCGAAGAAATCGCGCGCCTCGTCCAGGAAATTCCGTCCGACGACGCGGCGGCGCTGATCGATCACCTGCCGGAGGAACTGTCGGCGGTTGTCCTGGAGCTGATCCGGCCCAAGCCGGGCGGCGGCGTCTCTGAACTGCTCGACTACGAAGAGCAGACCGCCGGTCGCCTGATGAACCCCAACGTGTTCGCGCTGCCGGAGGATCTGACAGCCGGCGAGGCGATCACGGCAATCCAGACCGGACGTGACGTGGAGATGGTCTTCTACCTTTACGTCGTGGACGAACGCCGGCACCTGGTGGGCGTGACGTCATTGCGGCGGCTCATCCTGGTGGCGCCCGACACGCCGCTCAAGCGGATCATGACCTCCGAGGTCTACAGCGCGCGTGTGGATACGGACCAGGAAGAAGTGGCTCGGCGCGTGGCGTCGTACAACCTCCTGGCGATTCCGGTCGTCGATCCCGAGAACAAACTCGTCGGCGTCATCACCGTGGACGACGTCATCGACATCTTGAAGGACGAGGCCACCGAGGACGTCTTCCGGCTCGCCGGCGTATCGACCTTTGATGGCGTGCTGTCGGCGCCGTTTGAGTCGTTGAAACGCCGCATGCCCTGGTTGCTGGTGAACCTGTTGACCGCGTTTGGCGCCGCCTGGGTCGTGAGCCGGTTCGAAGCGACCATCACCCAGGTGGTGGCGCTGAGCTTCCTGATGCCAGTCGTCGCCGGTATGGGTGGCAATGCCGCAACCCAGACGCTGGCCGTGATTGTGCGCGGCATCGCACTGGGCGAATTGACCTGGAGCAATGCGCGTCAGGCGCTGATGAAGGAAGCGTTGGTCGGCCTGGGCAACGGTGTGGCGCTCGGACTGGTGGCCACGCTCGGGGCCTGGGCGCTCACGGGCGACTGGGCCCTGGGGGCCATCCTCGGGCTGGCCATGGTGATCAACATGTTCATCGCGGCCACAGCGGGCACGCTGATTCCGTTGGGACTGCGCGCGGCCAAGGTGGACCCTGCGCTGGCGTCGTCGGTCTTTATCACCACACTGACCGACGTGTTCGGGTTCCTGTCGTTCCTGGGCCTCGCCACGATCTTCCTCAGGTTCCTGCACGTCGCGCCGGTGCCATGAGGAACGCCAATGGAGTTCCACGGGGTATGATCGATCGGTTGCGGTCGTAGGCATGCGCACCCATGTGGCCGAGGCCATCGTGTTGCGCACCTACCGCTACGGTGAGGCAGACCGGATTGTGGTGTTCCTGACCGAAGACCGGGGGAAGAAGCGCGGTGTGGCGAAAAATGCCACGACGTCGCGCCGGCGATTCGGCGGCGCCCTTGAGCCGTTTACGCGAGGCACGGTGTCGTATGTGGAGCGCGAAGGGCGCGACCTGGTGAGACTCGAGCAGATCGAGCCGATCGATGGCCCGATGCGGGCGGTTGAAGGCCGGGCCGACGATCAGGCGGCGCAGGTCCTGGGCCACGCCAGCTACTTCGCCGAACTCCTCGACGAATGGGCGCCCGACGCGATGGCGAACGAACGCCTGTTTCGCCTTGGTGCGTCGGTGGGCGAGGCGTTGTGCCGGGGCGGGTCGGTGGAGAGTCTGGCGCGCTACTTCGAGTACTGGCTGCTGCGGCTTGAAGGGGTGTATCCGTCGCTGGACCGTTGCGCGCGTTGCGGTCAGTCGCTCGACGAGGGCGCGGTGCTGGTGACCGGGGAGTGGCACATGGTCTGTGGCCGGTGCGGAACCGGTGCGTTGAGAGTCTCGCGCGAGGCGATGGGATTGTTGCGTCGCGCGGCGACGGCGACCCCGGCCGCGGTGACGGATGCCGGCGCCGACGCGGGGGCGTTACGGGAACTGGAAGCGGTGCATGCGCGATTGATTGCGATGCACTTGGAGAAAGACTTGCGATCGGCGCGAGTGGTAAGGGAATTGAGGCCGCAGTTGTGACGTTTCAAGATCTGATTTTCAAGCTTTCAGACTATTGGTCGGCGCAGGGATGCCTGATTCAACAGCCGATGGACACCGAGATGGGGGCCGGCACCATGCACCCCGAGACGTTCCTGCGCGTACTCGGTCCCGACTCCTGGAACGTGGCGTATGTGCAGCCGTGCCGGCGACCGGCGGATGGCCGCTTCGGCGAAAATCCGAACCGCCTGCTCAAGCACCATCAGTTTCAGGTCATCCTCAAGCCCGCTCCAGACGATGCGCAGGATTTGTATTTGCAGAGCCTGGAAGCGTGCGGCATTGACCTGCGTGCGCATGACGTGCGGTTTGAAGAAGACAACTGGGAGTCACCCACGCTGGGTGCGTGGGGCATTGGCTGGCAGGTGTTGTACGACGGACTGGAAATCACGCAGTTCACGTATTTCCAGCAGGCGGGCGGCATTGACCTGGCGCCCGTGGCGGTTGAACTCACCTATGGGTTGGAACGGTTCGCGATGTCGCTGCAAGGCGTCGACAACCTGTTTGATCTGGAGTGGGCGCGGGGCGTGAAGTACGGCACCGTGCGGATGCGTGACGAGGTGGAGCAGTCCAAATACGCATTCGCGCATGTCGAGATGCCTGATGGCAAGTTCGGGCAGTTTCATCGCGACCTGTTCACCCAGTACTACGACTTTGCCTGGGCGTTGTTGAAGTCCGGGCTGGTGCTGCCGGCGCTCGACTACTGCCTCAAGTGTTCGCACGCGTTTAACCTGCTCGACTCGAGCGGCAGCATCGGCGTAACCGAACGGACCGCGTACATCCTGAGGGTCCGTCAGTTGGCCGTCGCGATCGCCAGAGCCTGGGTCGCCAATCCGATGGCGCAAGGCGATGCACCCGTGGTGAGCGACCGAAGGGAGTCGAACCATGGATCGTGAACTTCTCATCGAGCTTGGCCTCGAGGAATTGCCCGCCTCGTGGCTGCCGCCACTGATGCACCAGATGGGCGAGACGCTGCGCGCGGCCCTCAAGGCGCACGGTCTGCCCTCCACCGAAGCCATTGAAGTGCATGGCACACCACGGCGACTGGCGGCGTGTGTGCCGTCACTGGTGGACCGGCAGGACGACCGCGACGAGACCCTGACCGGGCCCCCTGTGGCCGCGGCGTTTGGCGCCGACGGGCAGCCCACGCCGGCGGCGCTGGGATTTGCGAAAAAGCAGGGCGTGGAGTTTTCGGCCCTGACGCAGATCGACACGCCTAAGGGCCGTTACCTGGCCTTCGAAAGGAAGAGCCGCGGCCGCGCCACCGTGGACGTGTTGCCGGATGTGCTGACGCAGTTGTTGCGGACATTGCCGTTTCCGAAGCAGATGCACTGGGACGCGGAGTTGCACGACGGCAAGGGCGAGCTGTTGTTCGGGCGGCCGATCCGCTGGCTCCTGTTTCTCTATGGCGGGCGGGTGGTGCCGTACACCATTGCCCGCACGTTGCTTGCGGCCAGTGTCAAGGTGCAGGATGTGGCCTCCGGCGCGGTGACGTATGGTCATCGCTTTCTTGCGACGAGCGGCCGCGCGGGGCGCGCCATCAAGGTGCGGGGCTTCGACGAATACAAGAAGAAGCTGGCGGAGAATTTCGTCTTCCTGTCGCGCATCGAGCGGCGCGATCGCATCGTGCGCGAACTGGATGGCTACGCACGAAAAGTGGGTGGCCACGTGATGTTGCACGAGTCGGCGCAGGCCGAAGCGCTGCTCGACGAAGTGCCGGACCTGGTGGAGTACCCATCAGTGGTGTCGGGCACGTTCTCGGAGGACTTTCTCTCGTTGCCCGCCGAGGTGCTGACCACGACGTTAATCCATCATCAGCACTATTTCCCGGTGGTCGGCGCGGCCGG
>CAZAZR010000004.1:0-66642 GCA_964489685.1 uncultured Solibacteraceae bacterium | reverse complement strand
ACAGATCGTCGCCCTCGACCAGTTCCATCACGAGCGCGAGGCGCAGGTGCTGGCGTCACTCAATCACCCGAACATCGCGGCGATTTACGGGATCGAAAAGACGTCGGGTGTCTTTTCGGGAGGCCTCGCGCTCGTGATGGAACTGGTCGAGGGCGACGATCTGTCGGAGATGATCGGCGGCCTTGACGCCCAGGCCGCCCTACGTACGACAGGGATGCCGCTCGTCGACGCGCTCCCCATCGCGCGGCAGATCGCCGAGGCGCTCGAGGCGGCGCACGAGCAGGGCATCGTCCATCGCGACCTCAAGCCGGCGAACATCAAGGTGCGCGCCGACGGCACGGTGAAGGTGCTGGACTTCGGGCTCGCGAAGGCGATGGAACCCGTAGGGCGTGGCTTTAGCCGCGCCGACCCTGGCGTGGATGGCGTGGCTAAAGCCACGCCCTACGAATCTCCAACCATGACGTCACCCGCGATGACCGCCATGGGCATGATCCTCGGCACGGCGGCCTACATGAGTCCGGAGCAGGCAAAGGGCCGCCCGGTCGATCACCGCGCGGACATCTGGGCGTTCGGTGTGGTGTGTTACGAAATGCTCACCGGGCAACAGCTCTTCAAAGCTGAGACCGTGAGTGAAGTGCTGGCCGCGGTTCTGCGCGCAGAGATCGACATCGCAGCGCTGCCGGCCGGAACGCCTGCACATATTCGCCGCCTCATCGGGCGTTGTCTCGATCGCAACCCGAAGACGCGTTTGCAACATATCGGCGAAGCGCGCGTCGCGTTGACGAGTGCCGGAGACGCTGACGTGGTTTCACCCGTAGTACCTGTCGCGGCGAGGCCGGCGCTGTGGCAACGAGCGTGGCCGCTGCTCGGCAGTGCGCTCGGCGGCGCCGCGGTGGTCGGTGCGCTCCTCAGCAATTGGGGCGCCCCCTCACAGACCGATCGCCTCGTGGGACGCCTGTCGATGGATCTCCCGGGTTATTCCGGTCGCCTTGCGATATCGCCTGACGGCCGCCGCGTGGCGGCAGTAACAGGTGGACAGCTCCTGCTGCGATCACTCGACAGTTTTCAGGCGACGTCCGTCGCTGGCGTGGACGCGGCAGGACTGGCGAACCTCATCTTCTCGACCGATGGTGAATCGCTGGTGTTCAGCGTGGGGAACGTCGTGAAGCGCATGCCGGCGGCCGGAGGCGTGCCGCTTGATCTCGCCACGCTTGCCGGCCTACCGTTCGGGATCACCTGGGATGGCGATGACTTGCTCGTGGGCCTCGGCGAGAAAGGGATCGTGCGTCTGGCAGCCGGCGGCGGAGCGCCCGCGCAAGTCGTTGTGCTGCAGCCGGGCGAACATGCCGCCAGGCCTCAGATGATGCCCGATGGCGACGTGATCTTGTTCACGCTCGCGATCGGAACGCCGCGGCCAGATTGGGACCAGGCAAAAATTGTCGCGCAGTCGATCGCATCCGGAACGCGGGACGTCGTCTTCCCTCTGGGAAGCGATGGACGGTATCTGCCGACCGGGCACCTGGTCTACGCGGTGGGCGGCGTCATGTTCGGGGTGGCATTTGATCCCACCAGCCGGCGCGTCAGCGGTCTGCCACGTGCCCTGGTGCAGGGGATCGATCGTGGCTCGACCTCGGGCCGCCGATCCTACAACATGGTGGCGGGGATCTCGGATTCAGGAACGCTGGCCTACGTGCCTGGGCCGGTCGACCTCTCTGACAAGGGGACGCTGGTCCAAACCAGTCGCCTGGGTGTCGAACGCGTGATTGAGGCCGTGCCCAGGCGGTACAAGTCGCCGCGGATCTCGCCGAGCGGAAAGCAGTTGGCCGTGACGGTGACGGAAGGGGAGACCTCGGCCATCTGGATTTACGATGTGGCAGGGAAGATCGCCCCGCGCAAGCTGACCTTTACCGGCAGCAATCGGATGCCGGTGTGGTCGCCCACTGGCGACCGGATCGCGTTCGAGTCGGCGCGCGACGGCGGCCGCGGCCTCTTCGTGCGACGGGCCGATGGTCATGGTGACGAGGAACGATTGACCACGGCAGAGCCCGGCACCGAGCACCATGCGGAGTCCTGGTCCAGTGACGACCGATACCTTGGGTTCTCGAGAGTGGCGAACGATGGGGTGCAGCTCTGGTTCTACTCGTGGGCGGCGAAGAAGACCGAGCGGTTTGGCGATCTGGCCTCGACCGATCCCTTGAATGCCGCGTTTTCACCCAACGGGCAATGGGTGGCCTATACGAGCCGGACCGCGGACCTGGGCTTCAGTGCCCGGATTTTTGTACAGCCTGTGCCGGCGACCGGCGCGATGTACCAGGTGTCGCCCGATGGCGAGGCCGGACACCACCCGTTCTGGTCGCCTCGCGGCGACGAGTTGTTCTACTTCGGGATCTCGGGGTCGCGTGTCGTGTCCGCGCCCGTCACGCTTGGACTGACGCCCACATTCGGGAAGGCAGTACCGTTGGTCGCGTTGTTGCCCACGAACACATCAGCGCGCGCGCCGCTCAACTACGACGTCCTGCCGGGTGGCCAGACGTTCGTGTGGACCAAACCGTCGACGTCGGCGCTTCCCTCAGAAGACCGAGCGTCGATCAAACTCGTACTGCACTGGTTCGACGAGCTTCGCGCGATCGGGGCCCGTGCGAAGTAGTCGGCGAGGTCGGCGGCGGTGTCACGCGACGGCGCCCGGGCGCCTATAATCCGTTACTCCATGGCCCTGCCCCCCGGCTCGAAAGTCGGCCCCTACGAAGTCCTTTCGCCACTGGGCGCGGGCGGCATGGGCGAGGTCTATCGCGCGCGCGATACGAAGCTCGATCGAGACGTGGCGCTCAAAATTCTGCCTGAGTCGTTCGCGACAGATACGGATCGCGTCGCGCGCTTCAAGCGCGAGGCGCAGGTGCTGGCGTCCCTCAATCACCCGAACATCGCGGCGGCCGATAGGCCGTATTGAGGAGTTGTCCCTGACATAACCGGCCTTATCAGTCGCTGGGTGACGGCCGACGGCCGCATCGAAACCCTGTTCCAGGATCCGCAGATCGGGGCGGCGCGGCTATCGACAGATGGCCGGCACATCGTGTTCGTCAGCACACAGGCCACGCGCGAAAAAAAGTTCTGGACCTTCGACGTCACCGCCGGTCGCCGCGCACGACTGACCAACACGAGAGGGGAAGACTACAGCCCGGTCGTGTCGAAGGATGGCGCGCAGGTGTTCTTCTCGGCCTGGCGCGAGAAAGCGGGTCTGTATCAGACGTCAGTGCTGGGAGCGCCGGAGCGGCAAGTCAGTATTCCACCCGACCGAGCCGTTCGTGGCTGGTCTCTCTCTCCAGATGGCAAGTGGCTTGTTGTCACCGACGATGTGCCCGGAGGCGCGTCCGATCGAGCTGCCGCCACCTTTTTCCGAGCCTCGCAACGTCTTCGCGCGTCCGAACCTCACCGTCGTCGGCGTCGCGCCCAACGGGCGGTTCCTTGCCATTCAACGCAGGCGCGAGCCGGTGACGCGGTTCGAGATCATTGTGAACTGGCTGGCTGAGTCTCAAAGAGCGAGTGCGGTAAAGAATGAGGCTATCGCCTCAACGCGGCATCGTTGCCCTTACTTTCGTCCCGGGGCGATCTGCCAGAGATAGTCGAAGAAGTTCGACACGACGACGATTTGGTCCAGCACGTCCGTGGTTTGATCCGGCGCTGCGACGAGCGCCAGCCGCTTGCCGTCCGGATGGATGTCGTAGGGGCTCCGGTTGCCCAGCGGCATGTACTTGGCCGGCGACCAGATCGTCGGCTTTTCCCGCCGGAACGAATTGCCCACCACCGAATAGGGCGCCACCATCACCGTGCCCTGGTTCAGATACAGGAGCTCGTTCGACGTCCTGGACCACCGCGGGAACCGACCGCCTTCGTTCGACACCCGCCACTGGCCGCCAGGGCCCGGAAACGGGCGCACATGCACATCCGTCGTGTTGCCTGCTTCATTCGAGAAGTACGCGATCCAGTTCCCATCGGGCGAGAACATGGGCTGCAGCTCGGTCCCCGGGGTTTTGAGAAAGACCGTCGGCGTGCCGGCGATCCATCCCCGGGCGGGATCGTTCTCGAGAGGCAGGATCATCAAGTCGATCCCCGAGATGTCCTTGCTGGTCTCCTGGAAGGCGAGAAACTTCCCACTGGGATGAAACGACCACACCTGCTGCACGTTGGGGCTATTGGTGAGCCGCGACACCGCGCCGGTACCGTCGCTGTTGGCGACGTACAAGTTCGCCACGCCGCTGCGGTCCGACGTGAAGACAATATGCTGACCGCTCGGCGACCAGACCGGGTTGCTGTCGTTGCCGGCGTCGATGGTCAGTTGCGACATGGCGTCGCCCGCCCAGTCATACACCCAGATGTCGCGATTATTGCTGCCGCTGCCCATCGCCACGGCCAGCCGCTGGCCGTTCGGCGAGAAGCTCGGCTGCGACCAATCCGCAGTGGCGGCGCGAAGCACAGAGGTCTTGCCGTCACGCGTCATCCAATTGATGGGATTGGACGCTCCGACTACGGAACCTGGCACGTAGACCAGCGTGCCCTCGTCAGAAAAGGCCGGCTGGGCTCCACCCGTTCCCTCGCTGGCGGCAACACCGTCGAGCACCGGCCTGGCCTCGCCCACGGTCTCGAGGCGGTCGAGGTTGAAGCGCACGGCAAACACCGTGCCCTGCTGCAAGTACAGCAGGTGCCCATCGGCGCGGTCCGCGCGGTTGGGCGCGCCCGGCCCGCTCGGCACGAACCGCCCGTAGTAGCCGCCGCGTACGACGACCTTCCCCGCGCCGCCATCGGCGGGCGCGACGACCAAATTCGCCGAGTCCCACAAGCCGGTGTTCGCGCTCTCGCTGTAGAGGATGCCGCGCCGGCCGGGTAGTGCCTGCGGCCAGCGCTGCGTAACGGCTCCCTCGCTCAGCACGCCGAAGGCCGTGGCGGTCTTGCCGCCCGAGGCCGACACGCGCATGAGTGTCACATTAGATGTGGAATTGGGCGTGAAGATGATCTCCTCGTTGTCTGTCCACGTGCCGCCGCGTCCCGACGGCGCGTCACACAGCGTGAGCGCTGCGCCGCCAGTGACCGCAACCTTCTTCAACTTGCCGCCGGCAAAAAAAGCAATCCATTCGCCGTTCGGCGAAAAGAACGGGTTCACCGCGTCTTCCGTGCCTGCAAGCGGGGCGGCCTGCAACTGGTCGAGCTTCCTCACAAACAGTCGCAGGGCGCCCGCCTGCTGGCCGACAAACGCCAGTGTCGTGCCGTCAGGCGACAGAATCGCCGCGGCGCCGACGTTGGTCTGCAGTGACGCGTTCGCGCCGATGTTCACCAGAAACTTGCGCAGCGACGGCGTCGGTTCCGAGCGCCAGGGCGCCCACAGTGCGAGTATGCCGATCGCAGCCGCGAGGCTTGCCGCCGTCGTCGCCCACGGCAGCGCGCGCCGCCACGCGGGAACAGCAACTGCCGGAGTCAGGGGCGCGAGGGGTGTGAGCGTGGAGTCCCGATCGGCGCCCGCGCTGATGTCGTCCAGCTCGAGTCGCGCATCTGCAATCGCACTCAGCCGGCGTTTGGGATCCTTCTCGAGACAGCGGCGGAGGAGACGGCGCAGGGGCGCCGGCAGGTCCGCCGGTAGCGCGTCCCAGCGCACGTCTTCCTTGAGCACGCTCGCGAGGGTGATCGAGATGTCGTCGCCCTCAAACGCGCGCCGGCCGGTCAGCATTTCATAGAGCACGACGCCGAACGCCCACACATCGGCGCGCCGATCGACGGCGCGCCCGCGCGCCTGTTCCGGCGCCATGTAGGCCGCCGTGCCGATGATCATGCCCATCTGCGTCGCGCGTGCGGTCAGCGTCGGCGAGTTCATCGCGCCGGCCGACGTGCCGGACGGATCCGACCCCAGCGCTTTGGCCAATCCGAAATCCAGCACCTTCACCGTGCCGTCCGCTTTCACCTTCACGTTGGCCGGCTTGAGGTCGCGATGGACGATGCCCTGGTCGTGGGCGGCTTCGAGCGCGTCGGCAATCTGGCGTGCGATGGCGACTGCATCGGCCAGGGCGATCGGACCGCGACCGATGACCGCGGACAGGTCCTCGCCTTCGACGAGTTCCATGACCAGATAGGCGGCCGATGATGACGCGTCGGGCTTCCCGGCGTCGTAGACGTGGGCGATGTTGGGGTGATTGAGCGCCGCCAGCGTTTCGGCTTCGCGCGTGAAGCGGGCCAGCCGATCGGCATCGCCGGCAAACGCCTCAGTCAGAATTTTCAGGGCGACGTCGCGGTTGAGCTTGGTATCGCGGGCGCGATAGACCTCGCCCATCCCACCGGCCCCGATGGCCGCGAGAATCTCGTACGTGCCCAGTCGGGTTCCTGCGGTCAGTGGCATGGCGGGTCATTGTGACACCGGCGACGCCCCTTGGGCCAGCCCTGTCGTGGACGATGCCGGCTGCGTGTATCTTCGGGAGCAAATCTGCGGCGCCGAAGACGTGCGCGATGTTGGGGTAGAGTCCTCTCTGTGAGGACCATTCGAATTATCATCAGTCTTCTGGTGCTGCCAGGCTTGGTGGCTTCCGCCTGTTCCGGATCCGGGGACCAGTCACCAGTCGCCGATGTCAGCTTCACGGTTGCGCCCGTCCTCTCGCAGGAGACGGCCGGCCGGTTTGCGGCGCTTGCGCTCTCGTGCGTGCAGAAGGAATACCCGAACAAAATCGCCCACGTCCTGAATTCGCCTGAGGACGTGAAGGCGCCGCATGAGCTGACGCCTGCGTTTTATGGGTGTTTCGACTGGCACTCGTCCGTGCATGGCCACTGGCTGCTGGCCCGGCTGACACGCACGTTCTCCGATGCGCCGTTCGCCGCGAATGCCATGGCCGCACTCGAAGCGAATCTGACGCCCGCACACATCGCCGACGAAGTGGCGTACCTGAACGGGACGGGGCGCGAGTCGTTCGAGCGGCCGTACGGACTGGCGTGGCTGCTGCAGTTGGCCGCTGAACTGCGCGAGTGGCAGTCGCCCGAGGCCGCTCGGCTCTCGGCCACACTGGCGCCGCTCGAGGCCGCTGTGCTCGGCCGGCTGAAGGCCTGGTTGCCCAGGCTCGCGTATCCGATTCGCGAAGGTGAGCATCCCCAGACCGCATTCGCCTTTGGGTTGATCCTCGACTATGCGCGCGGCCACGACGTGGCGCTCGAGGTGCTCGTCAAGAGCAGGATTCGAGAGTTTCATCTCAAGGATCGCGACTGCCCGATCGGATACGAGCCATCCGGACAGGACTTTCTGTCGCCGTGCCTTGCCGAGGCAGACGTGATGCGACGAGTACTCCAGCCCGGCGAGTTTGCGACGTGGCTCACGGAGTGTCTGCCACGACTGCCGAAGACCGCCACTGATACCTGGCTGCCAATTGGTGTCGTGACCGACAAGACCGATGGCAAACTCGCCCACCTGGACGGTCTCAACCTCAGTCGCGCGTGGATGCTCGAAGGCATTGCCTCGGGCCTGCCCGAGCGAGACGCGCGCCGCCAGTCGCTTCTGGCTGCCGCTCGAACGCATGCCGCCAGTGGACTGGCGGCGGTGACCGGCGAGCACTATGCCGGCGGACATTGGCTCGGCAGTTTCGCGACGTACCTCACGACGCACCGCGGCGTGTCGAAGTAGCGCAGCCACTGTGAGTGCCTACTGCCGGTCGTCCTTCTTACGAAGCCCCTCCAGGAACGCGCGGTCGATCGCATCTTGCGGCCGGTACGTGTCCTTGGTGCGAATCAGCGCGGCCGGACTGGCCACCGGCACGCGGACGCCTTCCAGATCGAACCACTCCGCATCCTTGATGACGTCCTCGTACGACAGCCCGCAGGCGCGACCCATCAGGTCGATCACCACTTCATCCGCGATGCGCACGACCACGTGATCCCGGACGTCGGTGTCGAGCACGTCCGCCGCCGCATTGTCGGCGAGGACGCCAAGTGCCCGCTTGACCCGTGCCACGTTTGAGGGAGCGTCATCAATCAGCAGATCGATGTCTTTCGTAAAGCGCCCGGCACCATGCACGATGACGGCAAAGCCGCCGATCAGGACGTACCGTGCGTCCTCGTGATTCAGCGCCCGACAGAGGCGGAGGAGGTCGGCCGGCTCAGGCGCTCGTGCGTACTCCGAATCGCGTTGGTCATCCACGTGTCGGCCTCGTCGAAGCTGGAGAATCGGTACACGCCCCGAGGCACGATCGCCGAGGTGCCGCGCAGCAACGCCGCCGTCCTGGCGAGCGCCCCCTGGTCGGCGAGGGCGTGGCCGTCCACGGTTCGTCGCCCTACGATGTGCATGTCTCATTATCGGACTGGTTGGCATGGATGGCAACCCGGCCGTTCACGCCTTCGTTGGCCGCGCTCGTGTTAACTTGATGACCATGAGATCGCGCCGACTGAGCTGTTGTCTGACTCTTGTGCTGTTGATGCTGGCCGCGTGCAGTGCGGCGCCGCCACCCCCTGAGGTCGGCAATCCGAGGGTGCCTGCGGGCGCCAAGAGTTCGGGCGGACAACACGCGATCGTCGAGACAGGCATGGGCGCCGTCGAGATTGAATTCTTCGCCACTGATGCGCCCAAGGCGGTGGAGAACTTCCGGTTGCTCGCCGAGCACGGCTACTACGACGGCCTGACCTTTCACCGCATCATCAAAGGCTTCATGCTCCAGGGCGGCGACCCTGCGGGTGACGGCTCGGGCGGGCAGAGTGCGTGGGGCGCGTCCTTCGCGGACGAAATCGCGGACTCAGCCCTCTACCGGGCCGGCTACCGCCGGGGAATTGTGGCGATGGCCAACAGCGGCGCGAACACCAACGGCAGCCAGTTCTTCATCATGCACGACGACTATCCGCTGCCGCCCAACTACGTGATCTTCGGCAAGGTGACCGCGGGCCTCGACGTCGTTGACGCGATTGCCAATACCCCAACGAGGATGGGTGGGGATGGCAACATGAGCGCGCCCGTGACACCCCAGGTGATCAAGAAGGTCACGATTCGGCCGTAGGGAGTGTCCCTCGCAGGATCGTGCGATAGAGATTCTCATACCGCCTGACGCAGCCGCCAATCGAGAACCTGTCACGCGCATCTGTACGGGCAGCCGCACCCATGGCCTGACGCGTTGACGGGGCATCAAGGAGGGCGATCACAGCCTTGGCCAGCGCCTGAGGATGCTGCGGAGCGACCAGAAGGCCCGTTACCTTGTGCCGCACCAACTCAGCGTTACCGCCCGATCGGGCAGCAACGACGGGCACGCCCGCCGCCATGGCCTCGAGCACGGCATTGCTGTGACTCTCGCCGATCGACGGCAGCACAAGGATGTCGAAATCTCGAGCCGCGTGGCCGTCGGAGAACTCGCCCAGGGTCACTCGAGGCACGTCGCGAGCAAGGCGCCGCATCCGGGCCGCATAGCGGCGGCTCTCGCCGTGTGCATACTCGCGACCGAGGATCGTGAACGTCACGTCGTCGCGCCCGGAGGCAACCGCGGCGGCCGCCTCGATGAAGTCCTCATGCCGCTTCTGTGCCGTGAAGTGGGCAATCATGCCGATCCGGTACGGTCCCTGCCGGTTGCGCCCTGGTCGAACAGGGGGAATCTCGACGCCGTTCGGAATGACCTGGACCGACGCCTTGGCGCGGCCGAACTGGTGGCGGATGAACTGGGAGTTGCAGACGACCACCTGTGAAAGCAGTTGAATCATCTTGAGCGTCAAATGTTCGTCCGCGACGCTGCTCGCGCCGCTGCCAACGCCGACGTGCCCGCCCAGGCGCCAGATGTGTGGCACCTCCGCGAGGTTGGCCGCCATCGCCAGGTGTGAGGCGTAGTAGTTCGACTGCACCAGGCCGATTCGGTGTTCCCGGATGACGCTCGCAATCGCCCGGATGCCGCGTTGCGAGAAATAGTGCTCGACGACCACGGTCGGTACTCCGAGGGCCGCAATACGTGCGAGAGGCGCACCGGCTCGCGGTGCAATCACCATGGGCGCAAAGCGGCGCCGGTCCAGGCGTGGAAGCAGCAGCGAGAGAAAACGTTCGGTGCCGCCAAAGGTGGCGGGATGGATCTCGAACAGAATGGGCACGCTCATCAGAGGCGCGAGAGTGCGGTCCGAACTCCATCCTGATCGGAGCCCAGATGCACTCGATAAGCGGCGGCTGAACGCGAGAGGAGGGAATAGATCTCGAACTGTGCCTCGACGGCCGCTGGTCCGATGAGCGACGAGGGGAACTCCTTGGGCGTCTGCTTCAGACACTCGAGCAGGGCCTCAGCTGGTGTGAGCCTCTCGATCCTCGTGGTGAGGCCTTCTGCAATTCGCGGGAACAACAAGTACTTCACGATAGGCGGCGAACGGCGCTTCGATCGTCGATCTGTCAGGTTCACGTGGTATTTCCATTGCCGACCCTTTCGATGCCGGCCGGGTAGAACGGATGGACGCCACTCTGGCAGCAGGCGCAACGACCGCTCCGTCACATAGACGCCCGTGTCGAGCCCGAATACCTCCAGCGTTCGCCCCTTCACTCGCAAGAACGCCGCGTCGTCAGCCATAAAGCGGAACCCGCAGGTGAGCAGGTTGAGGGTGGTGGTGGATTTTCCACTGCCCGATACTCCAGGAAGAAGGGCTGCGGCCCCCCCTCGCTCCAGTGCCGCGCAGTGCCAGGCGAGCACACCCAGGCGCTTCAGCACGTCGTGCAACACCGGTTCGAAGACGTAGTAATAAACGAAATCGGCGTTCCACGCCGGCAGCGATCGGCAATCGAATTGCCACGGACGGTCATAGCAATAGCCCGTCAGGAGGTAGCGCTTCCCGTCGGTGAGGAAGATGACCCGGTCGTTCGAGAAGGAGGCCCAGGTCTTCAGGCGGGACAGCGTCGGACCACCGTGGTCGGTAAAACGGAAGATGGCGCCGGGCTTGCGCCGGCCTGCGCGGCCAACGGCAAAGGGCTCCCAATGTGTCATGACCAGTGCGCGGAGCGCGCCGTCGTCCGTCTCGACGTGAATCTCCACGCCGGCGATGCGGAAGGCGTCGGTCATGACGCGAGTGTGAGCAGGCGCTTGTCGACCAAGTCATCGATGAACGCCTGAACGTCCGTCACAATGTCCGCTGGATCGACTTCACATTCCCCGGCGATCTCCCGGCCGATGTCCTCGATCGTTCGACACCCGTCGATGCGGGCCCAGATGGCCATCCCTGAGTCGTTGACTTGTGCGAACTGACCGGTCACCGGGTCGAGCAGGATGGCCTCTGCGCCGAACTCACGCCACTGAACCGATTCGCCTCTGGCCGGCACACGGCCACGCAGGCTGCTCATCACGGTAGAATCCTAACACGCGTTTATGTGCGGTATCAGCGGTCAGGTGAAGTTCGATGCGACGCCCGTTGATCGCGCGCTTGTGCGGCGGATGACGCGCGCGCTCGCGCACCGCGGGCCCGACGATGAGCGGTTTCATTTTGATGGCGCCGTTGGCCTGGGGCACCGGCGCCTCTCGATCATCGATGCGGCGGGTGGCGCACAGCCCATGACACTACGGGGCCCCCGCCCCCTGCGCCTTGTGTCCAACAGCGAAATCTACAACTACGTTGAACTGCGTTGCGAACTCGAGGAGTCGGGCCACCAGTTCGTGTCCCGCAGCGACACGGAAGTGATCCTGAGATTGTTCGCGGCCGAGGGCGTGGCCGGCTTTCTGCGCCTCGAGGGAATGTTCGCGATCGCGATCTGGGACGAGGCAGCCGACTCGTTGTATCTCGCCCGCGATCGGTTTGGCGTGAAGCCGCTGTACTACTACCATGACCAGTCGGCCTTCCTGTTCGCCTCGGAGTTGAAGGCACTGCTGCAATATCGCGGTGTGGATCGCGCACTCGATCGGGGCGCCCTCGACAGCTATTTCGGCACACTCGCGCTCCCGGAGCCGCAGACGGTGTTCAGGCATGTGCACAAACTTGCACCAGGGCATGTCCTGACCGTGAGGCGGGGCCGCGTGAAGCAGACGCGGTACTGGAACCCGGTGCCAGAAATTGCCAGCAGGAGGCCACTCGCCAATCCGGTGGCCCGACTGCAGAACGAGATCGAGCGAAGCGTTCGCATCAGCCTGAGAAGTGATGTCCCGGTCGGTGTGTTACTGAGCGGCGGACTCGATTCGAGCACGGTCACGGCGGTCGCCTCGCGCGCGAGTGAAACCAGGCTGCACACGTTTTCGGCGGCGTTCCGAGAGGGCGACTTCGACGAGGGCCCCTGGGCGCGGTTGGTGGCGAAGCGGTTCGGCACACGGCACCACGAGGTTCTGGTCACGAAGTCGACGGCGACTGAGATTGCGCTCCAATTGATCGAACACTTTGACGAGCCATTCGCAGATTCGTCGTCGATCCCGATGTTCGCTGTGTGCCAGGCGGCGAGTCAGGTCGTGAAGACCGCGTTGTCAGGCGAAGGGGCTGACGAGCTATTTGGTGGGTATCCCTGGCACGGGTCGCGCCGGTCGGATGGTCATCCATCGCGGGCGGTCTTCACCCGGGAGGAGCGCGACCAGCTGTACGCGTCAGTGTGGAGGCGGACGAAGCGACGTCCCGCACCGGCTCATGGACTCTCGCCCCTCAAGCACTCACTCCTGGACGATCTGAAGACGTACCTGCCGTCCGACATCCTGCTCAAGTCCGACCGCGTCTCGATGATGCACTCACTGGAACTCCGGGTGCCGTTTCTCAACCACCAGCTTGCGCAGTTCGCCCTGCGGCTTCCGGATCAGATGAAGGTCCGCAGCGGCGTCCGGAAGTACCTGCTGCGCGAAGCCATGAGAGACATGTTGCCGAGCGAGGTCCTCCAGCGTCCCAAGAAGGGCTTCAGCATTCCGATGGACGTGTGGCTTTGGGAGAAGGGACCGTGGCGCGATATGGTCTACGACACGGTGTTCAGTGATTCGCTGCGCCGACGCGGGTTGTTCGACATGATGATGCTCGAACGGATGCAGCGCGAACACGACCGGCTCGAGCGTGTGCACGGGTACAAGTTCTGGACACTGTTCATGTTCGAAAGCTGGCAGCGGAGGTGGGGCGGATGAAGGTCACCATCGCGATGCCGGCGTTTAATGCTGCGACATTTATTGACGAGGCCATTCAGAGTGTTCTGGCCCAGAAGTTCGGCTCCTTCGAACTCCTGATTGTCGACGACGCGTCGTGCGATGCGACGTGGCAGCGCTTGCAGAAGTATGCGGGACACGAGAAGGTCCGGCTGTTTCGGAATGACACGAACCGCGGCGCCGGCGCGACCAGGAACCGGCTGCTGTCGCTTGCGCGCGGCCGATACGTGATGCCCTGTGATGCCGACGACCTGTTGCTGCCGGGCGCCCTGCGACGCCTCAGTGACTACCTGGATGCACATCCGAAGATTGGCGTCGTGTATGGGGCGGTGCTGGAGGTCATGACGGACGGCAGGAACCGAGTGCTTGGACCGGCCGCGATCCATGGCAAGGATGCCCATGCCGCCTGGGACCTGGTCGAAAACACCGTCAACCACGCAGGGTCATTGAGCCGCACGGCTCTGGTTCGTCAGGTTGGCGGCTATGACGAGTCGGTGTATTCAGTGGATGACTGGAGCCTCTGGATGAAAGTGGCCGAGGTGGCTCGTTTCAAATATCTGCGGGGAGAGGTCTACTACCTCTGGCGTCGTCACCCATCGAGCCTCACGCAGACCGACCGGAACTGGCATCGCGACGTCAACAAGATCCGCGACGAGGCCATTCGGCGCCGGTATGGTACGGGCTAAAGCCCGTGCCCTCCGATCGACTGAATGAGTGTTCGTTTGTGCAGTGCCGCCAGGAAGCTCGTCACGTCTTTTTCCACGGTCTTTGGCGCCACACGGTACGCGGTCGCGATCTTTCTGACGATCCCCGCCACCGGCGTCCGGCCATCGATGGCGTTCCAGATCGCGATCGCAGTGCCGTCCAGTTCGTAATAGTCACCACTCACCAGATTCAACAGCACGCCGGTTGAGCCGGTCTTCTTCCACTTCACGTGCCTGTGTTTCGTCGGAATCACCGTGTTCCTCCTGAATAGACCCTGACGCCGAACCCCTCGACGACCTCGTCGGTGACGCCCTCAATCCGCAGCGCCACCGGTTCGGCCGACGCGTTCACCAGCAGGATCACGTTCATCCCATCATGGTGCTTCACGCGATATTCAATGGAAGCGGGCAGGGGCCCTGGCCGCCATTCACTGTCGCGTGAGGTGAACACCGCGCCCATGCGCGCGATCTCCTCAACCACGGACGAATAGTACGTCCAGAAGATCCGGTTGCGCCACTGCGCCTCCTCGAAGTCGGCGTGGGTACGGTCGAGGTCCTCGCGCAGCACCGGGGGGATGCCGCAAGCAAGATGTGGCCGGGTCGGATTGACCACGCCATAGTGATGAAGGCCATTCGCACCCTGAATGACCGCCTGGTACGTCATGAAGCGCGCCTCGTGAAGCGACGGATACGCCGCGTCGCCATCCTCGAGGCAGTTCCACGCCCACGCCTGCAGCACGGGTACGATGGGCTTGCCTGGGGCGTATGACCGCCAGGCCCTCGTCTGCGTGCCCACCACCGCGATCGAGTGCGGCCAGCCCTCTTCGACCAGCCGCATCCGGCTGCCCCATCGCGCCGAGGGAACCGGGTAGCAACTGAAGCCATAAACGTCAGCCAATTGTCCCCAGTCGCGCATCTCCTGCTCTTCAGCCATCGTCGAGAGCCACTGGTTGCAGAGAATAGGATGAAACGGGTCGATGGCGCGAACCAGTTGGCAACCCTGCTTCGTCTCCTCCAGCGGCACATGATTGAGCACCGGCTCATCGTCCATCTCCCAGAAGAGCAGTGCCGGGTGAGCCCCGTAGATGGCGACGATGGTTTTTAGATGCTGGAACTGGCTGTAGAGGCGTCCTCCAGGCCGACAGCAGACGTACAAGCCCGCGCGATGGATGCGGTCGAGGTCATCGACCGACTCGATGTCGCCATCCACAAAGACGCTGTTGAATCCCATGTCGCGCAAGGCGCGCAGGCCATCCCCACTCGCATCCGCGATCTGGTCTCTGGCGTAATACAGGCCGTTCGGGAAAAACGGCTCGCCGTTAACCAGGAGGGTCCGATCGTCTCGAATCGTGACTTTCGTCGGGACGTCGCGCAGGCGTTCGGATGCTCGCACGCGCGGTGCCTGTCTGTCGGTGGATCGCCTCCAGCCGAGCCGTCGGAGCCAACGGCCGGCCAGTCGGCGCAGGGTCATGCGCGGGTCTTCCCGAGAGAGCGCTCAAGGCGCCGCAGGTTCGCAGAGGCTGGCCTGAATCCGGGGTGGAGACGCATGGCCGTCCTGAACTGCCGGCGCGCCCGGGTCTGATGGCCGAGGTCCTCATAGAGCACGCCGAGCGAGTTGTGCGCGAGCAAGTGGCCCGGGTGGAGGCCGATCGCTGTCTGCAGTGCCTCACGGGCCGCAACCGGTTCGCCCGCGTCCACCAGCACCATGCCGAGCAACGCCCAGGCGTCGGAAGAGCCGGGGTCGATTGCAATCGCACGGCGCAGGGCCCGCTCGGCGGACCGGTACCGTCCGTTTTCGAAGTCGATCATCCCATGGAGCTGCCAGGCGTCATGAAACTCCGGGTCGTGTTTCAGCGCCCGATTCAGGTGCCTGAGCGCCTCGGCATCGCGGCCTTCTGCGAAGAGAGTCCGGGCCACGTTGAGGTACGGGTACGTCTGCCCGGGAAAGCGCTTCAGGTGCGCGCGTTCCCCCTTCAGGCGCTCACGTTGTTTGGCGGCGACGAATCTGGCGCCGCCCTTCAGGTACTGAAAATGGTGGATCGTGACGTCGTCGCAGTCCTCAATCAGGCCTCGGTGCTGCTTCAACGACTCGAGCGGTGTCGGATGTGGCGTGGGGCCCTCCTGGTAGCGAACAGCCGGCAGGTTCCGAAACAGGCGCAACGCGCGAGTCTTCATCCAGCCGGAACACTGCGAGAACCGTTCCTCCTTCAGATAGCGGCGATCGTTGGGGAACCATCGCCACATGAGGTCGTGTTCGTCGGTGTAGTTCCTGACCGTGAGCCGGTAGCCGATAGGCGTCCGGCTTCTGGCAAGCCGGACGACGGCCCCGTGGTCCCTGGGGGCAATGGCTTCGTCGGCGTCGAGCACGAGAATCCATCGGCATCGTGCGGCTTCGATGTAGGTGCTGCGCGCATCGCTGTAGTTCATCCAGGACTTGCGGATCAGTCGCGCGCCGAACGACCGCGCGATATCCGGCGTCCGATCCGTGGACCCGGTATCCACAACGACGATTTCATCAGAGAAAGGAGCCGCGCTCGCCAGACAATTGGCAAGCAGCTGTTCTTCGTTGCGCACGATGAGACATGTGCTGATTAGACCTCGCATGTTAGGATCATTTTATGAAACCAGCTGGCAAGCCAAGCACACCGAAAGCCGGCACCGTTGCTGGTGCGGGAACCAAAGCTGCGAAGGTCTGGAGCAAGCCGCGGATCACCCGCCATGGCAACATGCGGCAACTCTCACAGATGTCGGGCTGAGGATCGAAAGATCATCCGACCCGACACTTCCAGGCACTTGTAGAACAGCCGAAACGGCGTCTGCCACAGGTGCTCGACGTTCCAGAGCGACTGCAAATAACGCAGGAACACCGTGACCTTTCTCCCGAATCGGCGCTCCGGAAGAACACGCCAGCACCGTTCCCAGAACGCCACGAGCAGAAGCGAATGCAGCGCCGGATTCGGGCTGGTTCGGGCCCGGTAGTCGAGGCGTTCCAGGCGCGTCACGGGCATTCGTCGAATCGTGTCCAGTACGGCGCCAGGTACGGTCGCGAAGTGCTGTAGATACGTCAGCGAATCGACCATCTGCAGCATGAGGCGTCGGCCTCGTGTGTGCTCGACGACCCGTGGCCAGTCCACACGAGCGCGGATGAGCATCGTGGCATCAGCGACCCAGCGTATTGAGGGCATGTCGTTCCAGTCCGTGCCGTGGACACAGACCAGCAGCAACTGGTCTGCGGCTTCGAGCGTGTGTGTAGCCGTACCCGCCACTTCCAGTCCGATCGCGCGTTCCCACAGATCGTCATCTTCTCGATGCCGTCCCTGTCGGAATGCCCGCCAGTGTAAATCGCAGAGTGTCCCGTTGCCATTCCGAAGCTCCACCGTTCGCCCAAACGGAATCAGGCGTTCTGGAACACGGTAACGAGTGGTCCACCCGGCTCCCAGCATCGCGGCGATTGCCCTGCCGGCGTCCTCGGGCCGCACGAGCAGATCGACGTCGGTCATCGGCCGGAGCGCGGCATCCTGGTAGTAGAGCACAGCCAGTGCAACGCCCTTGAGCACCAGGACTTCAATACCCACCTCACGCAGCAAGGTGACGAGCGATGCCGTTTCCTGGAAGAGCAACTGGTTCTCGATCCACGTCTGCGGATCCTGCGGCTCCCCGACACTGTCATGGACGAGCGGCAGCAACCGTCGCGAACCCCAGTCCAGGCCATCGTGGTCGGCAGCGGCCTGCCACTCGCGCCATGCCGTCAGGGCGGCAGGTGTCTCGCACAGGGCCGCACGGAGCAGGAGTTCCTGTGGTGCATCGGGCCGCCAGTCTCGACGCATCAATCTGGTTGTACGCGGCTGGACGGAGTGGAGTCAAGGCGGTCCGTGGGTGGAAGACCTGCTATAAGCTCTCGGCATGAAACGCGCGACTCTGCCCGCCCTCGTGCTGATCGCGTGTCTCGTGTCGGCAGGTCTCGGCCTTCAGCTGGGCAGTATGAGACGCGCGCTCACGTCTCCAAGCGAGTACGTCATGCTGCCGACGACGTTTGGCTATTGGGATAACACGTCTGTCACCCGCCATCTGGGACTGTCGTTCAACGTCCCGGAGGATGTGGCGCTCGGGCGCGCCTATCAGCATCTGACTCCGGCGTGGCTGGGGTTTGTGTATGTCTTCATGAAGCCGCTGACGTGGCTGGGCGTGCCCTATGCGACCGGCCAGAACGTCGTTGTATTCCTGACTTTCGGCGTCCTGTTGTGGATGATCTCAGCCGCGCTGTCGCTGTCGCACCGCGACAGCCCGACCGACCCTGTGGCCATGTGGATGATCTGGTTTCCCCTGGTCGTGCTGGGTTTCTCGGTCGTCGCCACGCTGCCTTCGCTCTGGGTGGCCTCGATCGTCGGAAATCCTGAGGACCACCACCGGTTCCTCGCCGCAATCGGCGTGGCGTTCATCAGCGTGCTCGATTTTCAGGCAAGGCCGCTTGGCCGAGCGGGATTCCTCACCGTGGTGGGCGTCGCCCTCATTGCGCCGATGTATGCCGCGTGCCTGTTTATCACCCTTGTCTTCTTCGCCACACCATTGGGCGGGACCAGGTTTGCAGGCGTACGGTGGGAGGGCTGGCGGTCGCAAGGGCTCATCTTTGGCGTCCTGATCGCCCTTGGCATTGTCATTCCGTACGTGATGGTGTGGCTTGGTGGTTGGCGGGGTATCGGGAGCAGCGTCTTCTTCAGGTCGGGTCTCGATGGCGGCACTCAGTACTTCACCTCCATGCTTCAGGCCGTGACCCACCCGTTTGATGCAGGTGGGAGAGACTGGCGCTTCTACCCGCTGATCGCAACCGCCCCTGCCGTGGCGGCCGGCACCTTCGCGCTCGCTCGGCCTCTGGCCGCGCGCATGTTCCGGCAGCTCCTCTTCTGCTGGTCGCCAGCTCTCCTCTGGATCGTCGTGTTTCCCCAGGCGGTATCGATTCACCCGTATCTGTTCGACTTCGGGTTGTTGTTTCCAGCCGCGTTTTGTCTGGCCTTCTGGCTGGCCCAGCCCGAGGTGCAGGACCTGCTCGCCGAGCGCCGCGCGCTGGCCTTGACGCTGTTCATTGTGCTGACCGGCCTGCTGGTGACGAACTATATCGACCTGGCTCGTACGTGAGCCGGCCAGTCGGTTTTGCGCAACGCACCGAGGCTGCGGTCGGAAATCGTTGACACCTCGCCGTGCACCAACGCTCCAGACGAGGTGGTGACCCACACTTCGCGTCCCGCCTTCAGACGATGCCAGGCGGCCAGGGGCGGCGTCTGACTGGACACGCCCGGCCGGTCGCCCGCGCGGAAGCGCCCGACCGGAACCACTGCCCCCACCATGCCCCGCAGTCCGCCGTTGTCGCCCGCAGTGAGGCGCAGGTCGCCGCGCAGCGCCAGCCAGGGTGCAGCCTCGAACTGCACGGCCGGTCCCAGCTGGACGGCCAGACCGGTATCAACGTACTTTTGCGCCGGGAACATTTCGGGGCCGTCACGCCCTTCCACGATCCGCTCCGGAAACTCGAAGACTTGCCGACTGTCGCCCGCGCCGAACACGCCGAAGACCAGCCAGCGCCCCGAGGTGAACAGCGCCTGGCGCCAGTGCAGACTGAACGCCCGCCCCGATGTGCGCGTGCCGAAGGGATCGGTCCTCGCGAGCTGGAAGTCCGCTGAGCCCTCAATCGCCGTGATCGGCGTGAGGTTCAGTGTGATTTGTGGAGACCACGTGACCGCACGTGCCTGCCCGGTCTGTGTGGACACCTGAACGCCGAGTTCAGCCCGAGGCGGATCGGGTGGCTGCGCCATCGCGAGGCCGGGCAGCGTCGCCACAAGGGCGAAGACTGCTGTCAGTAGCCGCATGCCACTAGTCTTGCACTGCGGCATCCGTGATTGCCAGGCCGCGATCGATAATCGCGAAGCCTTCGCGCAGCTCGTCCTCGGTGATCGTCAACGGTGGATTCGTGAAGAACGAGTTCCACCGGACGAATGTGTATAACCCCTCGTCTCTGAAGAAACGTCCGAGTGCGGACATTTCCGGTGCCGACCCGGCAAAGGGCGCCAGTGGGACCTTCTTCGCCCTGTCGCGCACAAGTTCAACAATGCCGAACAGGCCGATGGAGCGAACGGCGCCGACCGAAGGGTGCTTCGCCGCCAGGTCCTCGAGCAGCGACTGCATCAGCACACCCCGTGCCTTCGCGCGGGCGATGAGGCCATCTTCTTCGTAGACCGCGAGTGTGGCCAGTGCCGCAGCGCATCCCAGCGGGTGACTGTTGTAGGTCAGGCCGCTCGGGAACACCCTCTCGGCGAAATGATCGGCGATGTGTCGGCGCAGGCCAACGGCGCCCAGGGGGACGTACGCGCTCGTCAGCCCCTTCGCCATGGTCATCAGGTCGGGCACGACATTCCAGTGATCAACAGCGAACCACTCGCCAGTGCGGCCAAATCCCGACATGACCTCATCGCAGATCATGAGGATTCCGTACTTGTCGCAAATGGCCCGAACGCCTTCGAGGTAGCCGTCTGGCGGAATCAGAATGCCGTTTGTGCCGGTAATGGGCTCGAGGATAAATGCGGCGATCTGTTTCGGCCCTTCGAGCTGGATGACTTCCTCGAGATACTCAAGGGCCTCGGCCGCCGACTCCCAGCCCCGTTCGATGCCGTGGTACGGATGCAGGACATGCACGATGCCCGGCATCGGGGGTTCGGTCCATCGTCGAGGATCGCCCGTGACGGCAATGGCCGCCGCCGTGCCGCCGTGATACGAGCGATATCGCGCCAGGATTTTCTGGCGGCCGGTGTACGCGCGCGCGATCTTGATCGCGTTTTCATTGGCCTCGGCTCCACCGTTCGTGAAGAAGAAGCAGTCGATGTCTCCGGGCGTCACACCCGCCAGTGTCGCGCCCAGCTTCGCCCGCGACTCTGTGGCCATGAAGGGGTTGGCGTACGGCAGCACGGCAAGTTGGGCTTCGATAGCCTTGACGACCCGGACGTCGCCGTGACCGATGTTCACGCACATCAACTGGCTGTTGAAGTCGAGGTACCGCTTGCCGTCAGGGGTGTAGAAGTAGACGCCGCTGGCCCGCGCCACCGGAATCGGATCCATCGCGCCCTGAGCGGACCATTCGAAAATGGTGTGGCGTTTGGAAAGCGCGATCATTTCCGGGCCGCTCATGCTTCCACTGTTCCCCATCACAGTAACCTCGGCTGACGTTTGATAAAGGATCCGGCGCCCGGGCGGCCCGTGAACGTGCCCCCATCGATGATGACTCGACCTCGCGACAATACCGTCTCGGTCACGCCGGTGACCTCGCGCCCTTCGTACGGGTTGTAGTCCACGTTCATGTGCAGCGTCTTCGCCCGCAGTGTCATCGTCTTCTCGGGATCGAAGATCACGAGGTCGGCATCGGACCCGGGCGCCACTGTGCCTTTTCGCGGAAACAGGCCGAAGATCTTTGCCGGCGAGGTGGACGTGAGCTCCACGAACCGATTCAACGAGATCTTCCCTGTCCGCACGCCCCCGTCATACACCAGGCTCATGCGCGTCTCGATCCCGGGCGCACCATTCGGAATCTTCGAAAAGTCTCCGTCCCCAAGATGCTTTTCCTTCATACAGAAGGGGCAGTGGTCGGTGGCGATCGCCTGAAGGTCGTTGCCGGCCAACCCGCGCCAGAGCCGGTTCTGTGTCTCCTTCTGCCTGAGCGGCGGACTCATCACGTACTTGGCGCCTTCAAAGCCGGGCTCCTCGTAGTTGTCGTACGACAGGAACAGGTACTGCGGACACGTTTCGGCAAACGCCGGCAGGCCCCGGTCGCGGGCCTCGGTCACCATCTCCAGGGCTTCGGCCGCTGACAAGTGCACGATGTAGACGGGCACGTCGGCCATCTCCGCCAACGCGATCGCCCGGTGGGTAGCCTCACCTTCGGCTCGGGCAGGCCGCGTGAGCGCGTGATACTTCGGCGCGGTCTTGCCTTCGGCCAGCGCCCGCTGCACCAGCACGTCGATCACGCCGCCATTCTCGGCGTGCATGCAGATCGTCCCGCCGTTTTGTCCAGTCCGCAACATCGCCTTGAAGATGCTCGCATCGTCCAGCATGAACACGCCGGGGTAGGCCATGAACAGCTTGAACGACGTCACGCCTTGCCGCACCAGCGCGTCCATCTCCAGTTCCACCTGATCGTTGAGCTCGGTCATGATCATGTGGAATCCGTAGTCGATGGCCGCCTTCCCGTCGGCCTTCTTCATCCACGTCTCCCAGGCATGGTGCAACGTCTGGCCCCTGTACTGGATGGCGAAGTCGACAATTGATGTGGTGCCCCCGAAGGCGGCGGCGATGGTGCCCGTCTCGAAGTCGTCGGCCGATGTGGACCCGCCGAACGGCATGTCGAGGTGCGTATGTACGTCGATGCCGCCGGGGAAGACGAATTTGCCGCGCGCGTCGATCGTGCGATCGGCCTTCATGGGCAGCGTCGTGCCAATGGCCGTGATCCGATCGTCCTCGATGAAGATGTCGCCGACGTAGTCGTCGGTGGCCGTGATGATGCGGCCGCCGGTGATGAGGATGCTCATGACTTCAGCTCCGCCATCGGACCGTACGTTTCGGGCCGCCGATCACGGAAGAACTGCCAGGTGCGGCGCACCTCTTCAATCATGTCCAGGTCCATCTCGGCGGTGACCAGCTCGTTCCTGTCCTCAGAGCCCACCGACAGGAACTGGCCGCGCGGGTCAACAAAGTACGAAGATCCGTAGAACTTGCCGATGTTCCAGGGCTCCTCGGTCCCGACGCGGTTGGAGGCCGCCACAAAGTATCCGTTGGCCACTGCATGAGCCGGCTGTTCCAGTTTCCAGAGATACTGCGACAGTCCCGCTACGGTCGCCGACGGGTTGAACACGATCTCGGCGCCGTTCAGGCCCAGGAGCCGGGCGCCCTCTGGGAAATGCCGGTCGTAGCAGATATAGACCCCGACTTTCGCATGGCGGGTCTGAAAGACCGGGTAGCCCAGATTACCCGGCTTGAAGAAGTACTTCTCCCAGAACCCTGACGTATGCGGAATGTGGTTCTTGCGATACTTGCCCAGATACGAGCCGTCGTTGTCGTAGACGGCGGCCGTGTTGTAGTAGACGCCAGCCTGTTCCCGCTCGTACACGGGGACAACCATCGCCATGCCGTACTGTTTTGCGAAGCGGCCCATCAATTCAGTCGTGGGCCCCGGCACAGCCTCGGCGATGTCATACCAGTGAGAGTCTTGCGACGGGCAGAAATACGGACCGTTGAAGATTTCCTGCAGACCCAGAATCTGCACTCCGAGCTTTCCAGCCTCTTCGATGAAGGGCACATGCGCGTCGATCGACGCCTGCCGGATCCTGTCGATCGGCAGCGACGGGTCTGTCAGTGGTGACGCGGCCTGAATCAGGCCCCCGAGAACCTTTCGTGGCATTCGCTCACTCCCGTCTAGAACCACCGGCTAATCGTGACCTTCTTGTCCGTGTAGAACTCGAACGCGTCGCGTCCATGAACCTTGAGGTCCCCGAAAAAGCTGTCGCGCGCGCCGCCAAACGGAAAGTAGGCCATCGGCGCGGCCACGCCGATATTGACGCCCACCATCGATGCCGTCGCCCGATGCGCAAACTCGCGGGCGGCCTTCCCGCTCGACGTGAAGATGGACGTCGCGTTCGCGTTCGGATGCGCCTCCATCAGCGTAAACACGTCCTCCAATCGCGCCACCGGGCAGATGGCCGCGACAGGCCCGAAGATCTCCTCGTGTCCGATGGTCATCGCGGGAGTGACCGCGTCGAACACCGAGGGGCCCACGAAATAGCCGTCTTTCGGCAACGTGCGCTGACGCCCGTCCAGGGCAAGCTTCGCGCCCTCGGTCGCCCCGCGTTCCACATATCCGAGCACTCGGTCTCGGTGCGCCGCGCTGATCACCGGACCCATGTCCACACCGGCTTCCATGCCGTCGCCCACCTTCATGGTGCGGGCCGATTCGACCAGGCGGTCGCGCGCGTCGGCATGCACAGGACCCACAGGCACCAGGATGCTTCCCGCGAGGCAGCGCTCGCCGGCGCACCCAAAAAACGACTCGCTGATGATGGGAATGGCGCGATCCAAATCCGCATCGGGCATGACGATAATGAAGTTCTTGGCGCCGCCCAGGGCCTGCACGCGTTTGCCTGCGTGGGTGGCCCGCTGATACACCGCGCGGGCCACAGCAGTGGACCCGACGAACGACACCGCGCGAATGCCCGGATGGTCGCAGATGGCTTCTGACACCTCTCGGCCGCCATGCACCAGATTCACAACGCCAGGCGGAAGGTCGCACTGTTCCAACAGTTCGAACATCTTCTGTTGCGACAGGGGCACCTGCTCCGAAGGCTTCAGCACAAAGGGGTTGCCCGACACCACTGCAAACGGCAGGAACCAGAGCGGCACCATCGCCGGAAAATTGAATGGCGCAATCGCCGCACACACGCCAATCGGCTGGCGCATTGCCGTGCAGTCGATGCCTGCGCCGACGTTTTCCAGCGCGTCACCCATCAGCATCGACGGGGCGCCGCACGCCACTTCGACACACTCGATCGCGCGTCGCACGCTGCCGCGCGACTCATCCAGGGTCTTGCCGTGTTCGGTCGTGACAATGCGCGCGATCTCTTCGGCGTGGGCTTCAAGCAGCGCCTTGAAGGTGAACATCGACCGCGCGCGAACCACGGGCGGCGTTTCCCTCCATCCCGGGAAGGCCGCAGTCGCGGCCAGCACAGCGGCGTTCACGTCGGCGCCGCCCGAGAGCGGCGTGCGCGCGATGGTCTGTCCCGTCGCGGGGTTGTGGACGTCGATCGTGCGGCTGCCGGTGGATGGAACCCAGCGGCCGCCGATGAAGTTCGAGAGGGTCTGCGCCTGCATGGGCCGAGTCTACGCCGTATACTAGCCTTCGCCAACAGTGAAGAAGCGGACACTTCTCGCCATTGCCCACGGTGTCGTCACGGCGGCAGTCTTGTCGTGCGCCGGCCCCGCCGCGCCTTCCGCGACTCCGCCGCCTGGCGCGCCCCTGCCGGCGACCCCGCAGCCGCCGGCGCCCGTCGCCTGCAGTACGCCGGGCGTCTCATGTTTCGGGATCAACAACTACATCGAGTACATCCCGGGTGATCTGCCGATCGTGATCAGCGTGCCGCACGGCGGCGCGCTGACGCCGGCATCGATCCCCAACCGCACAGTAGGGACAACCGTCACCGACTCGAACACCATCGAACTGGCTCGCGCGATTTCGACCGCGCTGGCAACCCGTGCTGGCCGCACGCCGCACCTGGTCGTCGTGCATCTTCGTCGAACAAAGCTCGACGCGAACAGGGAAGTGGTTGAAGGCGCGGCAGGGAATGCCGAGGCGATTCAGGCCTGGACCGAGTACCACGCCTTTGTTGCTCAGGCCATGGAGGCGTCCCGCCAGCGATCCGGGACGGGCTTCTACATCGACTTGCACGGGCACGGACACGCCAAGCAGCGGCTCGAACTGGGTTACCTGCTGTCGGCGTCCACACTTGACGGCACCGACCAGCAACTCAACGCATCATCTGTCGCCGCCGCCAGCAGCCTGCGGCTCATTGCGCAGTCGTCACCGCTCCCGTTTTCGGCCCTGCTCCGAGGACCCACGAGTCTTGGGGGGTTGCTTGAGCCCGCAGTGCCCTCCGTGCCGAGCCCGTCCATTCCAACCCCGGGCGCCGATGACTACTTCAACGGTGGGTACAGCACCAGCCGGCACACAACGATCCTGCCGGGCCTGCAGATCGAGTGCAACTTCACTGGCATTCGCGACTCGGCGAACAGTCGCGCGTCGTTTGCCGGCAATCTGGTCCGAGCCCTTGCGGCGTTCGCGCAGACCCACCTGGGCCTGACGTTCTGATCTCAGAGCCTGCTCAAAGATCCCCACACGAGGCATGAAGGATCCGAGGCTCGGCACCTACAATGCCTTCATGCCGCGTGTGAATGCTTCTGCAGCAGCCCGCTAAAGCAGTGCGCCGTACCAGGCGAGGAAGCCCTGCCACCAACCCGACGCGGTCACCGGCGTCATGAGCGCGTGGACCGAGACGAAGAACCCAAGCGAGAGGGGATAGGCCGCACCGCGCTCTCGCGATCGCCAGTCGGAGGCGATCAGGCCCACAAGGATGACTTCAACAGTCACGAAGCTGCCGTGCAGCGCCATCATGAAGTCTACGTGGGGCTCGAAGACCCGCGCGTAGAGGCGCGTCAACGCGGGTGGAAAAGACAAGAGGATTGTCGCCGCCATGAACCGCTTGTGGGCCGAAGGCGTACGGATATTCCTCAGGCCGAGCCCGACCAGTACCAGCAGGAAGGCGAGCGACGGAAGGTCGATGAACGCCAGGAGCGGCGGAAGGAATGGCGGCATCTGCGGGTTCACCAGCATCGCTTTCACCATCAAGAGCGCGCTGAACACGAGGACCGGGAGCAGTGCGATTCCAAAGAAGGCCACGCGTCGGTGCCACCACACGAGGCCCCGCGACATCAGCCACGACTGCGTGATGAGTACCACGACCCAGAGCGTGGCCGAGACACCATGCACCGTGTGCGCCGGACTGCCGCCAGTGAGCGGCTGAAAGAACGACGGCCAGAAGCCCGCGACGATGGCCGCGAGAGCGGCGAGGAAATACCAATGAGCGCGCCCGTACGATCGGCCGACGTTTGGTGTCACAACGTGCCTTTCGCCCGTTCCAGGTGTTCCCTGACTGGCGCGGCATCAGCAGGGAAGGCCGCGATGTCGGCGACGGTCGGTGGCGCGAGCCGCTTGGGTTGCATGAAGAGGCGCCCATTCTAATCCGTTCCTGCGCCAGGAAAGGCACCTGCATACCTTCACGTCTCGTGTGAGGCCCCGTCTTCCCATAGCAGCGCTCCGTTGGGCGCGCCCGTGCGCTATAGTGGCCTTGTTCTGACGGAAGGGGAGAGACCCATGGCTGCTTCGCTCGGTGTCACGTTCACCGGCCTGCGTTTCGAGAACCCATTCCTGCTGTCGTCTGCACCCCCCACGGAATCCGAAAGCAATATCCTGCGCGCATTCGACGCCGGCTGGGGTGGGGTTGTGACCAAGACGATCGGGCTGCATCCAGTGGTCAACGTCGATGGACCGAAGACGAAGTTTCTTCGGGCCATGCCCGAGTCGCCACATCTGTCAATGAAGCGCAAGCCCGGCATGGCGCTGCACTCCTCGTGGAACTGGGAGCTCATTTCCGACAAGCCGCTCGACTGGTGGGCGCCGCGCATCGCACGCATCAAGCTGGCGCACCCGACGCGCATCCTGGTGGCGTCGATCATGGCCGGCTCCGGCTCAGACGAGGAACTGCGGCACTGGCAGACACTGGCCAAAACGTGCCAGGACGAGGGCGCCGATGCGCTCGAACTGAATCTCTCGTGCCCGCACATGGATCGAATGGACATGGGATCGAACATCGGCAAGGACCAGGCCCAGATCTCGATCGTCACCAAGGTCGTCAAGGAAGTGGCCACGGTGCCCGTCTGGGCGAAACTCACGCCATCCACCACCGACATCGTCATCGAAGCGCGGGGCGCGTTTCTGGGCGGCGCCGACGCGGTGGTGTCGTCGAACACGTTTCCGTCAATCACCCTCATCGACCCTGACACGCTCGAGTTCGAGATGAACGTGGACGGCTACACGTCGAGCGGCGGCCTTGGCGGACCGGCCATTCTGCCGCAGTCACTGGCCAAGATGTCGCAACTGACGCAGGCGTTCCCCGACAGGTCGTTCTCCGGCATTGGCGGCGTCGCCGAGTTCGCCCAGGCGCTGAACTACTTCCTTCTCGGTGGCGGTACCGTGCAGGTGTGTACGGCGGCGATGCTGGATCACGCGATTGGGCCGAACGTGATTGCGGCGCTCAACCGGGACATGCTCGCGTTCATGGAGAAACACGGCTACTCAACCCTTGAGGACTTCCGTGGGATTCGCCGCGATCGTGTCGTGACGCATTCGAAGATTCGACGGCCGGACGCGAAGGCCTATCACGGCGGCCATGACGCCGAAGGCTACGCCGTCTCGCCGGAAGAGAAACGCTGATGGCTACTGACGATCTGTCCGGCAGCCCGCTCTGGAACCCCGATCTGGCGCCGACGCCGCTGTCGGCGCGTACCTGGACCACCTACAACATCGCCGCGCTGTGGATCGGCATGAGCGTGGTGATTACCACCTACACGCTGGCGTCCGGCCTGATGCAGCAAGGCATGACGTGGGCGCAGGCGCTGTTCACGATCCTGTTGGGCAATGCCATCGTGCTGGTCCCGATGGTGCTCAACGCGCATGCGGGAACCAAGTACGGCGTGTCGTTCCCGGTCTTGTGCCGCGCGAGTTTCGGGACGACCGGGGCGAATCTGCCGGCGATGCTCCGTGCGCTGGTGGCGTGTGGGTGGTTCGGCATTCAGACATGGATTGGCGGTCTAGCGCTGGACGCGCTGCTCACGGCGGCCTGGCCGGCCTGGCGGAATCTCGCCGGCAGCGAATGGATCGCGTTTGGCGCGTTCTGGCTCGTGCAGGTGTGGCTCATCCTGCGCGGGCTTGAAGGCATCCGCCGGCTGCAGAGTTGGTCTGCGCCCTTGCTGCTCGGAGGTGGCGTGTTGCTCCTGTGGTGGGCCGTCGGGCAGACCGGCGGCCTGCGCGCGGCCTTGGACGGGTCTGTCCGGTTGCAGCAGGGACAGCAATCGTTCTGGGCCCTCTTTCCTGCAGCGCTGACCGCAAACGTCGGCTACTGGGCGACGCTGAGCCTCAACATCCCCGACTTCACGCGGTATGCAAAAAGTCAGCGCTCCCAGGTGCTCGGACAGGCGTTGGGATTGCCCACCACGATGACCGCGTTTGCGTTCATCGGCGTCGCTGTCACCAGCGCAACGGTCGTGGTGTTCGGCGAGGCCATCTGGGATCCCGTCGTCCTGCTCACGCGCATCGGCAACCCGGGAGTGATCATTCTTGGCGCGCTTATCGTGCTGGTGGCGCAGTTGACCACAAACATGGCGGCCAATGTCGTGTCGCCGGCGAATGACTTTTCGAGCCTGGCGCCCAGGCGTATCACCTATGTCATGGGCGGACTGCTCACAGCATTCATCGGCATCGCCATGATGCCGTGGAAGCTGTACGCGGACGCCTCGGCGTACATCTTCACCTGGCTCATCGGGTACTCAAGCCTGATGGGCGCGATCGGCGGCATCCTGATTGCCGATTACTGGGTGCTGCGGAGGCAACAGCTGTCGGTGCCCGATCTCTTCAAGGTTGCCGGCAGGTACCACTACACGAATGGCACGAATTGGAAGGCCGTGGCGGCGCTGGTGCTGGCGATCGTGCCGGTGGCCCCCGGGTTTATCCGCGCGGCCATGACGCCAGGAGGACAGGTGCCCAGCCCGGGCCTTCTGGACGACCTGTATACCTACGCGTGGTTTGTCACGTTCGCGCTCAGCTTCGTCTTGTACCTCGTGTTCATGCGGACCGAACGCACAGCGACACAGTGAACCACTCACCAGTCAGCGGTATGCTGTATGGCTGGTGATGACTCTGCCATTCCTTCTTGTATTTGCCCTGGCCCAGGCGGCCGCGCCGCCGCAAGCTCCGATCGCGGTAGATGGCGCCGGCTCCCCGTCGTTCTCTATTCCACGCATTGAAGACACCGTCGTCATCGATGGCCGGCTGGATGAGTCGGCCTGGGCAAAGGCGACCCGGCTCACGGGTTTCTCCGAATATCGCCCGGTAGACAGCCAGCGGGCCAGTGAACGCACCGACGTGCTGGTCTGGTATTCGCCCGACGCGTTGCACTTCGGCATCATCGCGCACGATTCCGACCCCTCGTCGGTGCGAGCGACGCAGGCCGATCGAGACAACCTCGATCGGGAGGACTCTGTCCGCATCTATCTCGACACCTTTAACGATCGGCGTCGAGCCTTTGTCTTCGGCGTGAACCCGCTGGGCGCGCAGGAAGATGGCGTGCAGACCGAGGGCGCGTTCAGTGCGGGGCGCACTTTCGGCGGCGTTGTGGACCTCAGCCCCGACTATCAGTTCGACTCACGCGGCCAGTTGACCCCCGACGGCTACGTTGTCGAGGTCCGGATTCCCTTCAAGAGCCTCAGGTATCCGTCGGCTGCCGAAGTGAAGTGGGGCATCAATGTGCTGCGCAAGACCCAGCGCACCGGCCGAGAAGACACGTGGACGGACGCGAAGCGGGTGGCGAGTTTCCTGGGCCAGACCGGCACGATGACCGGGCTTCATGACATGGAGCGTGGGGTCGTGACCGAAGTGCAGCCCTTTGTCACGGGCGCCACCAACGGTACACGCGCGGCGGATGGCCGGTTTTCGCGCGGCGGGGTCGATGTGGAGCCTGGCGTCAATCTGCGCCTTGGCTTCACGAACCTCTCGCTGGATGCCACCGTGAATCCCGACTTCAGTCAGGTGGAGTCGGACGCCGCCCAGGTGACGGTCAACGAACGGTTCGCCTTGTTCTTTGCCGAGAAGCGTCCCTTCTTTCTTGAGGGAATTGAACTGTTCGCCACGCCGGGGCAACTGGTGTACACCCGGCGCATCGCTGATCCAATCGCGGGCGCCAAACTCACCGGCAAAGTCGGCAGAACGGGACTGGCGTTCCTCTCGGCGATGGACGAGGCTGGGCCCGACTGGACGTGGGTGAACCTGGCCCGCATCCGTCGGGATGTCGGCAAAGACTCGCTGGCGGGCGTGACCTATACCGATCGAACATCCGATGGCGGGTCCAACCGTGTCCTTGCCACCGATGCGCGCATTGTCTTCAAGCGGCTCTACTATGTGCTCGGACAAGTCGGCGGGTCGTGGACCGACAACGGCAGTGGTGCGGTGTCGGCGCCGATGTGGACAGTGGAAGCTGACCGTACGGCCCGCTTGTGGGGATTCCACTACAAGCTCGGCGGCATTGGCGAAGGCTTCGAGGCGGCATCGGGCTTTGTGCCGCGCAACAACATCGTGGAGTTCCAGGCCTTCAACAGGGTGAGCTACTACGGCAGCCGGGGTTCGCTCGTGGAGGGCATCACGGCGTTCGCCGGTCCCACCCGCATCTGGCGCTATTCTGATTTCGGCAAGGCACACGCTATTGAAGGTGGCGAGTCTTTGAGCCTTTCGGCGACGCTGCGCGGCGGCTGGTCGCTCAGCGCCAGGCCGGCGCGCGACTTTGTGCACTTTGAGCAGGGCGGGCAGGACCCGTACGTGAGCAACCTGAGCGGCACATTCTCGGTCACCACACCCGTGTTCGAGAAGTTCAACGCCAAGGTCGATGTGCGGACCGGCGGCACCGCGATCTTCGTGGAAGGCGCCGACGGTCGCGAAACGCGCGTCACGACCACGGTGGGGATGCGGCCGACGCGATCGGCGCGAATCGAGGCGAGCCTGGTGTCGTCGCGCATTCATCGCGAGCGTGACGATACCGAGTTTGCCCGGTCCACCATTCCCAGAGTCAAGGCCGAGTACCAGCCGCGGCGGTCGCTGTTCTTCCGCGTCATCGCGGAGTATCGGTCGGAGGTGCGGGCTGCCCAGACGTTCAAGGGGCTGCGATCCGACTGGCTGCTGTCATTTGAACCGACACCGGGCACAGTCGTGTTCCTCGGGTACGGCGCGAGTCAGGAACGTGACCCCAACCGGTTTGCTACCGAGGCCCTGCGTCGGACCTCTGATGGGTTCTTTGTGAAGCTGGCGTATCTCATCCGACGGTAGCCCATGATTGAAGACGCCATTGACGCGGACCTGATCGCGCGACTGCGATCCACCGTCGAAACCCTGGAGTCGATCGCGGCGGACCGCCGATTGCTGGCGGCCTTGACGCCGGATGAACGAAAGCGCCTGCTGATCGCGGTTGGCGCAGTCTATATTCCCGATCAGGCCGCACGGCGCCGTATGGTGAAAGCGGTGGTACGCCTGCGGAAAGTCGAAAGGACGCAGCGCGACGAACACGTGCGCGAGGTGACGGGCATCCGCGAATTGCGGCGCAAGCCGGTGTTCACGACACCGAACGTCTTTCCACCACCGGCCACTGAACAAGGTGAGCCCCTCGACGCTTCAGGCACTGCAGCCAGAACGCACCTGGCGGATGAGCGCCACTGTTACGCCTGCAAGACCCGCTTCACCCAGGTGCATCACTTCTACGACCAGCTTTGCCCGTCGTGTGCCGAGTTCAACTTCCGGAAGCGCACCGAGTTGGCTGACCTGACTGGCCGCGTCGCGCTGCTCACGGGCGGTCGCGTCAAAATTGGCTACCAGGCAGGCCTCAAACTGCTGCGTGCCGGCGCGCACCTGATTGTCACCACCAGGTTCCCGCGCGATTCCGCCATGCGCTACGCGAGCGAGCCTGACTTCGATCAGTGGGGCCACCGACTCGAGGTCTTCGGTCTGGATCTCAGGCACACGCCGTCGGTGGAGGCGTTTTGTCGCGAGATGCTCGCCACCCGCACCCGTCTCGACTTCATCGTCAACAACGCGTGTCAGACCGTGCGCCGGCCTCCCGAGTTTTACGCGCACATGATGGACGGCGAAACGGCGGCGTTGCATACGATGCCCGAGCCTGTGCGCAAACTCGTGGGCGCCTATGAAGGGCTGCGCGGCTATCACCTGCTGCCCGAGGCGCCCCAGGGCGCGTTGGCGACAAGTCTGTCGGAGGTGGCCGGCCTGACGCATGCCGCCGCGCTGTCGCAAGTGGCGTTGCTGCCCGAGGAGTTGCAGGCGCAGAAGAGCCTGTTTCCGCAAGGCCGACTGGACCAGGACCTGCAGCAGATCGACCTGAGAGATCGCAACTCGTGGCGGCTGCTGATGGACGAAGTGCCGGCCGTCGAGTTGCTCGAAGTGCATCTGGTGAACGCGGTCGCACCCTTTGTGCTCAATGCGCGGCTGAAGCCGCTGATGCTGCGCACGGCGAACCGCGACAAACACATCGTGAACGTGTCGGCAGTTGAGGGGCAGTTCTACCGCAGCTTCAAAACCACACGCCATCCGCACACGAACATGGCCAAGGCGGCGCTCAACATGATGACGCGCACGGCTGCGGCCGATTATCAGACCGACGGTATCCACATGAACAGCGTGGACACCGGATGGGTGACCGATGAGGATCCGGCGGAGGTGGCGGCCCGCAAGACGGCAGAACACCGGTTCCATCCGCCGCTCGACATCGTCGACGGCGCCGCCCGCATCGTCGATCCCATCATCTCGGGCATCAATACCGGCGTGCACATCTGGGGGCAGTTCCTGAAGGACTACAAGCCGACGAACTGGTAGTTGGGAAGTGGGGAAGTGGGGAAGTGGGGAAGTGGGGAAGTTGGCTCACCAGTTCCCAGGTCCCCAAGGTCGCTCTGTGGAGGTTGTGTGATGGTCGCTCTCGTGAGACACCCTTGGTTCACTGCGGCGGTCGTCGGTGCCGTTATCGCGGTTCAGCCGTACGACCCGTTGGTGCTCACTCGCGAGGCGCAGCCCGAGCCTCGCGATCTCGTTGTGCGCGACGATGAGCGGAGGCGAGACATTCCGGTCCTTGTCTATTTGCCGTCCGGCCAGAGTGAGGCCCCTGTCGTGCTGTTCAGTCACGGGCTGGGAGGCGCGCGCACAGGGTCGGCGTTCCTCGGCCGTCATTGGGCCGCGCGGGGATACGTCGCCGTGTTCCTCCAGCACAAGGGAAGCGACGAATCGGTCTGGCAGGACGTGGAGCCGCTTCGGCGCCTGGCGGCGATGCAGCGCGCTGCGAACGCCGAGAACTACCTGTGGCGGGCCCAGGATGTGAAGGCGGTGTTGGATGTACTGACGCGCTGGACTCATGAGGCCGGCCACCCATTGCGCGGCCGGTTGGACATGGCGCGCGTCGGGATGTCGGGCCATTCGTTTGGTGGGGTCACCACTCAGGCAGTGAGCGGACAGACGAGCAACCTTCCGTCGCTCCGTTTGACCGATGCTCGAATCAAGGCCGCCATCGTGATGAGCCCCAGTGTTCCTGCTGCCGGCACCCCACAGGCGGCATTCGGGAAGGTCGCAATTCCCTGGTTGCTCATGACCGGCACGCGCGACGAGTCATTGATTGGTGGCGCCACCTTCGAGTCGCGGCTCCAGGTGTTTCCCGCGCTCCCGCCTGGCAACAAGTACGAACTCGTGCTGTTCGACGGTCAGCACTCGGCCTTCACCGACCGCGATCTGCCGGGCGACAAGGTGGAGCGGAACCCGAATCATCACCGCGCGATCATGGCCCTCAGCACGGCCCTCTGGGATGCCTTCCTTCGGCAGGATCCGGCAGCAAGAGTCTGGCTCGAGGGAAACGGAGCGCTCGGTGTGCTGGAGCCGAAGGACCGCTTCAGACGGAAATGAGGAAGTTAGGAACTGGGGAACTGAGGCTGGGGAAGAGGGGAAGTGGGGTGCCCCAGTTCCCCAGTTCCCCTTGGTGTACGATCAAACGCTATGACGAGCTACTCCGGTACTGACTTTGGGCGGGCGTTCCGCACTGTGCGTAAGAACACGATTCAGGTGGCCATGGATATTCCGGCCGGGCAGTGGGGCTTTCGCGCCACGCCGGAATCGATGAGCGTGCACGAGATGCTGGCGCATCTGGCCGCTTCCACCACCTGGCAGCTCAAGCTGCATGGGCAGGACAAAAAGACGTTTGTCACCTTCGAGGATTTTGGCGCCTACATCGGTGCGGCCAAGGCCTTTGAACAGGCGATGGACACGCGCGACGCGGTGCTGCGCGCCCTCGAGGTTGACGGCGAGACGTTTGCCGCGTTCCTCGATGGCCTGAGCGAGTCCGATTTGGCCGAGCGCGTCGGCTTCCCGGCTCCCCTCGATCCGCCGTCCAAAACGCGGTTCGAAATGCTGATGGGCACCAAAGAACACGAGATGCACCATCGCGCCCAGTTGATGGTCTGCCAGCGGTTAGTTGGCGTCGTGCCGCACCTGACGCGTGCGCGCCAGGCGCGGACGGCCGCTCCGGCTCCGGCGCCGAAGAACTGAAGCGCTGCCATGCTGACAGCCGGGATCGTGGGCCTGCCCAACGTGGGCAAGTCCACACTATTTAACGCCGTCACGCGTACTCGGAAGGCCGAGGCCGCCAACTATCCGTTCTGCACCATCGACCCCAACGTGGGAATCGTCACCGTGCCCGATGCGCGGTTGTCCGAGCTGCAGAAAATCGCCAAAACCAATGTGGTGATTCCGGCCGCGATTGAGTTCGTGGATATCGCCGGGCTGGTCAAGGGCGCGAGCACGGGCGAGGGACTGGGTAACAAGTTCCTGACGCACATCCGCGAAGTAGACGCTATCGTGCAGGTGGTGCGGTGCTTTGAAGACGAAGACGTGCACCACGTGTCCGGCACGGTGGACCCGGTCCGCGACATCGAGATCATCAACACCGAGCTGATTCTGGCCGACCTGGAGTCGGTCAGGAAGCGCCGCGAGCGTCTTGCCAAAGACGTGAAGCGCGGCGATAAAGCCGCGGCCGCCGAAGAAGTCGCGCTCGCCAAAGTGGAACCGGTGCTCGACTCCGGGAGGCCCGCGCTGATGGTGGACCTGACGCCGGAGGAGCGGGCGCTGTCGCGCGCCCTGTTCCTGCTCACCGACAAGCCGACGATCTTTGCGTGCAACGTGAAGGAAGGCGACCTCGCCACCGCCGACACCAATCCCTACGTCATCAAGGTTCGGGAATACGTCAAGGCACACCTGGCGTGTGAAGCCGTGGTGATCAGCGCCCAGATCGAGAGCGACCTGGTGGATCTGGAGCCCGACGAAGCCCAGGCGTTCCTCAAGGAACTTGGCGTTGCCGAGAGCGGCCTCGGATCGCTGATTCGCGCCACGTTCCACCTGCTCGGCCTGCGCACCTACTTCACCGCAGGTGAAAAGGAAGTGCGCGCGTGGACGATTCACGCCGGTGACACGGCGCCACAGGCGGCGGGCGTAATCCACTCGGATTTCGAACGAGGTTTCATCAAGGCCGAAACCGTGGCCTACACCGATTTGGTCTCGTGTGGCTCGGTTGCCGCCGCTCGCGACAAGGGCCTGTACCGCATGGAAGGCAAGGAGTACGTCGTGGCCGACGGCGACGTGCTGCTCTTCAAGTTCAACGTGTAGACTGTGCGCATCGTGGCTGCGGGCCTGTTCCTGCTCACCCTTTGCCTTCCTGTGGCGGCCCTGGCGCAGCCGCCGCCTGCACGCCATCTCGTTCTCTCAGACGGCCATCCGCTCGTCGTGTGGTCGCGAGGGCCAACCGCGCCGCGCGCGGTCATCGTGCTGGTGCATGGCCGCACGTGGAGCAGCCGTCCAGACTTCGATCTTCAGGTGCCCGGACTGCAACGGTCTGTGCTGAGTTCACTCGCGGCCCAGGGCATCGCTGCGTACGCTGTTGACCTGCGTGGTTACGGCGAAACTCGACGGGATGCCACCGGGTTTCTCACCCCGCGACGGGCCGCGGCCGACGTGAGCGCGGTGGTGCGGTGGGCCGCTGCGCGCCATCCGTCGCTGCCACCGCCCGCGCTTCTCGGCTGGTCGCAGGGCGGCGCGGTGGCGCATCTGACGGCGCAGACGCCCGGAGTGACGTTGTCTGCGCTGGTCCTCTTCGGGTTCACGATGGACCCGGGGCTGAAATACGCAGCGTTGCCGGTACCTGAGCGTCCGGCCTTCGCCAAGACGACGCCCGAAGACGCGCTCAGCGACTTCATTTCGCCGGCAGTGACTCCCCCGGCTGTAATGAGGGCGTTCGCCGCGCAGGCGGTGGCCGCCGATCCGGTGCGCGTGGACTGGATCCGCGAAGACGAATTCAACGCCCTCGATCCCGCGCGTCTCACGATGCCGACGATGGTGCTGCATGGATCGAGCGATCCGGGCGTGCCTGCCGATGTAACGGCCAGGTTCTTCGCGAAAATCGGGTCCCCCCAGCGGCAATGGACACAGTTGCCTGGTGGTGATCACGCCGCTCAGCTTGAAGACACCCACGCGTCCTTCATCAGTGCTGTCGCAGAATTCATCACGCGCCCGGGCGCGGTGCGGCGCTGAGGGGACAATGATCGAACAATCGCACCACCTCAACCGCCGGATCGTCATCCCTCGCGCGATCGATGAGGTCTTTTCGTTCTTCTCCGAGGCCGGCAACCTCGAGCGTATCACTCCGCCGGAACTCAATTTCCACATCCTGACCCCGCAGCCCGTATTGATGACACAGGGCACCAGGCTTGACTACCGACTGTCGCTTTTCGGCGTCGGGTTCGGCTGGCAGACGCTGATCTCCACGTGGGAACCGCCGCGGCTGTTCATCGATGAACAGGTCAAGGGGCCGTACCGGCAGTGGATTCATACCCACCGGTTCGTGGAAAATGCAGACGGCACCGAGGTCCTTGACCACGTGCAGTACCAGTTGCCCCTATGGCCGATGGGTGAGATCGTGTTGCCCATCGTCCGGCGTCAGGTCAGCCGCATCTTCGACTATCGTGAGCAGGTGATTCGGGAGGTCTTTCGATGACGACACACACAGTCAGCCGTCGCGTCCTGTTGGTTCTTGCCGCATTCGCCGCGGTGGCCGTTTCGCATTCCGCCGCGTCGCAGCGGCCGGCACTGCCCGCTGATCCTGTGGCGACGTTTTCCATCCTCGGCTACGACCCGGAGTCGGGTGAACTCGGCGGCGCGGTGCAGTCACGCGTCTTCTCGGTCGGCAACGGGGTGTTGTGGGCCGAGGCCGGGGTTGGTGCCGCAGCCACACAGGCCATTGTTGACGTCAGTTATGGGCCGCAGGCACTGGAACTGTTGCGCAAGGGGCTCAAGCCCGCCGACGTCGTGAAGCAGATTTGGGAGCGCGATCCCGATCCCGGACTGCGCAACCAACCGTGGCCGAAGGCAGGGCGTCAGTTCGCGGTGATTAATCCCGTCGGTGAGACTGCCGTGTTCACCGGGCCGCAGGCCAGTGAATGGGCGGGACACAAACAGGGCATCCTGTGCACGGCGCAGGGCAACATCCTGGCCGGTCCCGCGGTGGTTGAAGGCATGGTGAAGGCGTTCGAGACGACCAAGGGCCGGCTGGCGTTCCGGTTACAGGCCGCGCTCGAAGCTGGTCAGGCCGCCGGTGGCGACACGCGCGGCATGCAATCGGCCGCCATGCTCATCGTCAAGAAAGACGGCGGGCCGTGGCTGCACAACGATGTTGTGTTGCGGCTCCAGGTGGACGACCACACGGAACCAATCACTGAGATGCGACGGATCCTGACGAAGCGCTTCCCGCGCGGATAGCGTGCGCGTGGCTCGCATTTCGTAGCGCGCGCTGGGCCTCAAGCGCGCGGGATATCTGCGGCCTTGAGACCCAGGCCGCGCTACGTACGAAGGCCGGACTCTGGACTCTGGACTCTGGACCGGGATCAGAATCCAACAGACAAGCTGATCCCAAAGGTCCTGGGCCGGCCCATTTCGCCGACGAATCCCGATGGTGCAAGACCAGGGTAGGCAAATGCCGTCGGGATGTAGCGTGTGTCGAAGGCGTTCTTGATGAACGCTTCGATGGCGACCTTTCGAACGCTGACGCCTGCGCGCATATTGACCAGCGAATATGCCTTCTGTCCGGCCGTATTCGCGTCGTCGTACTGGAACGCGCCGTGGCGCACAACTTCGGCCCGGCCAAACACCTGAACGTTCGGGCGCACCGCGCGTGACACGTCGATGCCGGCCGATGCGGTGAAGTCGGGTGTGAACGGGACAAGATTGTCCGACACATCGATGCCGCTGGACAGGCTGCCGTCGGAGAACCGGGCACGGGTGTATCCGAACGCGCCGAACACATCCACGCCTGAGGCCGCTCGAGCAGCCACTTCCACCTCGAGACCGCGGCTGGTGGCCTCGCCTACGTTCGAAATGTAGAACTGCCCCGGCGCGTTGGAGATGGGCAGGTTCAGCTGAAGGTCGGTCCAGTTGATCGAGAACACGGCGGCATTGGTGCGCACGCGGCCGTTGGCCCAGGTCGCCTTGACGCCCCCTTCTGCGTTCCACGTCTGTTCTTCGTCATAGATGTTCGATGACGGCGGCGCAACAGGGTTGAAGCCACCGGCTTTGAAGCCGCGGCTGGCTGAGGCGTAGACCCTGTGGCTGTCGTTGATCCGATAGGTCAGGGCGGCACTGGGTGAGACGTTGGTCCAGGTCTTCTCTGCGTCCAGCGCGGTTCCCGGGGCAATCTCCGGCAACAGGAATGTCCGAAGGTCAGCCGTCTTGCGTTCCCGATCCGCGCGAACGCCCAGTGTGAGGTCTACCCGGTTGTTGAACGTCAGCGTCGAATGTCCAAACGCCGCGAGCCCGAAATCCTCGATGGTGCCCTGGGGAGAATGCTCGGTGACAGGGAACGTGATGAACTGCGAGAGCAGGAACGGAGCGTACGTGTTGACGGCGTCCTGCTCGTAGTTGTGCCTGAAGCCGAAGACGCCGGCCTGCCACGAGAACGTGGCCGAGTCCGACAACCGCACCGGCGAGCCGGTAGAGGACGCCAGACGCAGTTCCTGACTCAATTGCGTGGCTTCTTCCGTGTTGTCGCGCGTGATGAACGGCAGCGGCGAATAGTCGAGGTCAGTCACATCCTGGGTCTTCCAGCGAACCACGCCGGTGGTGCTGGTGAGACTCACGCGCGAGCCTTCGCGGCGGGCATGCAGCGTGCCCGACATGATGTCGCGGTCCTGACGGCCTTCGAAGTCCCGTGCCACCGTGAATGGGTTGGCGCGCAGGCCGTCCAGGTCCGACAGTCCATAGTCACCGTCGCGTGAGCGTTCTCCACTGACAATCACGCGCGTTTCCCACTGCGCCGAGGGCGTCCACAGCAGTTGAGCCTTGCCGAACGACGCCGACCGGTCATCCACCGTCCGACCCGTGACCTGGTTTGTCGTAAAGCCGTCACGTGCACCATGACCAAACGCCACAGCAAGTCCCACCGTGGCTGCGAGGGGGCCGGACACAGAAGCCCGGACGTCGCGCGAGTTGAAGTTGCCCAGCGGCGCGATCACTCGCCCAGTCCATGCCGAGAGTGACGGTCGCGCCGACAACACGTTGACCAGGCCACCGAGCGTGTTGCGTCCGTACAGCGCGCTCTGGGGCCCGCGGACAAATTCAATCTGGTCCACGTCAAGCAGTTCCACGCTCGACGCATTGGCGTTGAGCTGCGGCACGCCATCAAGGAACGTGGTGACCGCCGGGTTCGCCGGGCTGGATCCCACGCCGCGGAACCGCGCGTTGCTCAGCTTGCGCGCCGTGAATTCGGTGAAGATGACGTTGGGGGCCTGCACGGCTGCGTCAGACACGATCATCACGCCCGCGCGCTGCAGCATCTCGGCCGTGATCGCAGTCAGGCTGATCGGCAGGGTCTGAGCCTTCGCCGGCTCTTTCTGAGCCAGGACATTGACGTCAGGGAGCACGACGGCTGGCGGCGCCTGGGGCGCCTGAGCTTCAGGGGCCGGGCTCACAACGCTCAGAGCAATGCCCAGGGTGGTGACGAACGTCTGAAAAAGCATTCGTCGATTATAATTCGCGCCATGCGAACAGCACAGTGGATCTTGTCTGTGGTCATGGCTGCCACATCGGTGACCGCTTACGCACAGCGGCCGACTGTCGGCAACGCCATTCGACAGTTCGTAACTGTGGATGCCGCCGTCGTCGCGCTGACGCATGCGCGAGTCATTGATGGGACGGGCGGCGCGGTTCGCAGTGATCAAACCGTCATCCTGCGTGACGGCCTGATTGCGGCCATGGGACCAACTGCAAGCACGGCGGTGCCCGAAGGGGCTCGTGTGCTGGACCTGACGGGCAAAACGCTCATGCCAGGCATGGTCATGGTGCATGAGCACTTGTATTACCCGACCGGCCCCGGCGTGTACGGACAGCTCGGCGAAAGTTTCGTGCGTCTGTATCTGGCTGGCGGCGTGACGACGATCCGTACGGGCGGCAATGTGAACGGCTTCATGGACATCAACATGAAGAAGCTCATCGATGCGGGCAGCAAGGCCGGTCCGGCCATCGACGCGACGGCGCCGTACCTGAATGGCCCGAACACCTTCATCCAGATGCGCGCGCTCACGGGACCAGACGACGCGCGGCGGCAGGTGAACTATTGGGCAGATGAAGGCGCCACGTCGTTCAAGGCGTACATGCAGATCTCGCGCGCCGACCTCGGCGCGGCGATTGACGAAGCCCACACGCGCGGCATCAAAGTGACCGGCCATTTATGTTCGGTTACCTATGCCGAGGCGGCCGACCTGGGCATCGACAACCTCGAGCACGGGTTCCTTGCGGCCACAGACTTCGTGCCCACGAAGCTTCCTGATGTGTGTCCGGGTCAGGGGACCGGGCAGCAGACCATCGCAGCCCTCGACGAAAACGGCGAACCCTTCAAGGCGCTCGTCCGCAAGCTCATCGACAAGAAGGTCACGCTGACCACGACGCCAACGGTGTTTGAGACATTCACACCGGGGCGGCCGCTTCCGCCGGGGCTCGAGGTGCTGGTGGCGCCGCTGAGGGAGCAGTTCGAACAGGGCTATGCGCGGACGGCGAAGAATACCGAATCGATCTATGCGCGTCTCTTTCCGAAGGCCCTGAAACTTGATGTGGCCTTCGCGCGCGCCGGTGGGACTCTGATCGCAGGCACCGACCCCACGGGTGGCGGCGGTGTGGTGCCGGGCTTCTCGAATCAGCGTACGGTCGAGCTTCTGGTTGAAGCCGGGTTCACGCCCGTCGAGGCCATTCGCATCGTGACGCTGAACGGCGCGGAGTATCTGGGCCGGGGCAGGACGGTGGGGTCGATCGCGGTCGGCAAACAGGCCGACCTCATGGTCATTGCCGGCGACCCGTCAGCCACGATCGGCGATGTCAGGAACGTGGAACTGGTCTTCAGGCAGGGTATTGGTTTCGATAGCGCGAGACTGATTGCATCAGTGTCGGGCCGTGTTGGCATTTGGTAGAGCACAGACATGAACAGCAGATTCACCTGGATGAACGGCGAGATGATCGCCACTGAACACGCGACCGTGCCCTTTCTGACGGCCGGTCTGCATTACGGCGTCGCCATCTTTGAGGGAATTCGCGCATACAGGACCCCGCGTGGCCTCGGCGTCTTCCGCCTGCGCGAACACATGAAGCGCTTTGAGGATTCGTCGCGCATCGCCGGCTTTCTCGACCTGCCGCATTCCATCGACGAGATGATGGACGCCGTGTGCGCCACGGTGCGCGCCAACGGATACGGCGATTGCTACATCAGGCCCCTGCTCTGGCTCGCCGAGGGCGGATGGCAGTTGACGATCGACTCGGGCAGGGCTCACGTCGCAGTCACGGTCTGGGAGCAGTCGGTGTATGGCGGGAAGAGCACGGTGGCCGAGGGGCTCAAGGCGTGTGTCTCGAGTTTCACGCGCCACCATCCGAACGCGATGATGACCAAGGCCAAGGTCAGCGGCAACTATGTGAATTCGATCCTGGCCAAGACCGATGCGCAGCGAAACGGCTTCGACGAGGCGATCATGCTGGATCCGCAGGGCTACGTGGCCGAATGCACGGGCGCGAACCTGTTTGCCGTGCGCAACGGACGCTTGGTGACACCACCCGCCGACGCAATCCTCGAGGGCATCACACGCGACACCGTCGTGGCGCTCGCGCAGGACCTGGGCATTCCCGTGCAGGAGTCGCAACTCAGCCGCGATCACCTCTATGTGGTGGACGAAGTGTTTGTGTGCGGGACGGCCGCCGAGGTCGTTGGCATCACGAGCGTGGATCGCCGACCTGTGGGCGCCGGCGCCCCGGGCCCCATCACCTGCGCCATCCGTGAGGCGTATCTGTCGGCGGTTCGCGGAGGCCACGCGCGGTCGGAAGGGTGGATTACGCTCACGTAAGATCAAGTCGGGGTCCGGGGGTCCCGGGGCCCGGAGTCGGTGGTGCCTGCTTCGCAGGGGCTTCCTTTGAGGAAGTCCGGCGCAGCCGCTCCACCGACCCCGGGACCCCCGGACCCCGACACTCTTCTTACTGCCCCCCGCGCCCGCCTCGGCCTGCGCCGGCGGGCGCCATGGCTTTGCGCGGCAGCAGTTCGTCGCGGTTTGCCGTCAGGAATGCGAACGCGGCGGCGATCGTCGCGTTGCGCCGCATGTCCTCGGGCTGCAGTCGCTCGTAGCTGTCCATGTTGTAGTGATGCGTCACGGTGTTGTACTCGACCGAATCCTGGATGAACTGGAAGCCCGGCAGGCCGACGCCATCAAACGACTGGTGATCGGTGCCCCCGGTGTTGCCCGGGTTCAGGTGGGTGGTGCCCAGATCGCGCAATGGCTCCATCCATGCGCGGAAGATCGGACCGACCGCCCCATTACCCTGTTGGTACACGCCGCGAATGGCTCCGGTGCCGTTGTCGATGTTGAAGTAGCCCGCAAACTTCGCGTGCGCAGGCGTCGTCACCAGCGGACCCACAGGGCCGCCGCGACCGCCGCGGCCCGGCGCTGCGGGCGCTGCACCGGCTGGAGCCGGTGGTGGGGCTCCGCGCCCGGCAAAGTGCTTCGACACGTAGTCGCGTGAGCCGATCAGGCCCTGCTCTTCGCCATTCCACAGTCCGAGTCGCACCGTCCGGCGCAGGCGTACGCCAGACGCCTTCAGGATGCGCATCGCTTCCATCATGGCGGCCGACCCGGCGGCGTTGTCCGTGGCGCCGGTGGACGAATGCCACGAGTCGAAGTGCGCGCCCAGCATCACGATCTCGTCCGCCTTGTCCGTGCCCGGAATTTCGGCCACCACGTTGAACATGGTCGGGTTCGGGGTGTAGGTGTTCTTGATGTCGGCCTCGATCGTGACCGGCAGGTTCTTCTGCAGCATCCGCGCCACGCGTCCGTAGTGTTCGGCCGCGACGACAATGGACGGCAGCGTGGCGGCGGGGTCGGCGGTGGCGCTGCCGCCGATGGTGAAGAGGCCATGGCCGCGCGCATTGGTGGTCAGCACGGCGGCGACGCCTTCCTTCAGGAAGAAGTCATTGCGGTTGAAGGGCGCAGCGCCTGGAGTGCCTGGGCCGCCGGCACGTCCGCCTGCGGCGCCGCGGCCGGCGGCGCCCGGTGCGGCCAGACCCAGTTCGGCCACGCGCGGCGCGTTCTCCATCGCGTCCAGTTGCTCGGTGGTGTAGCGCTGCGCCTGTGGCGTCCAGTATGCCGCTACGTCGGGCGGCGCCTGCGTCAGCACGAACTTGCCCTTGAGGGTGCCCGCCAGCTTCATGATGTCCGCGCCGTCCGTGGTCGTGATGAGCACCGCTTCGCCGCGAATGGGGCCGTTCGTGCCTGGCGTCCAGGCCGACGACATCGCCGTCATGGGGAAGGCTTGCGGCGATACGGCGGCGAGATAGAACTTTTCGTTGGTCCACCCGCGCGGGAAACGCGTCTGGTCCACCCACGGTTCGAGGGCCACGTTCTGGAGGCCCCACTTCTTCATCTCGGCAACGGCCCACTCACCGGCCCGCTGAATGTTGGCCGAGCCGCTCAGGCGCGGACCATGAACGTCAGTGAGCCAGCTCGCCAGGTCCATCACCTGCGAGTTCTGCATGCCCTCCGTCTTGATCTTCGCGAGGCCGTCGTAATCGATGACCTCGTTGGCCGCTCGCAGCGGCAGTGCGACCACCGCCGCAAAGACTACGGTGGCGAGTCCCATCGTCAATAAGTGCGTCTTCCTCATGATGTGATGTCCTTTCGGGGCGTCCGGATCCGGTCCAATGATACGGTCCGCCGGGCTTTTCGCGCTACGGATCGGGCACCGGGGGATGGTAAGGTAATCAGCGATGAAAGCAGGGTGGCTGCTGCCCATATTGGTTTACGCGTCGCTGGCTGCCTCCTGCGGCCGTGGCGGCGCGGATCCATCCGGACGCCAGGACGTGGTGCTGGCCCGCGACGTGGACATCATTGAGGCCACGGTGCCTCGCAATGCCACGCTGCAGGGCGTACTCAGGAGCCACCAGGCGTCCAGCGATCTTGCCGATTCCATTGTCGGCGCTGTGCGGTCGCAGTTTGACCCCCGACGGCTCAAGGCCAACCAGCCCTACCACCTCGTGACCTCGCTCGACGGTCTCTTCCGGGAGTTCCGTTACACGATGGACGCCGACCGGTTCCTGCGGGTGGCCCTGAAGGTGGGCAGTTCGCTGGCCGCGCCGCAGTTCGATGTGGAAGTGGTGGCCTATCCGAAAGAGGTCATCATCGACGCCGTCACCGTAGAGATCACCAAAGAGCGCCCGTCCTTGTGGGCCGCGCTCGAAGATCGCGGAGAGAACATCCAACTCGCCTTGCTCCTGGCGGATGCGTTTTCGGGCGACGTGGACTTCAACTCCGACCTGCAGCCCGGCGACCGCTTTGAAGTGCTCTTCGGCCGGGTCCTGCGCGACGGCAAGTTCACCGGGTACGAAGAAGTCTCGGCCGCCACACTCAACAACGACGGCCGCGTGCTGACCGCGATCAGGCATCTTGGACCCGATGGCCGCCAGGCGTGGTACGACGCGCAAGGGCGGTCGCTCCGGCGCCAGTTCCTCAAGTCGCCGCTCGGCTTCGAGCCGCGCGTCACGTCGAGTTTTTCCTATCGCCGCCTGCACCCCGTGCTCAACACCTACCGCGCGCACCGAGGCGTGGACTACAGCGCGGGGTATGGCACTCCGGTGGTGGCGGTGTCGGCCGGTACGGTGATCGCGGCCGGCTGGGCCGGTGGCGCCGGTCGCCGCGTCTCCATTCGTCATGCGAGCGGCTACGTCAGCAACTACTTCCACCTGTCTACGATCTCGGCCGGCATCAGTCCAGGTGCGCGCGTCGATCAGGGCCGCACGATTGGCCGTGTCGGCAACAGCGGTACGGTGACGGCCACGCATCTGCACTACGAACTGATCAAGAACGGCACACACGTCAATCCGGTCGCCGAGCACCGCAACATGCCTCCTGGCGTGCCGATTCCGGCCGGCGCGATGCCGCAGTTCACGACCGAGCGTGATCGCTTGCTCGGCACGCTCCGCACCACCCTCCTTGCCTCTGACGTCACGCCGACGTCGCGAGGTCAGTAGCCGCCATGGCTCAGCTCACCCCATTCCGGGCACTGCGCCCGGCGCCTCCGGTTGCGTCCCGCGTCGCGTCCGTCCCATACGACGTGGTGAACACCGCTGAAGCGCGCGCCATGGCGGCAGGCGAACCGCTCAGTTTCCTTCGCGTGACCCGTTCCGAAATCGATCTGCCCGACACCGTGTCGCCTTATGACGACGCGGTGTATGCCCGTGCGGCGGCCAACCTGCGTGACCTGTGCCGCGCGGCACCGCTTGTGGTGGACGTGGAGCCCACGCTGTATTTTTACCGGCAGCAGATGGGCGCACACGTGCAAACTGGGCTGGCCGGGTGTTTCTCGGTGGACGAATATGAACGCGACCTGGTCAAGAAACACGAAAAGACGCGGCCCGACAAGGAAGACGATCGGACCCGGCACATCATCGAGGTCGGGGCGCAGACCGGCGTGGTCTTTCTCACGTATCGCGCGTCGGCGGCGGTGGATGCCATTGCTGCGTGTGCCTGCACCGGCGTGCCCCTCTACGACTTCACCGCAGCCGATGACATCCGCCACACCGTGTGGCCAGTCTCGTCGTCCGACGTCGGGGTGCTCGTGGACGCGTTTGTCGCGATCCCCGAGCTGTACATCGCCGACGGGCATCATCGCGCCGCGAGCGCGGCTCGTGCACGCGCCGCGATGCGCGAGCGGGGCGTGCCGACGCCTGAGGCGGATGTGTTTGTCGGCGTCGCGTTTCCAGACTCGCAGCTTCAGATCCTGCCGTATCACCGCGTGGTGAAGGACCTCAATGGCCACACGCCGGCCTCGCTGCTTGACGCGCTGCATTCACGGTTCGCGGTGACCGCCGGTTCGGCGGAACCGACCCAGCCAGGCCACGTTTCGATGTTCATTGACGGCCGGTGGTTTTCGATTCACCTTCCGGAATCACCGGCCGGCACCGCCAGGGCAGATGCGCTGGACGTGTCAGTGTTGCAGCGCGAGATACTCGGGCCGGTGCTGGGCATCGGCGACCCCCGCACTGACAAACGTATCGATTTCGTGGGAGGCGCCCGCGGACCGGCCACGCTCGAAGCCATGGTCACATCGGGCCAGGCCGGCGTCGCGTTCGCACTGTTCCCTGTGACGGTGGGCGATCTCCTGGCGATTTCCGACGCGGGCGGCATCATGCCGCCCAAGTCCACGTGGTTTGAACCCAAGCTGAGGGACGGCCTGCTGGTGCACCAGATATGAGCATTCATCGCGTCTTTAATTTTTCATCCGGCCCCGCAGTGCTACCGCTTCCAGTACTCGAAGAAGCCCAGCGCGACCTCGTGGCGTTGCCCGGCGTCGGCATGTCGGTGCTGGAGATCAGCCACCGCTCGAAGCCGTTCGACGAGATCCTGCACGGCGCCCTGTCGGACCTGCGCGCGATTGCAGGAGTGTCGGACGACCACGAGATTCTGTTTCTTCAGGGCGGTGCCAGCCTGCAGTTCTCAATGGTCCCCATGAACCTGCTGACGCCAGGCACCACCGCCGACTACATCGTCACCGGCGACTGGGGCAAGAAGGCGCTGAAGGAAGCGAAGAAGGTGGGCGCCACAACGGTCGCGGCTTCCACCGAAGAAGGTAACTTCGCTCGAATTCCCGCGCAATCCGAACTGCGGCTCACGCCGGGTTCGGCGTACGTCCACATGACGTCGAACAACACGATTCACGGCACGCAGTGGCATCACCTCCCAGAGGTGAATGGCGTGCCGCTCGTGAGCGACATGTCTTCCGACATCCTGTCGCGGCCGATTGACGTCTCGAAGTATGGTCTCATCTACGCGGGCGCACAGAAGAACCTGGGGCCTTCAGGCGTCACGGTGGTCATCATCCGCAAGGATCTGCTGGCGCGATCCGCGGACGTTCTGCCGACGATGCTGAACTACCGCGTGCAGGCCGAGAATGGGTCGCGCTACAACACGCCGCCGGCGTTTGGGATCTACATCCTGCGTTTGGTGCTCTCGTGGCTCAAGGGGCTTGGTGGTGTGGCGGCGATCGAGACGATCAATGAGCGCAAGGCTGCAGCGCTGTATGCGGAACTCGATCGCACGGCGTTCTGGAAGCCCCACGCGCATGTGGACGCGCGGTCGCGCATGAACGTGACGTTCAGATTGGCGTCCGAGGCGCTTGAGCAGCAGTTTGCCAACGAGGCCACGGCGGCCGGGCTCGACGGATTGAAGGGCCATCGATCCGTTGGTGGTCTGCGGGCCTCGGTCTACAATGCGTTCCCCGAAGAAGGCATCACCGCTCTCGTCCAGTTCATGCAGGAATTTGAACGGAGGAATGGATGAGTGTTGCGCTCCTGGCCCTGCTGCTGATGCAGACGGCGCAGGCCGCGGCGCCACCGGCCCAGGCCACTCAGCCACCGCAGACGCCTCCCGCCGTTTCCGCATCGGTTCTGGTTTTGGGTGATGCGGCGAAGCGCGATCCGGCCACTGGCGCCCTGGCATTCCCGCGGAAATTCCTGGACGGGGCGCCGGCCCTCACCACCGACGAAGCATTGCGCGTCGTTGCGGGCCTCTCGCTGTTTCGACGGTCGTCTTCCCGAACGGCGAACCCGACAACCCATGGCGTGACGATGCGCGGCTTGTCGGCGTCTGGCGCCAGCCGTGGCGTGGTGGTGCTCGATGGCATGCCGCTTAACGACGGATTCGGGGGCTGGGTGACCTGGACGCGTGTGCCTTCAGGCGCGCTTGAGGGTGTGGAGGTGATTCCAGGTGCGGCCGGCGACCTGTTCGGGTCGGACGCGTTGGGTGGCGTCATTCGGCTGCGCTCGACCGAGCCGAGGCGCGAGGGCCCGATGGTGAGCTTTGGCGGCGGCAGCCGCGAGACGTGGACTGGCGATGTGTCGGGTGGCGTCACAAAGGGCCGCGCCGGATTGTGGATGGCGGCGTCGTGGGTGGACACGGCCGGCGAGATTCCGCTCGAGGAAGCGTCGCGAGGCGCGGTGGACCGACCGGCGTCGGCACACTGGTGGAACGCGTTTGGCCGGGCCGACGTGACCGATGGTCCGCGTCGTTGGACGGTGACCGGCATCAGCGGCCGCGACCGCCGCGGCAACGGCACGGCGCTCCAGTACAACCGCAACAGCGGCAGCACGGTGGCGGCAGCCGTGCAGTCAGTGGGAACCGGCAGCACATGGGCCGCGCGCGTGGCCGTCAGTCCGAACAGCCTTGAGCAGACGTTTTCCGCCGTGGCCACTGGACGAGCGTCCGAGGCGCTGACGTCAACGCAGTTCATTGACGTCACCACAACACGGGCGGTGGTGGAGTACGGGCGGTCGATTCCGAAGGGGTTCCTGATGCTGCGCGGCGCGGCGACGCGCGCGACCGCCGATTTTGATGAAGTCCGCCCCACCGCGACCACCACGATGGACGTGCGTGACGACAGCGAGTCGCTCTCGGCCCAGGTGGGCGTGTCGCCTCGCGCGGAACTGACGCTTGGTGCCGGTGTGCGGCACGAGTGGCGCGCTGCCCCCACACCGGGTGACGAGCGCGACACCGCTCTGGTTGGCCGGCTGACGGCGGCCTGGAGGATCAACCCTTCCATGGTGGCGCGCGCGACGGCCGCGACGAGTCATCGGTGGCCGACGCTCAATGAGCTGGTGCGGGGCTTCAGAGTCGGCAGCACGAACACGCTGCCGAACGCCAACCTGAAGCCCGAGCGCGCCCGGGCGCTCGATGCCGGACTGACGGTCAGCCGGTCGCGTGCAACGTTCGGCGTGGCGGCGTTCTACACGACGGTTGAGGACGCCATCGCCAATGTCACGTTGCCGTCGGTAACTGGAATCGTGCGTGAACGGCGCAACGCGGGTGAGGCGCACGTGAGAGGCCTTGAGGCCGACGCGGACGTGCGCCCGTGGGCGTGGGTGCAGGTGCGGGCTTCCCTCTCGGCGACCGACGCGACGTTCCGGCAGTCTGCGGAACCCGCGCTCGATGGCAATCAGTTGCCGCAGGTGCCGACAATCAGCGGCACCTTGTCTGTGGATGCGGAGCACCCCGGCCGGGGCCGTGTGGGTGTGGTCATTCGTTCAGTAGGCGCGCAGTTTGACGACGACCGGAATGTGTTCAAGCTCGCCGCTGCCACTCAGGTGGACATGCGGGTGTCGGCGCAGGTGCGACACCTTGAGTTCGCGTTGGTCGTCGAGAACCTGCTCGACGCGCGCGTGGAAGTGGGACGGACGCCGCTTGTGACACTTGCGCCGAGCCGCGCGGCCCGCGTGAGTGCGATCTGGATCGTTGGCGGACGTCGGTAGTTGCTCGAAACACTCCGGTCTTTAGCCCGTGCCGCAACTGCCCTGGCGGGCTCACGACCCACGTCAACTGCAGCCCGGTAGGGTTAGCCGCAGCGAACACAGCGAGGGAAGAATGCAGGACAACGCATCAACAACGAGCGCAGCCAATCGACTTACGCGAAACCTTCTTCGTTGTGGTGTCGCGGCAGGGCCCTTCTACGTCATCATCGGCTTCGCCCAAGTCTTGACGCGGGAAGGCTTCGACGCGCGGCGTCATGCCCTGAGCTTGCTGAGCAACGGCGACCTTGGTTGGATTCAGATTCTCAATTTCCTGGCGAGTGGCTTCCTGGTCATCGCCGGCGCACTGGGTCTCCGCACGGTGCTGAGAGGGAGCCGAGGCGGAACGTGGGCGCCCCTCCTGCTCGGTGGGTACGGGGTCGGTCTGATCGGCGCCGGCGTGTTCGTCGCTGATCCCGGGTTGGGCTTCCCGCCCGGTGCAGCACTGGAGTCGACTGGCATGAGCCGTAGCGGACTTCTGCACTTCGTCTTCGGTGGACTCGGCTTCTACGCCCTCATTGGGGCGTCCTTCGTATTTGCCCGTCGCTTCAAAAGTCTGAAGCAGACGCCGTGGAGCGTTTATTCGCTGATCACCGGACTCGGCTTTCTGGTCAGCTTTGCAGCGATTGCGTCGGGCTCCTCGTCACCAGCGACCATTCTTGCGTTCTACGCCGCTGTATCCTGGGTGTGGGCTTGGCATAGCGCTGTGTACCTGAAGGTCATGCATGACGTGCCCGGCTTGGCGCCAGGGACCTTGTGAGCGGGCTTTTGACTCGCCCCTCGAGCCGACTGCGCTACTCCGTCTTCGCCGACGTTCCCCGACCGCCACGCCGGCGTCCACGACGGCGGCGCTTGCGGCGTCCGGTACCGGGCCCGGCCGCGTCGTCGCTCTCGGGACCAGGCGCCGACGCGACGCTTCGTAGCGCCATCCACGCCGCGAGCTCGTCGGGCGCATCGGTGAAGATCTCGAGCCAGAGCAGCGCATCACGGAACGCGGGACGCCCGGGAAGACTGCGCGTCAGCCGCGCCGAAGGCTCCGGGTCCAGCATGCGCGGCACCAGGCTCACAATTTGCCCCAGCCGATCGATGTCGCGACGTGCGATCGGCAACATGCCGAAGTTGACACGGGTGTCGGTGGCCCCGGGCGCCTTGCGGCTCATGAGCCCGGCCGGTACCAGCAGCGCGCCCACCAGAATCGCGTTGGTCAGTTCCGGTGGCGGCGCATCGAAGCGGCGCCGGTAGGCATCCAGACGCGCCAGCGAGTCCCACACATCGTCTGACGGATTCCGCAACTCGGGTGTCATCAACTCAAGCAACCCGAGATTGTCGAGCGTGCGAAAACTGGCCTCGGCGTATCCCGAGCGCAGAATCTTGTAGTACTCCTCAAGCAGTCGGGGCGCCGCGGCCTTGCCGATGAGCGGCTTGAGGGTGGCGATGGCCTTGAGCACCAGCTCGTCGAGTGTGAATCCGAGCCGCGAGCTGAATACCGCCGCGCGCAGCATGCGCACCGGGTCCTCAACAAAGCGCACCATCGGATTGCCTATCGATCGAATGACCCTCCGCTCGAGGTCTCCAAGGCCGCCAACGTAATCAATGATCGAATACGTCGCGATGTCGTAGACCAGCGCGTTGACTGTGAAATCGCGCCGGAACGCGTCCTCTTCGGGCGTGCCAAACGTGTTGTCGCGACGGATGATCCCGTCCTGGTCATCGCGTCCGGGGGCTTCGGGTGACGACGCCACCACCACCGGCGGGTCGTCAACCTCAGTGGCCTCATCGGGCAGCGGGTCGGGCACGTTGCGCCGGAACGTGGCCACTTCAATCGTCTTCTGCCCGAACTTCACGTGCGCCAGGCGGAACCGGCGTCCGATGATCCAGCAGTTCCTGAACAGCTTCTTGATCTGGTACGGATGCGCGTTGGTGGCGATGTCGAAGTCTTTCGGCCGCCGGCCCAGCAGCAGGTCGCGCACGCCGCCGCCCACAAGGTAGGCGTCGAAGTGACTTTGCTGGAGGCGATAGAGCACCTTGAGCGCGTCGGGATCAATGTCGCGCCGCGAAATCGTGTGCTCGGCGCGGGAAATGATGACGGGCTCAACCACGAGTTGGAATTATACGGGCCACCCCAGAGTCTTTCCGGGCGACCAGCGGCCTAAGTGCGATATAAGTTCTTTATATTCAGCTAGTTATGACCACAAACAAATAACCGGTGGCCCTCAGCAAATCCCGAAATTCCTAAGGTTTTGCCGCATTCCAATTCGGGCCCGATCCCACGTCCACAGTCAGCGGCACCGACAGGGGAAAGGCGTTCTGCATCGTTTCGCGCACCAGGTCTGTGATCGCCGGCACGTCACTGACGGGCGCTTCGAACAACAGTTCGTCGTGCACCGTCAGGATCATGCGGCTCGGGAGCGCGGCGGATGAGTTGTGCTGAATGAGCGCGGCGGCCACGTCGATCATCGCCTGCTTGAGGATGTCGGCGGCGGTGCCCTGGATGGGCATGTTCACCGTTTCACGTTCGGCCGCGGCGCGAATCTGGCCGTTGCGGCTCGTCAACTCCGGCATCAGCCGCTGGCGGCCAGAGATGGTGCGCACGACCCCAGAGACGCGTGCGTCCTCCAGCGTCTTGTCGATGTACGCGCGCACTCCGGGGAAACCCGCGAAGTATGCGTCGATGAACTCCTGCGCGGCCTGTTGCGGCACGCCGATGTCCTTCGCCAGCGTGAACGCCGTCTTGCCATAGAGCAGCGCGTAGTTGATGATCTTCGCGCGGCGTCGCAGTTCGTGTGGATCGAGTCCGCTGTTCTGCCCGAACACACGCTCGGCCGTTCGGTCGTGAATGTCCTCGTCGTCTTTGAAGGCCTGCACCAGGGCGGCGTCGCCTGACAGATGGGCGAGCACGCGCAGTTCAATCTGGGAGTAGTCGGCTGAAATCAGCTCGAATCCAGGCTCCGCCACAAACGCCGCGCGAATCTCGCGGCCGGCTGCGGTTCGCACAGGAATATTCTGCAGCCCTGGGTCGCTGCTGCTGAGTCGGCCCGTGGCCGCCACCGCCTGATTAAACGTGGTGTGCACCCGGCCCGTCACCGCGTTCACCATTTGCGGCAGCGCATCCACGTACCCGCCTTTGAGCTTCTGCACGCTCCGCCACTTGAGCACCAGTCCCGGCAGCTCGTGCGTCTGCGCCAACTCCTCAAGCACGTCAACCGCCGTCGACATGGTCTTTGTCTTGCCGGTCTTCTTCGACGATGGCAGTTGCAGGCGATCAAAGAGCACTTCGCCCAGTTGCTTCGGGGAGTTGATGTTGAACTCCATGCCGGCCAGCTCGAAGATGCGCGCGCTCAGGGTATCGAGTTCCGTCTGCATCGACGCCGACAGCCGCGCCAGCGCAGCCACGTCGAGCCTGACGCCGGCGCGTTCGATGTCGGCCAGGATCGGAATGAGCGGCCGCTCCATGTCGCGATAGATCCCGTCGAGCGCGGACTTCTTCAAGTCGTCGCGCAGGCCGTCGGCCATCCGCAGGGGCAGATCCGCGCGTTCGCCAGCGAAGTTCAGTACGGCGGCGGCAGGCACGGCGTCCTCGGTCACGCTCTTCGCGCCACGCCCTGTCACGTCTTGAGACGTGACGGCGCGGTACCCGGTGCGCGCAAGGGCCAGTTCCTCGATGCTGTGGCTGGACCCCGTGGCGTCCACCAGATAGCTGGCCACCATCGTGTCCAGGTCCAAGCCCGCAAGCGGCAGCCCGACGCGCGCACACAGGACTGAAATGGTCTTCAGGTCGTGCCCGATCTTCGCAATCGTGGTGTCGGCGAACGTCGCGCCCAGCCGCGCAACCACGTCTGCCGCGCGCAAGTTGGGTGTTTCGGTCAGCCCCACGTGATTCAGCGGGATGTACCGTGCTCGGCCTGGGACGGTCGCCAGCGCCAGTCCCACAAGCGTGGCCTGTATCGACGACGCGCTGGTGGCGACCACGCCGATCGAGACGTGACCGGCCGCCCGAATCTCAGCAGCGATCGCGTCGAGTTCGTCGGGCGTCTGCACAATCGTGTAGTCGAGTGTGGATGTGGCCGCCGTCGGAGCATAGTCAGCCGTCATCGTACGGAACCCCAGCGCCGAGAACAGTGCGTAACACCGTGCAGTGTCTGGGCCGCGATACCGCAGCGCTTCAGCGTCAAACTCGACCGGCACGTCCGTCCGAATCGTTGCCAGCACCCGGCTGGCGCGCGCGTCACCGGCGTGTTGTGTCAACGCTTCGCGATAGCGCTTCTGCGGCAGCCCGGCAGCCGCCTCGAGCAGGGCGTCCAGCGTGCCGTGCGTGCCAATCAATTCCTTCGCGCCCTTTTCCCCGATCCCCGGCACGCCCTTGATGTTGTCCACGCTGTCGCCCATCAGCGCCAGGATGTCCACCACCTGGTCGGGCCGTACTCCAAACTTCGCGACCACCCCCTCGGCGTCGTACCAGGTACCCTCGTCTTTCGGGTTGTAGATGCGCAGGCCATCGGTCACGAGTTGGAAGAAATCTTTGTCGGCGGTGACGATGGCCACTTCGAAGCCTGCCGCATGGGCCTTCACTGCCAGCGTCCCGATCACGTCGTCAGCCTCGAAGCCTTCGGAGGTCAGGTTCGGAACGCCCATCGCCTCACACGCGTCATGCACAAACGGCACCTGTTCGACGAGGTCGGATGGCATGGGCGTACGGTTGGCCTTGTAGTCGGCCAGCAGGTCGTCGCGAAAGGTGCGGCCCGGCAGGTCAAATGAGGCCACGAGGTAGTCGGGATGGTGGTCGGCAATGAGCTTGCGCAGCATGTTCACGAAGCCGTAGATTGCGTTCGTGGACTTGCCGTCGGGCCCGGTCAGGCTCCTGATCGCGTGGTAGGCGCGATACATCTGCGAGTTGCCGTCAATCAAAAAGAGGCGCGGCATGAAGGTCCGAAGAATGTATATCATTCGTGCTGTGCGTGTTCGCGTCGCGAAGCCGTCCCTCCTGCTGGCCAGTCTTGCCGTGGTGGCCCTGCTGGCGGCGTCGTGCACCAATCCACTCTCCCGGCAGTACGAATACGACGAGCAGACCTATCTCGGGATTGATGGGTCAGCCACGATTGTGATTTCCGCGTCGGTGCCGGCGCTGGTGGCGTTGCGCAACCTTCCGCTCGATCCCGACTCGTCGTCTCGGTTCAACAGTGAGGATGTCCGGCGCGTGTTTGAGGCTGCCGGGTGCGAGGTCGCCCGCGTCGGCCGCCCGTGGCGCCGCAGCGGAAGACGGTTCGTGCAGGTGCGGATGGAGTTGGCCGATGTGCGAAAGGCGTCTGCCTGTGGAGCGCTCGCATGGTCGGCGTATGGGTTCGAGGTGACGCCGGAGCAGATTCGCTACACGCAGACGGTCGGCGCAGCCACAGGGAAACCGCCGGCCGGGCAGAACTGGAACGGGAGCGAACTGGTGGCGTTCAAGCTCCACCTGGCGAGCCGCGTGACGTGGCACAACGTGCGGCGGCTTGAAGACGGCTCGGAAGGCGAACTCGAGCGCGGCAACATCCTCACGTGGGAGCAACGCCTGAGCGATCGGCTGATCGGCACGCCTGTCGTCATGGAGGCAAGGACAGAAACAGAGTCCATCCTCTATCGCACGGTGTCGCTGTTTGCCGGCGCGTTTGCTGCTGCTGTGGTCCTGCTCATCCTGCTGATTTGGTTTACCATTCGCCGTGGACGCGCGCGGCTGAAAACATTCACCACGTAACCGGAAAGCCAACCAGGCCTATACTGCGCGGCATGCGACGACTGCTGCCGATCGTGCTCCTGCTCCCGGTCCTCACCACGGCCCAGACACCGGCTGTCGACCTTGTCTTGCGCGGTGGCCGCATCATCGACGGCACCGGCGCTCCCTGGTACACCGCCGACATCGCCATCAAGGGCGACACCATCGTTCGCATCGCGCCATCCATAACCGACACGGCGGGTCGTGTGGTGGACGTGACCGGGATGGTCGTGGCCCCGGGCTTCATCGATATTCACACGCATGCGCGCCGGGGCATCTTTGAGCTGCCCACCGCCGACAACTACGTGCGCCAGGGTGTGACGACGCTGGTGGAAGGGCCGGACGGGAGTTCGGACGTACCGTTGGGGCCGTTTCTCGCGAAACTTGCGGCCACGCGCATCACGCCGAACATGGCCAGCTTCATTGGCCAGGGGTCGATCCGCAGCCAGGTGGTGGGCTCCGTGAATCGCGCGGCTACGCCAGACGAGGTGGAGCGCATGCGAGGCCTGGTGCGGCAAGGGATGGAGGACGGCGCGTTCGGACTCAGTGCCGGCCTGTTCTACGTGCCGGGCACGTTTACGCCGACCTCGGAAGTGGTGGAACTCGCCAAGGTCGCCGGCCGCATGGGCGGTATCTACATTTCGCACATGCGCGACGAGGCCAAAGGCGTACTCGACAGTGTGCGCGAGAACATCACCATCGGCGAGCAGGGCGGATTACCCACGCAGGCCACACATCACAAGGTGGTGGGCATGAAGTACTGGGGACAGTCCGTCCAGACCCTGCGGATGATCGATGACGCGCGTGCGCGCGGCGTGGACGCGACGATTGACCAGTATCCCTACACCGCGTCGAGCACCAGTATCAGCGCGGCGCTTCTGCCGGCGTGGGCGCAGGAGGGGGGAAGGTCGGCCACGCTGGAGCGGCTGCTCGACCCCGTCACGCGGGCGAAGATCAAAGCCGAGACGCTGGCCATCATCCGCGACGAGAGGGGCGGTGGCGATCCGAAGAACGTGGTCGTCGCCAGCAACACCTGGGACCCGTCGATGGCCGGCAAGAATCTCGCGGAGATCACCCTGGGTCGTAATCTGCCGGTGACGCTGGAAAACGCGGCAGAGACCGCTCTCTGGATCGTTGAGAAGGGCGGCGCGCAGGGCATCTTCCACGCCATCAGCGAGGAGGACCTGCAGCGCATCCTCGTGCATCCGGCGACCATGGTGGCCTCCGACGGCGAGGTGGCAATCTTCGGCCGCAACCATCCCCATCCGCGCAGCTACGGCACGTTCGTGCGTGTGCTGGGTCTGTACGCGCGAGACAAGAAGTTGCTGCCGCTCGAGACAGCGGTGCAGAAGATGTCGTCGTTTCCCGCGCAGCGCCTCGGGCTATTGGATCGAGGTGTGTTGCGGCCCGGCCTGAAGGCGGACATCGCGGTGTTCGACGCCGCACTCGTCCGTGACACCGCAACGTTCGAGAAGCCGCACAGCTATGCCGAAGGCGTCACCCTCGTCATCGTGAACGGGCAGGTGGCGTTCGAGGGCGGGAAGATGACCGACGCGCGGCCGGGCCGCGTGTTGTACGGACCGGCGCACCGCCGTTGAGACCTGTGACCGCTATGATCGTTCGATGACAGGCTTTCGCCTCGAACAGACCTATACGGAGTTGCCGTCGCTCTTCTGGTCCGATGTGACACCCACACCCGTGCGCGATCCGCAGATGGTGGTGTTCAACGCGCCTCTTGCGGCCGCCCTTGGCCTCGACACTGCTGCCTTGAACGGGGCCGAGGGCGCCCGGATCTTCGCAGGTAACGTGCTGCCTGAGGGCGCGCGGCCAATCGCGCAGGCGTACGCGGGTCACCAGTTCGGCCACTTCACCGCACTCGGTGATGGCCGGGCCATTCTGCTCGGCGAGCAGATGATGCCATCCGGCGCACGCGTGGACGTGCAGCTCAAAGGCGCGGGGCCCACGCGCTTCTCTCGACGAGGCGACGGCCGTGCCGCGCTCGGGCCCATGCTGCGGGAATACATCATCAGTGAGGCCATGCACGCGCTCGGTATTCCGACCACCCGGAGCCTGGCGGTCGTGACCACCGGTGAGCCGGTGTACCGCGACTCGGAACTTGACGGTGCGGTGCTCACCCGCGTCGCGGCCAGCCACATCAGGGTGGGCACGATGCAGTGGGCCGCCGCGCACGATGACCCAGCCGCGCTGGAGGCGCTGGCATACTACACGCGGGCCCGCCACTATCCGGAACTCGCTGACGTCGCCGATCCACACATGGCGCTGCTCGATGCCGTGATAGAACGTCAGGCGAGGCTCATTGCGAGATGGCAGTTGGTCGGCTTTGTCCATGGCGTGATGAACACCGACAACATGACACTGTCGGGCGAAACCATTGACTACGGACCGTGCGCGTTCATGGACGCCTACGATCGCGCCACCGTGTTCAGCTCGATCGACCATGGCGGGCGTTATGCCTACGGCAACCAGCCGTCCATCGCGCTGTGGAACCTGGCGCGCTTGGCCGAAGCGATGCTGCCGCTGTTTGACCCGGACCAGAAAAAAGCGGCAGCACGTGCGACCGAATCGCTCCACCGCTTCGACGCTATCTTCGCCCAGTGCTGGCTGCAAGGCATGCGGTCCAAGCTCGGCCTGTTCACCCAGGAGCCCGACGACCTGTCGCTGAGTGACGATCTGCTCGCGTGGATGCAGCGCCACTCCGCCGACTTCACCAATACCTTTCGGAAGCTGACCACATCGAGCCTGCTGACACCTTCGGCCCAGCCGGATCCGGACCTGGTCGCGTGGCACCAGAGACTGGACGCGCGGCGATCAAGACAGCCGCAATCGAGCATCGAGGCCAGTGAACTCATGCGGCAGCACAACCCCGTTGCCATCCCGCGCAATCATCTGGTGGAGGAGGCGCTCACAGCCGCGACAGCCGCCGGCGATTTGTCGGTGATGGAACGCCTGCTCGACGAACTCGGGTCTCCGTTTGATCCGGATGACCGTGCCGCGAAGTTCAGTGCGCCCGGCGACGCCGGCACGCCCTACCGCACGTTCTGCGGGACGTAGGGGCTACTCGGACCGTAACGCCACGAGCGGATCAATACTTCCGGCAAGATGCGCCTGATGGTCAGTGCGAGCCCAGGTCGCCTTGTCCGATTCATCGCGCCGATGCTCGCACCAAGGACTGCGGCAGCGGCTGAACTGCGCCAGGGATTTATGTTGACGCCCCCGCCGACAGGCGGAGAACTGATCCTGCGCACGACGCGACGTCTAGTGACGCCGAAACGGTTTTCCACGGCGAGCGACAACACAGGCAGCCTCAGACAGGTTGCCGATGGTGTGTATGTAGGAAGCGGACTGAGGGCAGGTGAGCACTTGGTATCGCCGGTCTACGAGGGAGGTATCGTCGGACCGCCTGTTCGGGCGGACGTGGTTGCCGACCAGTCGATGGCGGTCTCGATCACGCTGCCGTTCGTTGGGGGAGTCTTGGCGACTGTCAGCCGTGAACTTTGTGGGACCGCCGCCGACATCATTGTGAGCGTGTACAACAAACGCCTCAGTCTGAAGGCCGACGTCGCGTTGGCGTCTTTGCAATTGCGCCGGATTGTGCCGGGTCGAGGGGTTGGAGCCAGGTACCTATCAAGTTTCGCCGATGGCGTCTGGCTCGGACAGACAAAGCGCGTAGACTTGCTGGCCGGCGACAACCAAGTGGACTGGTCGATTGAAGGCGGGTCTCTTGTGGTCGATGTCACGGGCTGGGATCGGCGCGGCGACCTTGAGCTTCGCTACTCCCTGGCCGCCGCTTACGCGTTCGGCCTCGTGAAGAAGCATCCCTATCGCGACGGCAACAAACGGACCGGTTTCCTCGTCATGGCAACGTTTCTGGACATCAACGGCTACGAGCTTGATGCGACGGACGAGGACGTGGTGACCGCGATCATCTCTCTGGCCTCTGGTGCCCTGTCAGAGACCATGTTCACGGAATGGATCAGACGGCACACCGGCCTCCAGAGATAGACGACAGGACAGTTGAAGCTGTGGCTGGGCGGCAAGGTGGAGGCCGGCTACCTGGTGGCCAACGGCACATTGCAGCATCGACGACCCCACGTCTTGACGTACTAATACGTATGATCAAGGCTAATTCATATGCACACGCGCACTAGTTTGATCCTGCCGCAGGCCTTGATCGACGAAGCCAGGAAGGCGCTCGGCTTCACATCAAAGACCGACACCGTCGTCTACGCGCTCAGAGAGGTCGTTCGTCGCAGTCGCTCCGAGGACCTCAAGGCGCTTCTGGGTAAAGTGACGTTCGAGTTTGATCCCAGCGCGCTCCGCAGGCGCGATCGGGCACGACGATGATCGTGGTGGATACGTCGGTGTGGGTGGACGCCACGCGACGCCCGAACGGCTCGTCGCAGCGTGCACTGCGGGCCCTCATCGACGCCGATGAGGTGGCGCTGGCGCTGCCCGTGCGACTGGAACTGCTGGCCGGTCTGGCGAAGAAGGACCGCGCATCATTCAGGCGCGCGCTGTCGAGCCTGCCCGTGTTGGTTCCGTCGGACGACACCTGGCGACTGATCGAGAACTGGATTACCGCCGCCGCCGACAAGGGGCACCGCTTCAGCGTCACCGACCTGCTGATTGCCGGGTTGACCGCGGAGATCGGCGGCTTGGTCTGGTCACGCGACGCCGACTTCGACCGGATGGAAGCGCTCAAACTCGTTGAATGTTACTCACCGACGTAGCAGGTCGACTATAGCCTTCGACCTGAAGCGCCTCCTCAATACCCGCCGCCCGCGATCCGCAGGTTCTGGGTCTTCTTCTCTCCCTCGGCCAGCGTGACGCGCATGGCTGCGGCGGCGAGCTGTTCGAGGAAGTCTGGATCAAACCACTCGCCAGGCTCCACATCCGTGACCGCCACGATCATGTAGCTGCCCGGCGGCAGGTTGCGCGCGGTGAAGCGGCCATCAGTGCCGGGTCGCACCGAGACAATGCGCCGCGACTGCGGCTGCCAATACTGCTTGTCGGACGGGAACACGATGATCGAATAGTCGGACGTGGCCGCGCCAGCGGCGTCCTGCAGTGTGCCGGTGAGTTCGGTGGTCCTGTCGGCAAACGTCACAACCGCATCGGTGATATTCATGCCCGGCCCGATCACGAGTGGGAAGTCGAGGCTGTCTCGCCCTCCGGCCATTGCCGACGCGAGTTGCCAATTGGCGGCTGTTCCCTGGGGCGTGGTCGCCGCTCCAGCGCCGCCTCCGCGACCAGCTCCGGCCGCGCCACCCACACCCGCGCCGCCACCCTGACCGGTGCCGCGCAGGGAATATCGCCCCGGCGGCACACCCTGCAGGGTGAACCGGCCGCTGGCATCCACCGAGGCGGCAGGGATGTTGCCGAAGTCCACGGCCGGCGCACCGACGGTCACCAGATTGACGCGCAGGCGTGTGAGATCACTCGGCGGCGCACCCTGGCCATCAAACGCGATGCGTCCAGAGATAGTCATGCCTCTCTGAAGCTGCAGGTTGACGCCGGACTGGTCGTTGCCGTCCACGGCAATGTCGGCCATGGCCCACAGAATTTCGGGCGGCGGACCACCCTGGCCGCGTGCCGCGCCTCGTCCCCCGCCGCGCCCGGCGGCCGGAACTTCCTGCACCGGTGCCGCGGGATCCACCACTCGCATCTGCGCACGCGCGATCACCGAGTACTGGCCGGGAATGACGTTACGGAACGTGAACTGGCCATCCTGGCTCGCACGAGCGGTCATCGTGCCGCCGGGAAGACCGGGCAGCGTATCTTTCGGCACCAGCGTGATCTGTGTGCCCGTTGGTGTCATGCCGTCGGCCCCAGTCACGACACCGGCCACCTGGGAGGTCTGCGTGAGCTGCAACTGAAAGTCCACGCCGAAGCGTTCCTGACCAGCCGTGATCTCGACCGTGGCCGCGCTGGATGGAGACGTTGACCCTGGATAAAAGACCGGCGCGTACGCTGCGGCCGGCTGGCTCTCAGGGTTGAGCTGCTGTCGCAACTGATCAAACGCTTGCTGCCCGCGACCGCCGCCCATCTGCCCGATCAAATCGCCCAGTTGCCCGGCCGCGCCACCGCCGCGTCCACCCTGGCCCGCCGCGCCGGCGCCCAGCATCTGCGTCATCTGTTGAACCGCGGCCTCGATCTCACTGGCGATTGAGACCTGCAGGCCTCCGCCGCCCTGATTGCGCGGTTGCGCAAAGACGATGTACTTGCCGGGCTGAAGCCCGTAGACCCGGTACATCCCACGGTCATCTGTGGTGTCGGTGCCGGCAGATTCAAGGCGTTTCTCGCCGGTGCGAATCACTTCCCGCATCGCCCGCACAGCCGTGCCAGGCGCCGGCTCACCGTGTTCATCGAGAACGATGCCCGTCACGACCCCACCTCTCGGCAGCGAGATGGCCTTGGCTTCGAGCTTCTGGCCATCAGCGAGTTGGATTGGCGTGCCCGCGCGGCCCGGGGCTTTTGCGCCGTAGGCGATGTTCACAAAGCCGGCCTTCGAAGTGCTCACGTTGTAACGCCCGGCGGGCAGCAGCGTAAACACAAACCGCCCCTCATCGTCGGTCAACGTGGTGCGCTGGCCGCGTAGTTCCTGACCGCTGAGGTTGACCTGGGCGCGACGGACGGGTGTGCCGCCGTCGCCCGTGACGACCTGTCCGAGAATCATGGCGGTGCCGGTGACTTGTTGGGTTTGCGCGTCACGGGCGGGCTGGGCGCCGCGTCCCGCGCCGGCCTGTTGGGCGTGACCCACGGCCAGAAACACCGTGGCGGCCACGGCTGTGGTCAGTCCGCGAAAAGTGAATGATGTGTGCATGCGGATCCCCTAGCCTCGTCGTGTCTGCCTAGCTTACGCCCCCGGAGAAGTAACCGTTTAGACCGGCGTGGGTCCAGAGTGGTAAATTGACCAGCTATGGCATCGTCTCTGTTTTCCGCCAAGCCGTCCGTGCTGCGATGTTCGCGTTGTGGCCGATTTGTGGATTGGGCTGATGCGAGGCTCCAGTTGGTGTGTGGCTGCCGGCCCCACGTCGAACTGCCTCCGGTTGTGGTGCGCCCGTGCGAAGACGCGGAGCGGCCGGCGGTGCTCGATCTGTTCCAGCGCGACTTCGGGTCCACCCGCGTGGGCGCGTTTGATGCCGAACACGCTCTTGTGGACATGCCTGCCCTCGTGGCCCTGGTCAAAGGCGATCAACTGGCCGGCGCGCTGGCCTACCGGCTGACTGAGGATGCGCTGCATATGCTGGCGCTTGCGACCGATCCGATGTGGCAGCGTTCAGGGGTGGGCGGCCACCTCGTCACCGAGGCCGAGCGGCTGGCGAAGGAAGCGGGTCGGCATCGTGCGGTGATCGCAACATCCAACGACAACCTTCCGGCGCTGTATTTCTACCAGCGCCAGCAGTACCGCATCACGTCGATGACACCGGGGTCGCTCATCAACCGCGCCGCCGGACGCCCCGGCTTTGCCGGCATCGCCGTGCGCGACGAGATACGCCTGGAAAAGGACCTGTAAGGCCAAGACCCTCGTGTAAATACCGCACTTAGTGCAGCAGCTGATCCACGAGTGCGATGGTCAGCAGACCGAGCGCGATGAGGATGACCTGGCGCACGCTGTGGCTGTTGGTTTCACCACGGTGCAGGTGCGGGATCAAATCGGCCATCGCCACATAGAGAAAATTGCCGGCCGCGAACGCGAGCACATAGGGCGCGACGTTCGGCATCGCCGATCCCAGCAGCAGCATCGCGAGCGCGCCGGCCACGCCGCCAATCGCCGATGTCGCATTAAGCATCAGCGCCTTCTTGCGCGAGTGCCCGGCCGACAGCAGAATCGCAAAGTCGCCGGCCTCCTGCGGAATCTCATGGGCGATGGCCGCAAGCGCGGTGCTGATGCCCAATGGCACTGACACCAGTGTGGTGGCCGCAATCGCCACGCCGTCCACGAAGGTATGCACGGCATCGCCGATGATCACCAGTGTCGCAGTGCTTTCATGCACCTTGCACTCCGCGTCGTCATGGCAGTGGCGCAGCAGGACAAGTTTTTCGAGAATGAAAAAAGTAAGAATGCCCCCAAGCAGCGCCGCAAAGGCCCGTGGGGGTGGCAGGGTTTCAAGCGCCTGCGGCATCAACCCCAGCGCGGCCGCCCCCAGGAGCGTGCCAACCGCGTATGACACGAGCGATGGCACCACACGGTTGCGGACCTCGGGGCCAAAGAGCAGGAGGAGGCCGGCGACCAGAAGGCCGCCGATGCTGCCGGCGACCGAGAGCCCGAGCGCCGCGGCCCAGACAAGAGATGAATCAGACACGTGTCCTTAGGGTATCCCGATCACTGCGCTAGCTGGCGATGAACCCCTTCCGGGCGCGAATGGTGTACGAGCCCTTCTTCACGCGCACCTCGATGGTGTGCCAGCGGCCGTCTTTTGGCGCCGCCGAGGAGTAGCCGAGGAAGTACTGCTGGCTCAACTCACTGGCGATGCCGGCCGTGGCCGGGTCGAGGTCCTGAGGCGAGTAGATCATCTCGGTCCGTCCGCCGCTGTCGTCGGTCATCGCACGCAGCGCGGCCTCGTTGACGCGCTCGCCCCCCGAGCCGCCCGAGGAGCCACTGTTGCGCGGAGGCGCGCTACGCGTGGGCGCGGGGGTCGGCGCCGGTGGCGGCGTTGTCACCTTGCGCCCTGGGAACGGAGACGGGGAAGGCGGTGCACTTGTTCTTTGCGGGACAGAAGGCTGGCTGTAGGAACCGGCTCGCCCTGACGCTTCGATGCCGACCGCGTAGACCAGCACTTCGCTCTCCTGAATCAGGCGCGCCAGTTCGTTGACTTTCATGCGGCTGCCTGTGTCGTTGCCGTCAGAGATCACGACCAGCGCCTTCTTGCGTTTGGTGCCCTGCTGCGCCAGGGGAATGGCGTCGGCCACGGCGTCGTACATGGCCGTGCCGCCCCGGGGCTGTACGCCCGCGAGTTTTCGGCTGGCCGCGCGGCGGTCGCTCGTCCACGGTTGCACCAGCTCAGGACGATTGTCGAACCGATAGAGGAACACTTCATCCTGTGACCCGAGGAGGTCGATCAGGAACCGGTTGAGGGCGGCCTGAGCCGCCACCCATCGTTCGCCGACCATGCTGCCGCTGGTGTCCACCACGATGCCCAGGCTCACCGGCACGCGCTCGGTCTCGAAGTGCGACGTGGGCTGCAACGCGCCGTCTTCATAAATTTCGAAGTCGTCGCGCGACAGGCCCGACACAAAACGGCCGCTGCTGTCGGTCACAGTCGCTGTGACGTTGATGAGAGCGACGTTTGATCGGAACGAGAACCCCTGACCGGCTTGCCCCTCCTGCGCTTGCTGGGCCCGGGATGGCACGAACGCGACGCACACGGCCACCGCCGCACAGAGCATGCGCATGTCAGCGGCCTTCCGTCAGGGGCGCGATCCCTGCGGTGGTGCCTTCAATCGGCTGTCCGCGCCGGTCGACATGGGCCACGACCGCACCATCGACCGATCGAAAGCCCACCCGGAAGCGATTGACGCCGGTGATTTTCGGAAGGCGCACCACAAACGGTGATTCGGCGCCAGGCGCGAGCGTCGCGAATTCCAGTGCGGCTTTGCCCGACGCGAAGTAGTCGCCCTGCGCGTTGAAGACGTAGACCACGGCCATCACAGGCGGCGCGGGACGGCCGTCACGCGGATTCTGGATCAAGCCGGTGACGACGAAATCGGTCTCCTCGATGCGGTGGCTGAGCGACAGCAATTCGAGAGGCGGCGCATCAGCGGCCCGCGCGGCCCGTTCTGGCGCCGGACTCTTATTGCCCTGTGCCACTCGAGTCGTGATCGGTCCATAGAGTCCATAGACCGTGCCCGCGCCCAGGGCCATGAAGAGGACGACCACGACGATGGCCATCCACGATCGCGCCGGCGCGACCGTCCGGCTCACCGTGGCGAAGACCGGCGGCGGCATCGTCGCGTCCTGCCAGCGGAGTTCGGGTGCCACCTCATGCGCCACTTGGTGATCCACCTCGGGCTCGAGCGCCAGGTGCCGCAGCATCGCCGCCCGCGTGTCTGTGCGCTGCCGATCGCCGCGCAGCAGTCGCCACGCCAGCGCGGCCATGGCGACCGCCAGGGCCAATGCCCCGACCAATATCATCCACAACGTCAATTCCATCGTCTTGCTCTCCCGTCCTACCGCAGCGCGAAACCCACGGCCACTTCGACCAACACGTCCACGGCCGCGCCCTTGCGACGCGCCGGGGAAAAGCGCCACTGCTTGACCGCGGCAATCGCCCTCTGATCCAGGCCCGCGCCCAGCGTGCGCATCAGCCGCACATCGCCAACAGACCCGTCGCGCCGGACCACGATCTCCATGACCACATCGCCTTCAATGGCCCGCTTGCGTCCCTCATCGGTGTACACCGGCTTCACTTCGCGCCGAAGAGAGGGCGGTTCGATGCCGCTGCCGGGACGAAATGGTCCGCCACCCGTGCCTCCATCCGACCCTTCGCCAATGCCTGCGCCGGCCCCTTCGCCAATGCCCGTGCCCTGACCCGAGCCTGCGCCACCTCCGGTGCCTTTGCCCTGGCTGGGGGAGGGAGGTGCCGTCGAGGCGTTGAGCACGCCAGCCTGGTCTTCTGTGTCGGCCGCCATCGGAGCTACCGGGGCCTGCACCACCGGCATCGGCTTTGGCCGTTCAGGCGTCGGGGGCACCGGTATGGGCTGCACCGGGGTGGGCCTGGGTGGCGGCGTCGGTCGCGTCACAGGACGCGGGGGCGGCCTGT
>CAZAZR010000003.1:0-67547 GCA_964489685.1 uncultured Solibacteraceae bacterium | reverse complement strand
GAGCATCTCGCGCCGTGACGCTGCACGCGTGCGCTCTCCGGGGCGCCGCGATCGAGCGTCTTGGAGCTTCCGCGCCGGAGGTGTTCGTCGAGAAGATCCAGAGCCTCCGGGGGATCGGGCCCTGGACCGGCTGGCGGGAACGCTTGTGCACCGGCTGTTCCAGCACGGATTGGCCGACCTGCCATCGGCCGAGGCCATTGCTGTCCACGCCGCACGCCTTGCGCGTCCAGAAGAACTGGTGGATGTGGCCGACCGGGGCCGGTTCTTTGCGACCGTGGCCGGGGCGTACATGCGGTTGGCCGGCCGCGGGGACGTCAGGGCGTGGCTGGCTGCCGGTCGGGCCTGCTATGAAGTGCCTTTTTCGTTTGTCGCGCCAGAGATGCCAGCGGCCATTGTGCGGGGGAGCATTGACTGTCTCGTCGCCCAGCCGGATGGGTCGCTTCTGGTGCTGGAGTTCAAGACGGGCGCGCCCCGACCCGAACATGCGGTGCAGCTTGCCACCTATCTGGCCGCAGTCAGGCATGCATTCCCGGAGTCGGCCGTTACCGGAGAACTCGTGTATCCCGGCCTCGGAGAGTGAGATACACTCTTTCCGATGTCTCTGACGTGTCCGAACTGCGGCAACGCCGAAAACTTTCTCGCTAAAACCCTCCAGATGCACCTCGTGCGCGTCGCCGACGGGCAAGTCCAGCCGCCGATGGAAGAGGGACGACCGGCGCTGGTCGAACTGCTGTGCGACGAGTGTGATGCCACGCTCGACCTCGAAGGCTTCAACGACGACGAGCGGCGCGAACTGATGGTGACGCTCGGCGCGCGCTGAGTCCGAGCGAGCCGGCCAGTCCCCTGGGGCTTCGGTGGGCCATCACATGCGCCTGCACATCGATGTCCTTGGCCTGTTGCACCTGGTCTGGGGCGCATTCGGGATCATGACCGGCGTGTCTCTTTCCTTATTGGCGGCCGGCACGAGGGCCTCGCTCACGGGCCAGTCGTTCGGTCTCGGTGAACGTGCAGCCGTGGTGTTGTTGGCCACCGTCGGCGGTTCCCTGATCCTCGCTGGCGTGGCGTCGGCGTGGACTGGCCGGGCGCTCAGGCGGCGCGAGGGACGCGGGCGGCTTGTGGCGCTCTTAATGGCCGTACCCAATCTCGTGATGGTGCCCTTCGGCACCGCGCTCGGTGTCTATACCTTCTGGGTGCTCCTGAACGACGACGCGCGCAAGGTGTTCGGCCGGCCGCCCCGTGTGGCCGTCCCGGGTGTCATGAGCGAGTGATGACTCGCGATCCGAATCGCTGGGCGACATTGCCGCCAGCTTCTCGTACAATTCCAAAGATGGTCCTCTCTGAAACAGTTGTCCTGGATGCCCTGCGCGTCGTGCAGGACCCCGATCTGCACCGCGACATCGTCACTCTGGGGTTCGTCAAGCACGTCACCATCAGCGGCGGACATGTCGCGTTCACGGTTGAACTGACCACGCCCGCGTGTCCGGTGAAGGACGTGCTGCGCGATCAGGCGAAGGCCGCCGTGAGCGCGTTGCCGGGCGTGACCAGTGTGGCCGTGGAGATGACCGCCCAGGTGCGGGCGGCAGGACGCCCTGAGGCCGGACGCGCTCCAGTGGACGGCGTGAAGAACATCATTGCGGTGGGTGCGGGGAAGGGCGGCGTCGGCAAGACGACCGTGGCGGTGAATCTCGCCGTGGCGCTCGCGAAGGCAGGGAGCCGCGTCGCATTGCTTGATGCCGACATGTACGGGCCCAATGTGCCCATCATGCTGGGGTTTGAGAAAGGCCTGCGGCTGGAGCAGGATGAAAACAAGATCCTCCCGGCTGAGCGGTACGGTGTGCAGGCGGTGTCAATGGGGTTCCTCACAGCCGACGATGCCCCGGTCATTTGGCGCGGGCCGATGCTGCATGGCGCGATCACACAGTTCTTTCGCGACGTGAAGTGGGCGGAGGTGGACTATCTGATCGTGGACATGCCCCCCGGGACGGGCGACGTGGCGCTGAGCCTGAGCCAGACGGTGCCGGTGGCCGGGGCTGTGGTGGTGACCACACCGCAGACGGTCTCGATTGCCGATACCAGGCGCGCCGTGAAGATGTACCAGAAGCTCAATATTCCGGTGATCGGCGTCATCGAGAACATGAGCTACTTCGTGTGTGGCGGCTGTGGAACGGAAAGCGACATCTTCGGCAAAGGCGGCGGTGAGGCGCTCGCCCTCGAACTGGGCGTCCCATTCCTGGGCAGTATTCCGCTCTCGGAGCCGGTTCGAGCCGGTGGCGATGCGGGCAACCCCATCGTGTTGTCGGCGCCCGAGTCGCCGGCGGCCGTGGCTCTGGCAGCGGCGGCTGCACGCGTGGCACAGCAGGTGTCGATTGCCTCCTATGCGCGGAAAGCCATTCCGCTGACGCCGATCAATTGATTCCGTTCACCAAACACACGCTCGGCAACGGCCTTCAGGTCGTCGTCCATGAGGACCACCATTTGCCGTTGGTGGCCGTCAACATCTGGTACCACGTGGGCTCTGCCAACGAGGCGCCAGGACGCAGCGGCCTGGCGCATCTGTTTGAACACCTGATGTTCAAGGGGGCCGAGCATCAGCCGCGCGGTTTTTTTGAGCCCTTGCAGGAAGCGGGAGGGTCCCTCAACGGTTCCACCAGCGCCGATCGGACCAACTACTGGTCCGTTGTTCCGGCAGGCGCGACGGAACTGGCCCTCTGGATGGAGGCCGATCGGATGGGCTGGCTGGTGCCCGCGTTGTCGGTCGAGCGCTTTGAGACCGAGCGTGAGGTGGTCCTCAACGAACGCCGCCAGAGTTATGAGAATCGGCCGTACGGCCTCGCGCACTTCGCGTTGTCCGAGGCGATCTACCCGTCTGACCATCCGTATCACTGGCCCACGATCGGGTATCCGTCCGACTTGCGCGCCGCCACTGTTGATGACGCGCGGGCGTTTTTCCAACAGTACTACCACCCGGCCAACGCGTCGCTCGCCATCGCCGGCGATGTGCGCACGGATGCGGTGATGGCACTTGTGGAGCGGCTGTTTGGCGATATTCCCGCCGGCCCCGAACTGCGGCCGCCCATGACACCGGCGGCGTTACCCGCGCCACGCCGCCTGCTGCTCGAAGACCGCGTGGAACTGCCGCGCCTGTACCTGGTGTTTCCAAGTCCGGCACTGTTTGCCGAAGGCGATGCCGTGCTTGATGTGACTGCGGATCTGGTGGCCAACGGCCGGACGTCGCGGCTGTATCGCACCCTTCTGCATGATCGGCGCCGCGCGGCCGGCCTTGGCGCCGGTCAGGGATCACGCGAATTGGGCAGCCTGTTCCAGGTCGTGGCGACCGCAGCGCCTGGCGTGATGCTCGAAGAACTGCGTCTTGCCGTCATGGACGAGTTGGAGCGCCTGGCGACACACGGACCGTCAGCGGCTGAACTTGAGCGCGCGCGCGTGCAGGCAGAGGCGTCGTTCCTCTATCGATTGGAGACGCTTGGCGGCTTCGGGGGCAAAGCCGATCAGCTGAACGCCTACAACGTCTATACCGGGGAGCCCGGGTACTTCGCTCAGGACCTTGATCGGTACCTGCGTGTGACGACCGCGGATGTGCAACGCGCCGTGCGGACGTTCCTGTCCACCAGTCAGGCGGCCCTGTTGTCGGTGGTGCCGCAAGGCCAGCGGCAATGGGCCCTGGACGGATCAGAGCCGGCGGTGGTGACCACGTGACGAACAACCTCCGCTTTGTGATGCCGCCGCCGGGAGCCCCCGCGCGAGTGACCTTCCCCCCTGTAGCCAGAGAGACGCTGTCGAACGGCGCGCGGGTCTGGAGTATTCGCCACGACACGATCCCGGTGGTGACGATCGCGCTGGTGGTGCCGGTCGGGTCCGCGTGTGACCCGCCCTCCGCACCGGGCCTCGCCGGCGTCATGGCCGACCTGCTCGACGAAGGTACCGATCGGCTTGATGCCATCGGCCTTGCTGAAGCGTTCGCCACCCTTGGCAGCGAGCTTTCCATTGACGTTGGTCCCGATACCACCACGTTCACGCTGACGACACTGCCGCGGTTCATGGACGGCGCGTTGGCGCTGCTGGGCGATGTGATGACGCGGCCCCGCCTGCACGAGGCCGATCTGGAACGGGTGCGTGAGATTCGGCTCAACCGGTTGCGCCAGGTCAGAAGTTCGGCCTCTGCCGTGGCGGATCGCGCCTTCCTGTCGGCCGCGTTTGGCACGCATCCGTATGGACACGGCACACTGGGCACATCGGCCGCGTTGTCGCGCGTGTCGATCGACGAGGTGCGTGCGTTCCATGCGGGCGGGATGCGCCCGCTCGGCGCCACACTGATCATCTCGGGCGATGTGGGCCCACAGGAGGCGTTTCTGGCGGCCGAACGACAACTGGGCGGCTGGCAGGCGCTCGACGGGACGTCGCGGCTCGCGCCGGTGCCGGTCGCGACGGCCTCGGGGCCCGCGCGCGTGATTGTGGTGGACCGGCCGGGCGCGCCACAGACGGAAGTGAACGTGGGCCACCTGGGTTCGGCGCGTCACATCGACGAATACCACGCGCTCGTGACCCTCAATGCGCTGCTCGGCGGCCAGTTTTCCAGCCGGATCAACCTGAACCTCCGCGAGGCCCGCGGGCTCACGTACGGCGCGCGCACCGCGTTTGACTTCCGCCTGCGGTCGGGCACGTTCTCCTGTGAAACGAACGTGCAGGGGGATGCCACTCCTCTGGTGGTGTCCGAAATTCTCAAGGAGTTCGAAGCCGTGGGCGGCAGTCGTCCGGCGGGGACGGACGAACTCGAGCGCGCCAAGTCATCGATCACGCGTGGTTTCGTCCGCCAGTTTGAAACGTCCGAGCAACTGGCGCACGCCGCAGCGCGGATCGCCACGTTCGATCTGCCCGCCGATACGTTCGATCGTTTCGTGCCGGACGTGGAGGCTGTGACACCCGACGCGGTATCGTCCGCGGCGCGCCGGCACGTCAGGGCCGGCGACGCGATCGTCGTGGTGGTGGGCGACGCGTCGATGTGGCGAGACCAGCTGGCCTCGCTCGGCCGTCCGGTCGAGGACGCGGTGATCGAGTTCTGAGAACAGCGACGGACGCATTGATGAGTCGCTTGAGACAGACGCTGAAACGACTGATTCCTGCGTCACTGTTGAAGACGAGGCGTCAGCGCGTGGGCGGCAGACGGCAGAGCACATTTGCCGGCAAGACCGCTGAGCAGACGTTCAGCGAAATTTACGCGAACAATGTCTGGGGCGGCACGCGCGGTGAGTATTTTTCAGGCCGGGGCTCGCGTGGGCTTCCTGCTGAAAACTATGCCGCGGCCGTCAGAAAATTCATCGCCGAGCATCATGTCAGGAGGGTCGTTGACCTTGGCTGTGGTGACTTTCAGGTTGCATCGATGTTCGTCAATCAGGCCGTCCACTACACGGGGGTGTGATGTCGTTCTGGAGCTGGTCGGGCATTTGAATCGCACGCACGGACGCGACACGGTTGAATTCGTCTGTGTGAACATCATTGAGGATGAATTGCCCGCCAGCGATCTCTGTCTGGTCAGGCAGGTGCTCCAGCATCTGTCGAACGCCGAAATTGCGCGCATCCTGCACAAATGCACGCAATACAAGTTTCTGATTGTGACGGAACACTACCCGAACCCGGGGGCGGTGCTCGTGCCGAACCTGGATATTCCGCACGGTCCGGAGATGCGCCTCCATTTTGACTCGGCGGTGGTGCTCGACAAGCCGCCGTTCACTGTGAAGAACGTCGAACTCTTGACTGAAACCGAGGCGGACGATGGGACCCTCATCAAGACGTTCCTGATCAGAAGGCGAGATTGACACGATTCGGCGGGCGGCCAGATAATCAGGGCAGCCCATGATTGCCCTGACGTTGTCGGCCTTGCTCGCGGCGAGTCTCACCTTCGCCCAGAATCCTCCTGCGTCGGTCCAGACCGCTGAAGCGGCTGTGGTGTCCGAGCTGGCGGCGTTGCGCAAGTCGGTCGATCAACTCGTCGAGGTCATGAAGCTGTACGCGCAGCAGGCGGCCGACCGCGACGCCTCTCTGGTGCTGTCGCAACTGATCGACATGGACGAGCGACGGATCACGCAGATGCAGCAGCGGCTGGATGGACTTGAGCAGGGCCGTACGGCCATCGACAAGGACATGGCCCAGATGCGTGGTTCGGTCGACACCTACACGCAGATGGCTTCTGCGGACCCCACCGGCAAAGCGCAGGCGATGATGGAGCAGGAAAAGGCGAGGACGGCCGAACAACTGGAGCAGAAGACCAACGCGAGACTTCAGCTCGACAACCAGATCTCCCAACTCGATGGGGAGATCGCCAACGCGAAACAGCTAGTCCTGGAGATGCGGCGACGCCTGGACCAGAAGATCCGACTCACCCCTCAACCGTGACGCAATAAACGAAGGAGAACTGCGCGATGACGAAACACCTCACACAGGCTGTCTTGTGCGTATTCATGCTGGCAGCGCTGCCGGCATTGGCTCATGCGCAGATTCCGAACACCTGCGATTTTGATGGCGATGGCAAGACCGACCCCGTCGTGACCAGGAACGTGGGTGGCCAGTTGCAGTGGTGGATCTTGCGGTCAACTGGGGGGCTGCAGTTCGCGAGTTGGGGGGTGCAGTTCGATACCGTTCTGTGCGGCGACTACGACGCCGACGGGAAATCGGACATCACGGTGTGGCGACCCGGGGCTCCCGGTGTGGCAGGCTTCTGGGTGTTGCAGTCGTCGAACGGCGTACCGCTCTTCGAGCCCTTCGGGCAGACGGGCGACGACTCCCGGGTGGCGGGCGACTACAACGGCGACGGTCGCGATGATTTTGCCGTGAATCGGCCGGGCGCGAGCGCTGGCCTTCAATCCACCCTCTACTTCCGCACAACATCGGGCGGGCCGGTGACGTTCATGCCCTGGGGACTAAATGGCGATTTCACCGCGCCGTTTGACTTCGACGGCGACGCAAAGCACGACCCAATGGCGCAGCGCGGGAGTCAGATTTGGATTCGACAGTCGTCCAATGGCGCGACCGTCCTGCGCAACTTCGGCTTGTCGAACGACTCCCTCGTGCCGGGCAATTGGGATGCGGACGTCACGGAGGATCTGACGGTGGCCCGGAGTTCCGGTGCGGCCCTTCAGTACTGGACGGTTGGCAGCACGACCAACATCGTCAGTTTCCGCCTCTGGGGGGCTTCCGCCACAGACTTCGTCACGCAGGGTGACTGGGACGGCGACGGCAAGACCGACCTGGCCATCTGGCGTGAAACCACCGGGCAGTTCTGGATCAATCGCTCCAGTGGTGGCGTTTCCATCTTTACATGGGGAACAAATAACGACTATCCGGTGAATAACTGGCGCGTGAAATGACCCATCGCGACTGACGTCTTCTCGGTCGTCCAGGGCGGCGCCCTCGCTGCGCCGCTCTGGACGTCAGCGGTATTCCAATCACCACGATGCCGCCAAGGCCCCCCTCTTCGGTTCCAACTCTGCGCGTCCTTGTGCTCGCGCAATACTTCACGCCAGAGCCCATCACCAAACCCGGCGATCTCGCACAGGCATTGTGCGAGCGCGGCCATGACGTGACCGTGCTGACGGGCCTGCCCCAGTATCCGCACGGTGCGCGATATCCCGGCTACGCGCTCCGGCCGTGGCAGCGCGACACGTTGGGAGCGGTACCGGTCCTTCGGATGGCGGGCTATGCGTATCACGGACGGTCGGTGCTGCGCCGCTGCGCAAACTTTGGCGCGTTCGCGCTGGCTGCGGTGCTGGCCCGGCCGCTGCTGAAGCGGCCTCAGGTCATCTACGTCTGGCATCCGCCGCTGTCGATCGGCGCCGCGGGGTGGCTGCTGGCGCGGCTGATGCGGGTGCCGTTCGTCTACGACGTCCAGGACATTTGGCCCGATGTCATCGTGGCCGCTGGACTGATCCAGAATCGGCGCGCGATCCGCGCGCTTGAAGCCCTGGAACGATTCATTTACCGCCGCGCCTCAAGGATCCTCGTGCCCAACGAGCGCGCACGTGCCGTGCTCATCGAAAAGGGGGCATTGCCTGACCGTTTGTGCGTGACACACCACTGGGTGGATGGCGACCTGGCCCGTCAGGGCACGAGTGCCGAGCGCGCGGCTACGCGCGAGTCACACGGCTGGCGCAACCGGTTTGTGGTGCTCTTTGCCGGCAACCTCGGAATTGCCCAGGACCTGACCACGGTCGTGAAGGCGGCCGCGCTCCTCACGGACCCTCGAATCGTGCTGGTGTTCGCCGGTGAAGGGACGGCTCGAAAGGAACTGGAGAGTGTGGCGCGTGATATCGGCGTGGCGGACCGCACAGTGTTTCTTGGCTGGCGTCAGCATCAGGAGATGCCGGCGCTGATGGCCGCCGCGGACGCACTACTGGTGCATCTGGCGGATTCCCCGGTCTTCGAGGCCGTGGTGCCGACCAAGACGGTGGCGTACCTGGCCGCCGGCCGCCCCATCGTGATGGCTGTCCGAGGAGCGGCCGCCGATCTCGTACAGACCACCGGGACTGGAGTGGTGGTCGCACCGGGCGACCCTGCGAAACTGGCGGCCACGCTCGACGCGCTCGCCCAACTCGATGAGGAATCCCGCGCCGTCATGGGTGCCCGCGGCCGGGCGCGATTTGACGACACCTTTTCAAAGGCCTGCGTGGTGCCCCAGTACGAATCCGCGCTCGACAGCGTCGTCCGCCGCCTCACCTAGGGCGTGGCCTTGGCCGCGCCAATTGGCGAAGCCACGAGCGCAAGGCCTGCCGGTTGCGTTCAGTCATCACCGGAAGGTGCCACACTACAGCCGCATACAGCGCCAGTCCCAGCATCGCCGCAACGAAGAACACCAGCCATGACGAGGTGGCGGCGATCGCGACGGTCCGCAGGCCCACGAACAACACGATCCCGCACGGAACGATATACGTGAGGATGCTCCACCATGGTGCGCGAAGGCGACCGCGTGAGGACCACTCAGTCCAGACGATGAACAGGGGGCCGGGCGCCACGGCCACCAGGCGCGCAATGCCGGCCGACGCCGCGTGGCCCGCAGGCGCCAGCCACAACAACGTGATCGTGGTGAGTACGAGGCCCGTGGCAGCCCAGACCAAGTTCCGGGCCGGGCGTCCTTCCGCCTCATTGGCAAACCAGGCGGTGGTCCCGAGGCTGTTGAGTCCCACACCGAGCGCCAACGGCAGCAAGAGTGGTTCGGCCACGGTCGCGATCCCTGGGCCGATCCACAGTGTCAACGCTGGAACACCGAGACCGGCAATGAGGGCTGCCGAAGCGACGGCGACGACCGCGGTCATGATCGTCGCGCTGGGATAGGCGCGCGCAAGGCGGTCATCAACACCGCGGGAGCCGTCAGGGGCCAGCGATGCCATCACCTGCACCGCGCTGACTAGGGCCGCGTTGGCATGCATCCACAGAAGCAGGCCCACGACGAGCGCGGTCAGCATCTCCGCGCCCAGATATCGGCCCACCAACGTTCGCTCGACGATCACCCATGCAGCGAAGACCAACTGCGTGCCGATCGTGACCAGGCCGAATCGGGTGACGCTCGCCGCGGCGGTGGTGGTCGGTGGGGTGAACACTGGTCCAACGGCACGTCGAATGACAAGGACACTCGCCACACTGAGCACCAATGAGACGCCGGCCTGCCAGGACACCAGAGCGACCACGCCCCATGCGCTGGTTGCGATCCAGGCGGCGCCGGCCGCGGTCACGACTGCCGCGATGCTTGTCAGCATTGTGGCGGTGCCGAAGCGTTTCAACCCTTGCAGCGCCCCGACGCACACGGCGGTGACGGCTGCCGACACGGCGCCAACGGCGGCGATTCGGAGTGCCGGCATCGCCAGCACCGCCGGCAATTGCGCCATCGAAGCGGCCGAAGAGGCCAGGACCCAGAGCACACCCGCCGCCAGCGAGCCCAGCCCGACGGACGTCCAGAGACCAGCCGAGACCGCCTCGTGGCGCAGCCGTGCCACACCGCTTCGGGACACCAGGTGGAGCACGCCGCGTGCCGGGCCAGCCGTCGCGATCCCCGCCGCGAACGCCGCCGCCCAGGCGTACACCGCGAAGCCGTCCGGGCCGAGCCCATGGACAATCAGCGGTGTGGCGACGAAGGTGACCGTGAGCGGCACGGCCCAACCCACCACGCCCTGCGCGGCGTGGTGCAGCAGTCCGGAGTTATCGCGCGGACCCGAGGGTGCCGGGGTCATGGGGCACGCTGCCTCCATTCGTCGTATGGCGTCTGATCCTGGGCGAGGTCTTCGAGCATGCGCTGCCACGAGGGGGCCGAGCCAACGACGGCGGCAAACCGCCTGGAGTCCAGCGAGCGATCGATCCCGGGGCCATCGGTGGGGACAATGGTGACGCCTGCGTTGAACGTCTCGTTCATCAGCTGCAGCAGATCATACTTGCTGATGGCGTCGCCACCCACGTGGAATCGACCCGCCAGCGCCGGGTGGTGAGTGATCAGGTTCACGATGGTTCGACCGAGCGCCAGTGTGGAGAGGCCGGAAAACCGCATCGCGCGATAGCCCTGCACGGTCTGCCTGCGATGTGACAGGAACCACTCGAGCAGTCCTCGCGAACCCCGGAGTTGCCGTCCGACCAGCGACGTCCGTATCGTCAGGCTGCTCTCATCGTCCACCTCCCCCAACGCTTTCGAGCGGCCGTACAGGTCTGTCGCGTCGGGGACATCGTCTTCGGTGTAGTCGCCACGCTTCCCGTCGAAGACCGCGTCCGTGCTGACATGGATCAGTCGCATGCCGCGTGCCCGTGCCGCAGCCGCAATGCGGTGTGGCGCCAGCGCATTGACGCCAATCGCGCCCTGGGGATCCAGCGTTCCGCCGGCCGATGGGAGCACGCCGGTGCAGTTGACGATGACGCCCGGGCGCACCTGGTCGAGCAGGGTGTCGAGTCCGGCGATCACGTCGGCGTGGAGCAGGACGTGGTCCGCTTCGAGGCCGAGCACGGCCGGCAAGCCAGGCTGTTGGTGACGAACGGTGGCGTACACCTCCAGATGCGGCGCCGCGACTTGTGCGACCTTGTGGCCAAGCATGCCGTTGCCGCCAAGGACGAGCAGCGGGCCCGTCATGTGAGCACCAGATCAATACTGCGTCGGGTGCTCATTGAGTGCACTTGGTGAGAAGGTATTATGGTCACCCACAATGCAGGGTGTCAACGATGCACGGGCGCACGAGACACACGAGACCGTCGCGGCGCACGTCGTGTACGTGTGGCCCTACCTCGAATGGGGCGGCGCCCAGCGGTACTTCATTTCCCTCATGCGCCGCGTGGTGCTGCGCGCGCGCGTGACCGCGATCGTGCCCGCCGGATCAGCCGACGATCTGGTCGCGGAGCTCCAGGCACTGGGCGTCACCGTCGAGAGGATGCGCGGCCGCCTCGACGTGACGCCGGCCACCACGCTGGTGCATCGTGTGACCGCGCACGTGCGGGCCTGGCACGCGCAGGTGGCGTTGTGGCGATCCTGCCGGCGGGTGACCGGCCCTGGCACGGTGTTTCATTGTGATGTCTCGCTGACGCTGTTCACGGGCGTCTTGTGGACGCTGGCGGGTCGCCACGGAGTTGTGGTGACGCTCCACACGTCCCTGCCACACATCGGTGGCCTGCGAGCGCATGTATGGCGGCGTCGGATGCGCTCATTGACGCGACGTCCGGGCTTTCGACTCATCGCGGCGAACAAACATGTGAGAGAAAGCCTCCGGCCGTTCCTGCGGGTGGACGACATTGCGAGGGTACCGCTGGCGTACTCACCGGTGGAACGTCAGGAAGTCGTCGCCGCCAGTACGGGAACGTCACGCGATGAGACACGGCGTCAATTGGGGATCGCCCCCGGCCGGTTTCTCGTCGTGACCGGCGCGCAGTTCATCGAGCGCAAGGGATGCTGGATCTGGCTCGAGGCCGCTCGGCGGGTACGAACGGAAGCGACCGACGTGGACTTCCTCTGGCTGGGACCGGCAGCGGTGACAGGACGCGCCGCCTCGGAACTGCGTGCGCTGAACGGAGTGGTGCGATATGTGCCACAGGCGGACTTGCCCGATGGGCGACGTTCGTACCTGAAGGCGGTTGCGGCGGCCGACGTGTTCGTGTTGCCAAGCCTTGAGGAAGGACTGCCGTTGGCGCTGGTGGAAGCCATGGCGCTCGGCGTGCCTGTGGTCTCGACGCCGGTCAACGCCATTCCAGAAGCGGTGGAGCACGGTGTCACCGGGATCCTGGTGCCTCCCGGCGACGCCGAGGGGCTGGCTGGCGCCATTCTGCAACTGCGTCACGACCCCGCGCTGGCGAGACGTCTGGCCGCCGCCGCGCACGTGCATGCCCTGACGTTTGACGCCGACGAGATGGCCGGTGTGACTCTTGCCGTGTACGATTCGTGCGTTCGCTCAGTCCGCGCCGCCGGCCGCCCAGCATGAGCGCCGCGCAGAACGATCCATGGCTCCTGGCGCATCACACCGGTTCGCTCGGTGACACGATTCTTACGATTCCAGCCCTGCGCGCCGTGCGGGCTGAGTGGCCGGGCCATCGGGTGCTCCTGCTCACCACGTCCGGAGGGGCCCGACTGCCAGCACAGGCCGTCCTCGGCGGTGATGTGCTGGTGGACGAATTTCTGGAGTACGGGGAATGGCCGTCGCCGGTGCGACTGATCCGGGACGTGTGGCGTGTGGCACGGACCATTCGTCGGCATCACATCGAACTCGTGGTCTCCCTCCTGCCAAGCGAACGCCCCTTGCGGCTTCTGAAACGCGATCGCTGGTTCTTTCGGGCCTGTGGCGCCCGTACGTTCCACGGATACGATGCGATGGCACCATCGGGCGACGCGTCGCCAGGCGAGTCGCTCAGGGAAGACCGGCTGAAACTGTCACGACTGGCGGCGTCGGGTGTCGTGGCCGCGCACGCGCCCCATGGGCAGATGCCTTTGCTGACCCTGAGCTCGGAGGAACGCGAGGCCGGCCTTGTGATGCTGGCTCGGAGCGAGCAGGGGCGCCCAAGGTTGGCGATGGGCCTTCTCTCGAACTGGCCCGCAAAGAACTGGCCCACGGGCCGGTTTCTCGATCTGGGCCGGCGTGCGCACGCACGGGGTGTCGAGGTCGTTGGCGTCGGAGGACCGGCCGACCGGACGGCATTTGAGACCCTGACGGACGCGTGGGGCTTTGGCGTGAATGCGTGCGGACACCCGCCGCGGATGACCGCGGCCGTGTTGGCCGAATGCCAGGCCTTCGTCGGCGTCGATTCGGGATTGGCCCACCTGGCGGCGAGTATGGGCACCCCCTGCGTGGTGGCCGCATGGGCGGGTTTGCCCCGTGGGCAGTGGGACCCGATCGGCCCACAGCATGTCGTCGTGCGACTCACCGTGCCTTGCGAGGGTTGCCGGGACGTACAGTGCCGGACGGCCGGTCATCCGTGCATGGAAGACCTGACGGCGGACAGTGTCTGGAGCGCGCTGGAGCCCCTGCTGATGCGGTCGTCGTAGCGCTTCATCACCCGCGCGGTCGCGCGGCCATCGCACGGGCTTTTCGGAGCACACGAAACAGCCACTGGTTGGCGAAGCGGCGATAGTGGTCTGTCTGCTGAAGTGACAGGACATACCCTCGATGGCTCTCGCGCCGCACGGGCGCCAGGGCTGTCCCCTCAAGGAGCGCGCCGTCGCCGAGTTCGATCGCAAACAGCGTATCGGGCAGAGGACACGCCCGATACACCGTGCCGGCGCGATCGAGCGAAGCCACGATGGTGCCCAATGCGTTGTAGATGATGTGGGCGTCGTGGAACACGATCAGGCCGCCCGGCGCGACCACCCGCTGACAGAAGGCAAAGTCGGCCATGACCGCGGTATCGGTGTGTTCGCCATCAATGAAGCACAAGTGTGGCGCCGGCCCGAAGCCGTCGGGATTCAGGCGCGCGGCGGTCTGTTCGTGGCACACGACGCGGTGTGTATCACCGCCGGCCGCGGCCAGATTCGCCAGCATTCGAGCCGTCGAATTTCCCGGGTACCCGAAACGCTGGCCCCGTGCATCGGGTTGCTGCGCCGGCCGGGGATCGATCGAATGTGCAGCCGCACACCTGGGATCCAGCACATGTGGTTGCAGGCTGCCGCCCAGGTGCGACCCCATCTCGAGGTAGACGTACGGTGACCATCGCATGCGGACGGCCTGTTGACACGCGAGCAGCGATCGCCGGTCCCATGGTGTTGACTCGGATGGAATCGCGTCGAAGATCGTGGTGTCCAGGCGGTGCACGCGCGCCGAGAACGCGTCATCCACTGCTGCGGCGCGATGGTCGGCCATGAGCCACAGGATACCCGAAGGGGGTGCGTCCCGATGCGGTGCTACCATGTCGTCTGCATGTCGCTGGCGCGCGCGTCGATTCCCCTCGTGCAGAGAGTGGAGTACCTCCTTGCGCGATCGAACGGCAAGCGCGTCCTGCATCTGGGTTGCACCAATGCGCCGTATACCGCGCAGAGTCTGGCCGATGGCTCGCTGCTCCATTTGCGATTGCGTGACGTGGCCAGTGAATTACACGGCGTCGATATCGACCAGGCCGGGGTTGACGTCCTGGCCGCGCGTGGTGTCACCCATCTGCACGCGGGCGATGTCGGCGACCTCGCGGCGGATTTGGTCGCGGCGGGTCCGTTCGACATCGTCATCGCCGGTGAAATCGTGGAGCACCTGACCAATCCCGGCACGTTTCTGAGAAACGTCCGACAGGTCATGGGTCCGCAGACGCGTCTGCTGGTCACCACCGTCAATGCCTACTGCGGATTCCGGCTCGCGCAGTATGCCCTTCGCGGGCGGGGAGGCCATGCGGAGCCCGTCCATCCCGATCACGTGGCCTACTACTCGCAGGCCACCTTGGCGCGATTGCTCACGACCCAGGGCCTGGTAGTCACGGGCCAGTGGTTCTACGACCTTGGCACCGAACACTATCCGTACACGAGGTGGACGGTACGCTGGACCAATGCCGTCCTGACACGGCTGGCACCGCACTTGGCCGACGGTCTCATTGCCGAGTGCCGGATGGCCGACCCGCCGGTGCAGACGTGACGGAGGGGACGACCAGCATTGGCGTCGTGATGGCCGTCTACAACCGGCGCGACACCACGTTGCGAGCGCTCAAAAGCATTTACGATGCCGACACGACGGGCATGACGCTCCACGTGGTGGTCGTCGATGATGGGTCGTCGGATGGAACCTCGGAGGCGATCCGGCGCGCCTACCCAGACGTGGAGATCGTGGCGGGTGACGGCACGCTGTTTTATGGAGGCGGCACCAATGCGGGCCTGCGACGAGTGCTGGCGGCCGGAGCGGACTACGCCGTGATCGCCAACAACGATGCCGTCTTCAATCGGCAGGTCTTCGTGGAACTGCTCCGATGCGCCCGTACGTATCCCGACTCGGTCGTCGGCGCGCTGTTGTTGCTGTGGGACACGCCCCATCGCGTCTTCCAGGTGGGGCAGTCATGGGACACGTGGTACGGCGGGTGGCGCATTCCCACCCGGTTGACGGCGTTTACGGTGCCCCAGGAGCCCTGGGTCGTTGAGGCCCTGGCGGGAAACTGCATCCTTGTACCTGCATCGGCGTTGAACACGTTCGGTCTTCTCGATGACGCCCGCTTTCCGCATCTGTGGGCGGATGTCGAATTTTCCGTGCGGGTACGGCGCCGTGGGTGGCGTCTGCTCGTGGCCCCCAGAGCACGGATGTTCTGCGAACCGAATACCAATCCGCCGCCGCTGTCCTCCGGACTCCGCACCGCAGGGCACGCGCTGTTTGTGAACACGACGCATCAATTGAATGTGGGCAGGCGATGGCGCATGTTGTGGCATGCCGCGCCCACGCGCATGAGCGGCCTGATGGCGTGCGGCATTTACGTCCTGCGGCTGGTCCAACGCGGGTTGCGACTGGGCCAATGGCCGGACTGGCCCGATCCTCCCCTCGGGCCTCTCGCAGGGGCGGGTCGGTGAAGGTTCTGGCCCTGAGTCAGTCGTTCGCTCCGGGGTTTCGGGGCGGCTCGTTCCAGGCGCTCACCCATATGGTGGAGCGGTTGGGGCGTGACTGTGAATTCTGGGTCATCGCCAGGGATCGCGATCCATTCCAGCCCGATCCGCTGCCCGGGATTGTGGTGGACCGGTGGACAACCCATGGGCTCGCACGGGTGTTCTATTCCGCGAGGACGAGGCACCCGATCCTCCTCTCACGGCTGATGGCGCAGGCGGCTCCCGATGTCGTGTTCATGAACAGCCTGTTCGCGACGGGCTCGATCGGCCTGCTGATCCTCCGCCGTGCGGGGGGAGTCCGGGTGCCGATGATCGTCGCACCGGAAGGGGAGTTGACGCCGGGCGCACTCGCGGGCAGTCCCGGCCGGAAGCGGTGGTATCTCCGGATTGCTCGCGCGCTACGGCTGTTTGCCGGTGTCACGTGGCTGGCCCGCGACGCGGGTGAGCAGGCGGATATCGCCCGGGCGTTTCCGGAGGCCTCGCCAGCATTCGTGGTGCCGTGCCTCGGACCGTCGAGGCCCCGGGAGGTGGTGCCCGCGCTCGACAAGGTCCAAGGCGCGGTGACCTTGCTGTTCTTGTCGCGGATCACGCCAAAGAAGAACCTTACGTTCCTGTTGGAGGTGCTGCGTGACGACCCAGGCGGCGATCTGGACCTCGAGATTGTGGGACCCATCGAAGATGACCGCTACTGGGCGCGGTGCCAGGCCTTGATCGCGCAACTCCCAGTGTCGGTCCGCGTGCGCTATCGCGGGGAGTGTGCGCCCGCGGAAGTGCCCGGGTGGCTGGCCCGCTCCCACGCGTTCGTCCTGCCAACGCTCGGAGAGAACTACGGGTATGTCGTGGCCGAGGCCCTTGAGGCCGGACGTCCCGTGCTGGTCAGCAACCAGACGCCGTGGGACGGCCTGCAGGCCGACCGCGCGGGATGGACGCTGCCGCTGTCGGCGGATTCGTGGCGGGCGGCGATCGCCCAGCTCAGACAGATGCCCGCGCATGAATATCAGGGGTGGTGTCTCGGCGCCCGGGCGCGCGGCGTGGCGTCGCGTCCTCCTGAATCGACCGCGCACGCCACCCTCGACGTGTTGAGGCACGCGGCCAGCACCGGCGGTCGGTAGCCCGAGCTACGTACCGGCCCGAGATCCCTCCGGACGTCGCTCGGCCTGGGTTTCAAGGCCGAGGCCTACTGGCGGTGGCCCATCGTCGCCGACAGGCCATCAGCGAGCCGGACCGGGGGTTCCCATCCGCACCGTTCGCGAATGCGGGCGGACGACAGCGAGAGCGAGCCGCAGAGCTTGCGTACAGACTCAGAATCAAATCCTGGAGAACGCCCCGTCCAGGTGCCGAGCACATCCCCAATCCTGCCGATGCGTTGGAGTGCCGGAAGGGAAGCGTCAACCATCCAAATCGGCCTTCCCGACGCACGACCCAGTGCTGCGATCAGCTGCGGCGTAGACAGCGTCTCGGAATCCGCCACGCAGAAGACCTGCCCACCGGCCGCCGGGTGAGTCGCCGCCACCTGAACGGCGCTGACCAGATTGCCGACATACATAACACTGCGCCGATTGTGAATTGCGCCGAAGGGCAGTGGCAGCGGCAACCGGATCAATCGAAGCAACCGCCCCATATTGCCCGAATGCCCTGGGCCGTACAGGAGGGGCGGTCGGAGAACGCACCACTCGCACTCGCTGCCTGCCAACTGCGCGGCGAGCGCCAGCTCGGCCGCGCGCTTGCTGCGCCCATACGCGGTGGTCGGGGCACACGGCGTCACTTCGTCAATGACCACCTCAGACGCATCGGCCACCGCTCCAATCGAGCTGATCAAAACGAATCGCCTGACGCCGGCGCGCCGGGCACACGCGGCCAGGCGTTCGGTGCCCCGGTGATTGACCTCGTCGTACACCGACTCGGGCACCTGATCCCGCCTGGTGATGCGGTGTGCAACCGCGGCGGCATGGATCACGACGTCCACGCCTTCGAGCAGCGGCCCCCATTCGGTCTGCCGACCGATCGCGTCAACCCCAACCCAATCGAGGTCAGGATTGGCACTGCGGCCGTCGGCCGGCCGACGACTGGCCGCGCGAACCCGGCAACCGCTTGCCGACAACGCCCTGGCCAGGTGTCGTCCGAGAAACCCGGTGGCCCCGGTCAGCAGCACAGACTTCATAGTGGAAACGACACACCGGTACGGCTAGAGTGTCGCATCAGGACCTGGAGGACACGAACGTGCGCGAAGCGATCGTCACTGCCATTGTGGAAAGGCTCCATCAGGATTCTGACAGGATCCGCGAGGAGTTTTCTGCGCCGGGCGTCCTCAGCACCCGATTCGCCATTGTAGACCGACTCCTGCCCGACGACCTGGCTCGGCAGATCTACGCCGCGTTCCCGCCGCTCGACGACATGCGGCTACTGGATAGTTTTCGTGAGAAGAAATTTACGTCCAAGGCCCTTGACACCCACGATGCGTTGATCGCCGATGTCACGTTTGCGTTTCAGGACCCCCGCGTCGTGCATGCCGTGGCCGGCCTGACGGGCATCAGGGAGCCCCACGCCGATCCCAAACTGTACGCGGGCGGCATCAGCGTCATGACCCAGGGGCATTTCCTGAATCCGCACCTGGACAACTCGCATGATTTCGAGCAGAAACACTACCGCGTGTTGAACCTGCTCTACTACTGTTCGCCGGACTGGCAGGCGGAAGACGGCGGAAATTTCGAACTCTGGAATGAAGCCGTGACCGAGGCCATCGAAATACCGAGTCTGTTCAATCGGCTGGTCCTGATGTCCACCAACGACAAGTCCTGGCATTCAGTCAATCCCGTGAAGCGGGACGCGAGGCGCTGTTGTGTCTCGAACTACTATTTCTCGCCGCATTCGCCGAACGGCTACGAGACGACCCATGTGACGTACTTCAAAGCGCGGCCCGAGCAAAAAATGCGACGCATCTGGACTGAAGCCGACAGTCGTCTGCGAACTCTCGCACGCATCGTCAAGAAGAGCGGTTTCAGCAGGAAAGATATCTTTGATCCGGAACAGTAGCCTGACCGCGACACCATCCCATGAATGAATGGCTCGCGACACACCTCGTCTGTCCGCGCGACAAACGGGCGCTCGAATCGACTGCGACTGAGTTGGTCTGCCCTCACGGGCACCGGTATCCGGTGTTCGATGATGTGCCGGTGATGTTGCTCGATGACGTTGAAGTGACGCACGACTACATCAGCCGGACCCTGGAGCAGGTGTCCGGGAACGGCACGGGACAACAGCTCCTGGAGGATGCAGCGACGCACCAGGACCACATCGATCCGTTTGTCCAGGGCGAGGTGCCGTATACCTCCGGCAATCTGTATTTCTCGGTCCAGCACAAACTGACCCGGTACCCGATCCCGTTCACCCGCCTGCCGCAAGGGCACGGCGAACGGCTGCTGGACATCGGGTGCAATTGGGGCCGATGGTCGATCGCTGCGGCGCTCAAGGGATACCGGCCGGTTGGGATCGACCCGAGCCTTGATGCGGTGCTGGCCGCGCGCCGTGTGTCCAGACAGTTGGGGGCTGTGGCGGACTATGTGGTCGGTGACGCGCGCTTCCTGCCGTTTGCCGATAGCGCATTTGACGCCGTGTTTGCTTACGGCGTGTTGCAGCACTTCAGCAAGCAGAACGTCCGGACGTCGTTGAACGAGATCGTGAGAGTCTTGAGACCAGCAGGGACGACCCTGATCCAGATGCCGAACAAGTACGGCATCAGGCAATATCAGCAGCTCCGGCGGCGAGGCTTTACCGAAGGGGAAGGATTTGAGGTCAGGTATTGGGCGCCTGCCGAACTGATGGACACCTTTCAGCAGATTCTCGGCCGGACCACAATGACGACGGACTGTTTCTTTGGTCTCGGGATTCAGGCCAGCGATGCCGACTTGCTCCCTGTTCACTACCGCATGGTGATCAGAGCGTCGGAGATACTGCGAGCGCTGAGCCACGTGGTGACACCGTTGACGAAGGTCGCCGACAGCGTGTATCTCGCATCCGTGAATGAGAAAACGGCTAATACATGAGCGTTATCCTGGGAATTAATACCAATCACGCCGGCGCGGCCGCCTCTATTGTGATTGACGGCGTGCCGGTCGTGGCACTGGCTGAGGAGAGGCTCAACCGTGTCAAGTACTACGCGGGCTTTCCGACCCTCTCAATCGCAACGTGCCTCGAGGTTGCAGGCCTGACGCTGTCCGACATAGACGCGGTGGCCGTCGGGCGCGACTCGGCGGCGAATCTGCACAAGAAGCTCGAGTTCGCGCTGCGTCATCCCACGACACTTCTCAATCTGTCGCGCATGCGGAGCAAGAGCAAGGCGTTCGACGATATGAAGTCACGGATCGCGTCTGAGTGTGACGTCGATTCAACGAGGCTGAAATTCCAGACGTACAACATCGAGCACCACCTCGCCCATACGGCCAGCGCCTATTTCATATCCCAATGGGACACCTGCGCCGGCATCACGATCGACGGTTCAGGCGACTTTGTGTCATGCATGTTGTCGGAATGCGAGGGCACCCAGATCCGGCCGCTGAAAAGAATCGTCGTGCCGCATTCGCTGGGCACGCTCTATTCGGCGGTGTGCCAGTTCATCGGATATCCGAAGTACGGGGACGAAGGAAAAGTGATGGGACTGGCGCCGCTCGGCACTGACCGGTACCACGACGTCTTCGAACAGATGGTCACGATGACCCGCGAGGCATTTGAGCTGAACCCCGACTATTTTCTGCCCTTCGGCGCGAACCAGGGCCTCGAAATAGACGATGCCGGAGAGATGGTGGTCCATCGCCTCTATTCTGATCGGTTCATCAAGGCGTTTGGCGAGCCGCGCGAGACGGGTTCCGGGATCACACCGCGGGACGAGGACGTCGCGTATGGCCTGCAGCGCGTGTTTGAGCGCTGCTACATGCACCTGCTCGGCGCGCTGCACAAGAGGGTGCCATCCGACAGGGTCGCGATGGCGGGCGGCTGTACCCTGAACAGCGTGGCGAACGGAAAGCTCCTGCTCGAAACGCCGTTTCGCGAAACGTGTATCCAGCCCGCTGCCGGCGACGACGGTCTCGCACTCGGGGCCGCCCTCTACGTCAGCCACTCGGTCCTGAAAGAGGGCCGACGCTGGGTGATGAAGGACGCGTACCTCGGCAACGCGTACCCCGATGCGGCCGTGAAACGTGAACTGGACCGGTATAACGTGCCATACCGGCAATTGGCGCGCGAGCCGCTCCTGGAAGTGACGGCGGATGCGATCAATGCCGGGCACGTGGTCGGCTGGTTCCAGGGGCGCATGGAGTGGGGCCCGCGCGCCCTGGGCAATCGGTCGATTCTGGCGCACCCAGGCTTCCCGAACATGAAGGACATTCTGAACGCCCGCATCAAACATCGCGAAGCGTTTCGTCCGTTCGCGCCGTCGGTGTTGCGCGAGCGACAGTCGGAGCTGTTCGAGCAGAGTCACCCGTCGCCGTTCATGCTGCACGTGTACACGATCAGGCCGGAGTGGCGGCAACGGCTGTCGGCCGTCAATCACGTCGACGACACCGGACGGCTCCAGACGGTGGCGCGTGACGAGAACCCGTTGTACTACGATCTCATCAAGGCATTCGAGGCAAGGTCTGGCATTCCGGTGCTCCTCAATACCAGTTTCAACGAAAATGAGCCGATTGTGTGTCAGCCCTCTGAGGCGATCGAGTGTTTCCAGCGGACCAGAATGGACGTCCTCGTCATTGGCTCGTTTGTGTGCAGGAAGGCCGATGCCTTATGAACTGGACGACCGAACGAGTCCCTGAACTTCAGGGATATACGGTCGAGTGGGCCGGCGACGGCAGCTACTTTCTGTCGCGCCGAAATGTCCTCTTTCATTCGACGGATCTCACACCCCCGTTCACCAGAGTCGCCGTCATTGCTGCGCCGGCATGGAAGCGGGCGGTGTCTGGCATCCGGCTTGCCCAACGACTGCTCCGGTTCATGGTCACCAATGTGATTCCGCTCGCAAGCGGCGAGTTGTTTGTGACGTTCGACCGATCCGTGGGCGTTGTCCGGGACGGCAAGTATGTCGATCTGCCAGGATTGCGCCGCCCGTGCCGAGTGCTGCGCTCGGCGTGTGCCATCGACAACCACGGCGACCTGTACTTCGGTGAGTACGTGATGAACGACGCCCGCGGCGAGATACGGGTGTACCGCTACCGCCCAGGCGCGGGCTCTCTGGAGGTCGCCTACACCTTTCCACCAGGCTCGGTCCGGCACATTCACGGAGTGTACTTCGACAGGTTTGCCTCGGCACTTCTGTGCCTGACGGGTGACGACGACAGGGAGTGCCGGATGTTGCGCACTGACGACGGATTTCGCACTATGCACACTGTTGGCGAAGGCGACGAAACGTGGCGGGCGGTCAGTATGCTGTTTGACGAAGCCGCGATGTCTTACGGAATGGACGCCGAGTTTCGCGCGAATCACTTCTACCGGATGGATCGCAGCACGGGCGCTCGCACGAGCCTGGCTGAGGTGAGCGGAACCGTGTACTACTCGAAACAAATCGGCAAGGAACTGTTCTTCACGACATCGGCTGAAAATGGCTCCGCCCGGAAGGCGCGGGTCGCCGCGATCTGGACCGTCTCGGCGGACGGCGAGTGCGTCGAGATCGCGAGGTTTCAGAAAGACCCCTGGCATGGAACCTTGTTCCAGTTCGGCACCATCCACTTCCCGTACGCCACCATGAGCACCGAGAATCTGTACTTCTCGGTCGTCGGCGTCAAAGAGGATAACGAGACGTTCCGTATCCGAAGGACGAATCTGCAGCCTCCGAACGCGTAGGCTTCAAAGTGAAAACATGACTTCAGCCCTGGAAGACTCAGTCGGATCCCATAGGGCGACGGTACTTGCGCTCGTGCTGCTCACGCTCGCGTCCGGAACCGCGACTCAAGTGGTGGCCTCGGTGCACCCACAAACGCTCGTCCCGTGGGTAGGGGCATTCGCCCTGGTCGTGGCCTGGACGTTTCGTCGCCCTCGCACGGTCGACTTGTTTGAACCCTTCACATTTGTGAGCTGGGTCCACTACGCACCGACATTCGTCGTTGGCGGTGCCCTGCTGGCGACGGGTGTCGTCGGGTACCCCTACGCGGCGATCGTGGCCGACCCGGTGGCCGCCTGCGCACTCGCGCTCTTCTACATCGGCCTGGGATATCTGGCGCTGAGGCTGGGCTCTCAATGGCGGGGCGCGCGCGCCCTCGGCACCCGCCTCGCGCGATTGCTGCCGGCGCCCCCAGAGGACCGGACGGTTCCGCTGTTGGCCATCGTCGCCCTGATCGCGATTGGCATGGCGGCGAACTACGGGGCGTTCCGCGCCGGCATCATTGGATTCGCCGTGCCTCGCCCGCCTGGTCCACTTGACGCGGCGGTGTCGTACGCAGGTCTCCTTATGGCGCTGGGCCACTTCCTGTTCTGGTTCCGCTGGTTCGCGCCCGATCAACAACGCCCCTCGCGGGTCGCCTTGGTGCTGCCGTTGCTGGTGGTTGTGGCTTCGATGGTGATTGTGGGAAATCGGGGCGCGCTGCTGATGTCGTATCTGCACGCCGCTCTGGCGTTCAGGTTCGCCCGGGGACGCCTGACACTGGTGCAGGGAATTGTCGCCGTGGCACTCGCGTTCGTGGCTCTCGGCATCGGGATGACCTACGGATCGCTATTCAGACAGCTCAGGGGCGGTGAATCCGGATCGGCGGCAGCGGCGGTGAGGGACGCTGCGGCTGCTGCGAAGAAGCCGACAGCGACGCCGCCCGCAGCTGCCACGCCCCCACCAGCAATGCCCCCAGCAGCAGTCACGCCCGCAGCTCCTCCTGCCACACGGCCTGCCGCGCCTCCGCCTCCCTCGTTGGAACGCCACCTCGAGGTCGCCGCGCAGGCAGCGACGACATTGTTTCGTGATCCCACTGCGACCCCGGTGAGGAGGCTGCTCGACCTTGCGGGTCAGCGGCTGAATATTCTCAGCGATGCCTCGGTCACAATCGCCCGCTATCCGACACTACGCGCGCTTGAGCCGCAGTATGGCATCGCCAATATGTGGACGATGACCTGGACAGGGTTTGTGCCGCGCGTGTTATGGCCCGGCAAACCCAAGGTGAGTGATGCCCGGGCGTACTCGGCGCTCTACTTTCACTATAACGGGAACTCATACGCCACGACGCCGCCGGTGGACTTGATCCGGAATGTCGGTCCGTTCGGCATGCCGTTGGGCATGGCCCTGTTCGGAGTGGTGCTCGGGACGCTGGGCGCAGCGCTCCTGACGTCCACCTCCGCTGCCGTGGGCGAACGCGCCGCTCTGTTCTCGATGATCCTCGTGAGCATCAACCTGGAAGGATCGTTCGGCCTGCTCCTGCCGACGATGTTCAGGGTGGCGGTCGTGGTGGTTCTTGGTCTGGCGCTGGTCCGCGTGTTTACCGTGCGCCGGGGTTCGGGGCACGCCAGGTAGCGGCCGTCTCCGGCCGCCTGCGATACAGCCGGCCGCGTCCGTGCTCGGAGAATGGTTCGACTTCGTACCATCGTCCCAGCACCGCTTCCACCTGCGGGTGACGGCGCCAGACCAGGATGGTCTCAATCTTCAAATGATTGGCCGCGAAAAACGCGGCGAGCCTGGCCACCTTGGCATCCCAGACGGCTGTCGGCTCGGCTTCGTCGAGTACGTTGACACTCGTGAGGTCGAACACGAAACGTCGGTGCGCCGGCTCTTGTGCCACGACCGGAAACAGGGTGTAGCCGATCTGATAGTTGTCCCAGACCACGGTGCGGCGACCGATGCCAAGAAAATTGCTGAGCTCAGCCGTCGGATTTGAGTGAAACCTCATGCCATTCTCCAGCACGATCACCGACGCCAGCGATGCCTGCCCCCCGAGCGCGTCTCCGATGGCGAGGAACTCGCCCGCCTCGCGACTGGTATGGCGCGCGTACTCCCAAAGGGCTGCCGACTGAAACAGGATGATTCCCCCCAGACACACATGTGCCAACGTGCGAGTCGCCCTCGTGCCGACATCGGTTCGATAGAGCGGCACGAAGAGCACGGCGGCGAGGAATGCGAGTCTCTCGCGCAACAGCGTGCCATGGCTGGTTCCGAAGTCATCCGGCCCAAACGCGGCTGCCAGGGCGCATGCGGCGAATACCGCGACCAGCGGAAGGCGTTGTCGCGCCGCTGCGTGTGTCGCGCCAGCCGTGTGCCGCGACACCGTGGTCCATGCGAGCGCCGCGGCCGCAACCAGCAACCACAGCAGCGGCGTGAATACCGCGAACGCGCTGGATGTGGCGGTCGAGAAGGGGAACGCTTTGCGACTCAGAAGGAAGAACGGATCCGCCGTGCGGATGTGAGAGGCCCAACTGACGATCGACCAGGGATCGGACAGGCGCCTCCAGACCGGGAACAGGCGTTCGCCACCGAGCGCGGGCTCGGCTGACCCGTAGAGCAGTGCCAGGAGGACGACCGGCAAGAGCGCCACGAGCACCCTAGGACAGGTGTGTCGTCGTGCGCGCGGTTCGCTGAGCACCGCCACCAGCATCAGCGCCGCCACCAGGACACCGAATGTAACGATGTGGCTGACGTAGACCAGGAGGATCAGGGCAGCCAGGCCAAGGACCCGCACAGCGCTGAGTTGAGCTTGCCAGCGGCAGAAGAGGCCAAGCGTCACCGCCAGGCCAATGGCGCCGATCAGGAAATTGTAGAGTCCGCCCAGCCAGAGCCAGTTGAATCCAATGGCGGCTCCGAACAGGAGGCTGGTCAGAAGGCCGTCACGGCCGACGGTCGCGAGTCGCAGGAATCCCACGGCCCCCACCACCCCGGCATACGTGAGCGTGACCATGATCTTGGTGGCGGTGAACGGTGAGACCGCCGTGAGCAAGAGCACCAGGAGCCAGTGCCCGATCGAGTTGGAGACCGTCCAGGGATTGAGGGCAAACAACTGTGCCGCTGACGTGTCGCCACCCAGCAGTCTGAGCATCAACGATGCGCTGTACGCGTGGGCGGGGCCGTCTTGCGTGATGAAATAGTCGACCGCCCAGACGGGCGCGCAGGCCAGGGCGGCCAGGACGAGAAAGAAGGGAGCTACGCCACGATTCATAGGTCGGTTCGGCTCCCAGACACGACGAGAGGAAGTCTGCGGCGGGAAGATAGTAGATTGTAGTCACGAATGAAGGCGGTCAGGTTTCACACCCACGGCGGCCCTGAGGTGTTGCAGTACGAAGATGCACCGGCCCCCGTCGTGCGTCCCGGCCAGGTCCTGGTGCGCGTCGCGGCCTGCGCGCTGAATCGCCTGGATCTGTGGCAACGGGGCGGTCTCGATCGCGTGACCCTTCCGCTCCCGCATATTTCCGGTGCTGATGTCGCCGGGACCATCGTCGAGGTGGGCGAGGGCGTGGCTGGCGTTGGGCCAGGGCAGCGGGTCATGCTGCAACCGGGGCTGAGTTGTGGCCAGTGCAGCGCGTGCCTCGCCGATCGCGATCATCTATGCGACCGCTATGACGTGCTGGGCTTCCAGTCTGAAGGCGGGTACGCGGAGATGCTGGTCGTTCCCGCGGCAAATGTCATTCCGATTCCGGACAGTCTTGGCTTCGTTAGCGCTGCCGGGTTTCCGCTGACGTTTCTGACCGCGTGGCACATGTTGTTCGCCGGCGGCCGACTGATGTCAGGTGATGCCGTGCTTGTCGTGGCGGCAGGCAGTGGCGTGGGCCAGGCGGCCATCCAGATTGCAAAAACCGCAGGGGCTCGAGTGATTGCGACTGCGCGGGGCGAGGATAAGTGTGCCCGCGCCGTGGACCTCGGGGCCGACTATGTCATCGACTCCACTCGCGAGGACGTGCCCAGGCGCGTCAAGGCGGTGACAGAGGGCCGCGGGGTGAATGTCGTGATCGAACATGTGGGAGCGGCGACATGGAACCAGAGCGTCCGGTCCCTCGCCAGGGGGGGCCGCCTGGTGACCTGCGGCGCCACGACCGGGTTCGAAGTCTCGCTCGACCTGAGGCACCTGTTCACGCGGCAGTTGACGTTTGTGGGGTCCTACATGGGATCGAAGGCTGAACTGCTGGCCGCCTCCGAGGGGTTCTTCCAGGGGCGATACTCGCCGGTCATCGATTCGACATACCCACTGCGCGAGGCCGCCGAGGCTCAGCGGCGGCTTGAAGCCGGGAACCAATTCGGCAAGATCGTGCTCGTTGTAGACTAACGGGCGATGTCCCTTGGGCGTTGGAGCGTGAGCCTGGTTGCGATCGTCGGGCTTGTCGCGGCCACGATGGCGGCGGCCACCGTGTGGCTCCTCCTCACCGCGCCTGTGACCGTCGCCGACGCTGTGTCCAAGATGTCGGACGGTGATGTCGGGCCGGCGATGCAGGCTCTGGGCTCGGTCATCGCCGAAGCGCTGAAGGGCCTCTTCAAGTATCTCTAGCAATCGTCCGCCTTGCCGAGCAGGTCCGCGTACGCGCTACCCTCGGGCGTTGACGTTTCGACCGCAAGGCCCGCAGCCCGCCAGCCGGAAAAACCTCCGAGTACGTTGGCGGCGCTGAGAAAGCCGAAGACCTCCAGCATCTGTACGGCCCGACCCGAGCGTCCACCCGTCTCGCAGCCGATCAGCATCCGTGTGTCCGGTGCGAAGTTGGCCTTCATGACACGCACGAAGTCGGGGTTGGGAAGCACCTGGCCTGTGTCCTCGTCGCCTTCGAGCAGGGGAACGTTGATCGCGCCGGCCGGATGGCCTTGTGTGTACTCCGCACTCGATCGGACGTCGATGTACTGCGCGCCATCGCGCTGAGCGGCGACGGCGGCGGTCACGGTCAACGGCGGTACGGGCATACAGTCTCGCAGGCGGCCGCCATGTCGAGCAGCCGGGAAGTGGCCCCGAATCGACCGACCAGTTGAAGGCCGGCGGGCAAACCAGTGGTTTCAAGCGGGAGGCTGATCGCCGGGTGCCCCGTCATGTTGAACAACTGCGTGTGTTTGAGCATCGCCATGCGGACAGGCATCCCGGTGCCGTCAATCGTGACGTCGGCCTGGCCGCTGACGGGAGCCACGATCGGCAGCGTTGGCAGAATCAGGGCATCCACGTGCGAAAGCAGCGCGTCCACTTCCCGCCGAAGCACCTCGCAGGTCTCGCGAGCCCGGAGGTAGTCCACGGCCGAGAGGTGTCTTCCGCTCATCAGGCGACCCAACACCGTGGGCGAATAATCGTCACGTCGGCTGTCGAGCCATGGCGCGTGCCATGCCGCGCCTTCGGGCAACACGATGTTCACGTACGCGTCGGTGATGGACGATGTCGAGTCCACCGTCACGTTCGTGATGTGTGCTCCGGCCGAACGCAGGCGGTCGCACGCGTGGTCAAACGCCGCAGTGACCAGCCGGTCAACGGGCTGCGCGAAATAGCCGCCGAGACGTCCGAGTCTGAGGCCCTTGACGTCCGCGAAATGCACGGTGTGAATCGGGCGGGCAGCGAGCACCGACCACAACCACGCGGCGTCTTGCACCGACCGTGCCAGCGGGCCCACATGATCGAAGGTCGCGCTCAGAGGCACGATGCCGTCCACGGGGACATCGCCCCGCGATGGTTTGAGTCCGACCACACCACACACGGCGGCAGGAATTCTGATGGAGCCGCCCGTGTCGGTGCCGACCGAGGCCAGGCCCATGCCGGTGGACACCGCCACCGCCGATCCGCCGCTTGAGCCGCCGGCCGACCGTGTGTGGTCTGCCGGATGGAGGACAGGGCCGAAGGCCGAGTCTTCACTCGTGGTACCGAGGGCGAATTCGTGCAGGTTGGTTTTCCCGAGCAGCACCGCACCGGCCTGCCGCAAGCGTGCGGTGACGGGCGCGTCCGCCGTGGCCACACGATCGGCGAACACCCGCGAGCCCGCGGTCGTCGGCTGGCCCGACACATCGATGAGGTCTTTGAGCGAGATGGGGAGGCCGTGCAGCGGCCCGCGGTCGATGCCGTCGGCGCGTTCCCGGTCTGCCACTCGCGCGGCCGCGAACGCGCCCTCCGCGTCGACGCGAATGAACGCGTGTGTGGCCGCATTGTGGCGGGCGATCGCGTCAAGGCTGCGTTCGACGAGGGTGGTGGCGGTGAGGCGGCCGGCGCGCAGCGCAGCCGCGGCCTCCACCATGGTGGCGGGCAACGTCATCAGGGTAAGCTCTTCGGCGAGGATATCGTACCCAGATGCCACGTACTGTACTTGCCGCCGTCATGCCGGCTCCGCGTGTGCCGGTTGAAATTCGTGAATTCACTGAACCGGAGTTGCCCCTCGGCGGCGCGATGCTGCGCACCGCGATGTCGGAAGTCTGCGGCACAGACGTGCACCTGTGGCATGGCCGATTGGCCGGAGTGCCGTACCCGATTATTCCCGGCCATGTGACCACCGGCACCCTCGACAGGGTCAGGGGCACGCTCACCGACGCCGAGGGGCATCAATTGAATGAGGGCGACAGACTGGCGTTTTTCGACGTGCACCGCACGTGCGGCCGCTGCCTCGCCTGCACCGCGCATCGGACGCCGACCCGGTGTCCCTCGCGCCGCGTTTACGGCATCACCGACTCGGCAACCGAAGGGCTGTTTGGCGGCTGGGCGCAGAAGGTCTACCTCGAACCGGGCGTGGTGGTCGCGAAGCTGCCCGACGGCGTGTCATTCGAGTCGTACATCGGCGGTGGCTGCGGCCTGCTGACGGCGGTGCACATCATCGAGCGCTCGCAGATTGTCCTGGGCGACACCGTAGTCGTGCAGGGTGCGGGCGCGGTCGGCATGAGCGCCGCCGCGCTGGCCCGCAAGGCCGGCGCGGGCAAGGTCATCGTGATTGGCGCGCCGCAGAGCCGCCTTGACCTTTCGCGCCAGATGGGCGCCGATGTCGTCATCAACATCGACTTGACGACACCCGAGGCGCGGCTCGAAGAAGTGCTCGCGCTCACCGGCGGCCGTGGGGCCGATGTCGTGATTGAAGCCGCCGGATCCGCCCGGGCGTTCGAGGAGGGCCTGCGAATGGCACGCAACGGTGGCGCTTACGTGATCGCCGGCCACTACACCAACACGGGCGACAGCACCATCAACGCGCACGAACACATCAATCGGAAACATCTGGACATCCGCGGCTGCTGGGGCAGCGAGGTGGGCCACTTCCTGCGGGCGTTACAGGTCCTTGAGCGCTACCACCTCGAGATTCCGTGGCATTTGATTGGCGCCAGGACGTACGGGCTCGGACAGATCAACGACGCGCTTGAGGTGGCCGCGTCGATGGCCATTCCCAAGGCGCTCGTCGATCCGTGGCTCAAAGGCTAGGGCGACGGCGGGCGCTCGGTCACTTCACCGTGATGTGCGTGGACGCTGATCGCCCGTTGGCATCACGCGCGCGAATGGTGTGCGAGCCGCGGGCGAGCGGCCACGCAAGGGGCGCTTCGCCCAGGGACACGCCGACCGGCGCCTCATCGACAAACCACTCCACTCTGCCCGTCGCGCCGCGGGCGCGGAGCGGAAGTGTCTGAAAATCTGGACGCAGCGTGGGATCGATCAGGTACGTGGCCCCGGCGGGTGGGTGATGGACCGTCAGTGTGCTGACGGTCGTGCGCCGAGGTCGTTCGGCCTCGGCAGCCGCCGACGCGGTCGGGTGCGCGGCCGGGGAATCAACCCGAGTCTCGCCGCTCGCCCTGGCCCACTCGCGATACTCAACGGGCCACACCGTGACCAGGCCACGATCGCTCGCGTGATGCCACTGGCACTCGTGCGGCGTGTCGGCCGCAGATAGGAATTCACGCGTGCGAACCGGGCAGGCGGCGCCGGCCACCATGCCCGAGAGCGCGCACAGCGTGGTTTCGCGCAAGTCATCTGGAGGCGCGGCGAGCGGCGACGGGTCGAACAGCGGCAGCGTGCCGCGCACGCGTTCAACGGCGGCGAGCATGACGTCGCGAAACATCGGCCCGGCGCCCGTGACGCCTGACGACTGACGGAGCGGCGTCCGGTCGAAGTTGCCCACCCAGACTCCGACGGTGACGTCACGTGTGAAGCCAATCGTCCAGTTGTCGTGATACGCCTGCGACGTGCCGGTCTTGGCCGCGACCGCAAAGGGGAAGTCGAGGCTGCTGCCCTCGCCGAAGATGTACTCGCGCGCGTCGCGGTCAGACAGAATGTCGCCAATCCAGAATGCGGCGCGGGGGGAGAGGACTCGGGTTGGCGGCCCGTGGTCGGCGACTCCGGAGTTAGGCGTGGGGCCCATGGAGGGTGTCACGGCCAGTCCGCCGCGCGCGATCATCGCGTAGGCCGCCACCAGTTCGTCGAGGCGGACTTCGGCGTTACCGAGCGTGAGGCCCAGGCCGTAGTGCGCCGCCGTTTTGTCGAGTGTCGAGAGGCCTGACTTGCGCAACACGCTCGCCACTGCCGGCACGCCGATGGCCGACGCCAGAGCCACGGCCGGGACATTTTCAGAGCCGGCCAGCGCCAGCCGCGCGCGCAGGGGTCCCCGGAACCGGCCGTCGTAGTTGCGCGGCCGATACAGGATGCCCGGCTCGGCCGTGGGGAACTGGCTTGGAATGTCCGGCAGCACACGGCCGGGATGCCAGCCGGTTTCGAACGCGGCCGCATACGTGAACGGCTTGAGTGCCGAACCCGGTTGCCGCGGCGACACCACGCCATCGATGGCGCCGCCGTGGTCTTCATCGAAGTAATCACCAGACCCCTCCCAGGCCAGCCATTCACCTGTGCGGTTGTCGAGCACGGCCACGGCCACATTGTTGGCGTCATGACGTGTGAGCGTTGCGCGGTGCGCGCGCAGGATGCCCAGGATGCTGCGCTGAAGCGGCGCGTCGAGCGACGTGCGAATAATGTGGCTGGCGGAACTGGCGGAACTGGCCGACTGCGCGAGGACGCGCTGGACGAAGTGGGGCGCGATGAGTGCATCGGCCGGGCGCTCGATCGAGATGCGTTCGTCACGCGCGATCCGTGCATCCACCGCCGAGAGCGCCTGGGCGTCTTCCATCGCAGCCAGGATGTGCTGCTGGCGCGGCAGGGCGAGCGCCACATCGCGGCGCGGATTGAAACGGCTGGGCTGTTGCGGCAGCGCGGCCAGGTACGCGGCCTGGGCCGGCGTCAGCGCCGACAGCGGCCGGTTGAAGTAGAACGTACTGGCGCGTGTGATGCCTTCCACCTGATTGCCATACGGCGCGAGTTCCAGGTAACGCGCGAGAATCTGTTCTTTCGACCAGTGGTGCTCCAGCCGGAATGCGATCACGCCTTCACGGATCTTCTGGCCCATGGTGCGGGCCGGTGGGCGTCCGTGACGGGCCTCGATGAGTGACACCACCTGCTGGGTGATCGTCGATCCGCCCTGCACCACCCGCAGGGCGCGTACATTCGCGATGGCCGCGCGGACGATGGAGATCGGGTCCACGCCCCAGTGCGACTCGAAGCGCCGGTCTTCAGCCGCCAGGGTCGCGGCGGCGACGCCCGGCGGAATGTCGCCCTGTGCGAGTGGCGCCGCCCGCATCCCTGTCCCCGAGCGCGTTTCGTACAGCACCTCGCCGTGCCGATCGAGCACGGTGATGGATGGTGCGCTCGGATCAGGCGTAGTAAAGGCGTCGGGCAGTGCACCAACGCGCAACCAGAACAGCAGGAGCAGAAAGACAAGCAGGCAACTTCCCCACTTCCCAATCTTCACCATCATCTGATCACGACCGTGGCCGGCGAACTGCGGCCGTTGACCTCGGGCGCATACATTTCCTCGGCCCAGGTGCCCTGGGCGGTGAAGGTACCTGAGGTGGTGGCCCTGACGAGGTACGAATACTCGTGCGTGCCGTCACTCAGGCGCGTGGCGAAAATCATGACGCGGTCGTCGAACTTCTCGACATGGTCGAATCCGCCTCGCTGCCAGCGCCGCCACCAGTTGCCGCCCTCATCGCCCGACACCGACGACTGGCGGGCCAGGTCCGATGCCGTCGTACTGAACCACCCGTCCACCGCCTCGAAGCCAGCCGGCACAGGGTCCGTCACCGCCACGTAACGCCGTTCCTTCGGCAAGGTCACCCGCAGCACGACACGAACGAGGTCGCCGGCAGCGAACGAGGTATCGGCGCGGCCATCGCCATTTTCCACAAACGTCTCGTAACGGCGTTCGACGCGCATGCCCTGGTCGAGCGCCGGCAGCGCCTGCTGAAGGGCATATTGGAAACGCGTCGAATAATAGAGCCGCCCAGTGCCGGCCTTGCTGATGGTGAGCTCGGTGGTGGACCCGGCCTCAGCCAAGCGCAACAGTTCGGGCATGGCAAGCCGTAGTTGCTGGGCCACGAGTGATCGACCCTGGAACGTGGCCGTGCCCACGGGTCTCGTGCCGATCGTCGCCGTGGCGGTCATGTCGGGCACTTCGGACTCAAACGCGCGGGAGTACCGCACCATCGCTTCAAGCGTGGTCGCGTTGCTCTGTGTGCTGCCCCAGTGGCCATCCTTGCGCGCGAGGTTGAGCCATCGCACGAGGCCCGGGATCACCACCGGCGCATCCTGCCGGCGTGCCATGCCGCTGAGCACGATCGCCGTGGACCTGATGTTCGAGTGCCAGATCCAGCCGAGCGCGTCTTCGTTCAACTCCTGCACGTGGGTCTGATCCCCCTCCACGCGGAGCGCGTTGGTCACACGTGCGAGCGTGGCGACATACCGTGGTCCACGGTCTTTGGTCGCCGCCATCGCGTCGAGCAGATATGACAACGCGAACACGGGCACGCGGTCTGCCACGCCGACCAGGCGCGTGATGTTTGAATCCTGATCGCGGCCGAACTCGGCGAGCATCTTCACGCCGAAGGCTTGTGAAGCCGCCCAGATTGGAATCCATTGCACCTGCGCCGGAGCGGGCTGCGCCAGCACTTGCGCCAGATAGTCAAGTGCGCGCTCCACCACGGCCGCCTCGGGCGCCACGCCCAGGTCCTGACCGGTCTTCATGACATGGAGGATGTAGGCCGTCAGGTACGGGTCGGACATCACGCCAGGCCAGAGGCCGAAGCCCCCGTCCGTGCCCTGGAACTTCGTCAGGTCCTGCAGCAGGCGAACGGCGCGATCGCGATAGTCGGCCGGGTTGATGTCGCCTAGTGAGAACGCCGCGCCCAGATCGGCCGCCAGCAGGAAGGCCATCGCCGCGGACGCCTTCTGTTCAGCGCATCCGTAGGGATAGTCCACCAGATACCGCGCACCCGTTCCAAGGCCGACCATCGCCGTGGACGCCCAATCGATCGAGAGGCTGCCAACGGCTGGGGCCACGCCCGCTGGCACTTCGAACGGCTGAGTCGCTCGATCTGTCGTGTCGCCGAACGCAGCGCTGGTCTCAAGTCGCGTGAGCGCGGTCACCGGTACGGTCGCCTCAAACGCATCGGTGTTGGCCCCAAGCGTCACGGTCATCTGCACGCGTGCCAGGCCGACGCGTCGGGCCCCAGCCGAGAACCGCACATTCGTACTGCTCCCTGCACCCAGGGACAGGCTCTGCGTGGCGGGGCCTGTGATTTCCACGATGCCTGGATCGAGGCTGCGAATGGTGACACGCGCGTCTCCGCCGGCGCTCAGTGTGTTTGTCACCACGGCCCCGAAGGTTGCCGAATCGCCCATGCTCAGGAACCGGGGGAATGCACCCAGCATCGTCACCGGTTTGCTGACCTTCATTTCGGCGGAACCCGATCCGAATCGCGAAGCCGCATCGCCCGCAACGGCCAGAATGCGGTACGTCGTCAACGACTCCGGCAACTTGACCTCGGTGGTGGCCGTGCCGTTGGCGTTGGTCACGACCGAGCCCAGCCAGAACGCGAGCGGTCTGAAGTCCTGGCGGACATTGTCCAGGCCGCCACCTCCACCCGCGTCTCCGCCCTTGGGTGTCAGCACACGGCGCGACACGATGCGCTGCCGGCTGTCTGCGGTCATCACCTGCAGGCCCTTCGCCAGATACACGGCGCTTGCCACGTCAGGGGCCTGATAGCCGGTGAGCGACAGCACGCCGTAGTCCACCGCCCACAATGTCACTTCGCTGGCCACGCCACGCGCGGCGGCGTCGGCCACTTTCACCGTGACCCTGGCGTTGCTGGCCGGGCGGTATTCGGGGCGGTCGGCCGAAACGGCCACCGACAGTCGCTTGGTGGCGTCCTCGACTTTGAGTTGCGTATACCCCAGCCGGAACGCGGGTTTGCCCGGGTCACTGCCGTCCTGACCGAAGTCGTTGGAGGTGCGGCCACGGATGAGCAGCACCGAGACGTAGATGTTCGGAATCTCGTCTTCGGTGATGGGAATGTCCACGGTCTGCTGTGTGGACGTCAGCGTGAATCGCTGGTGGCTGCGAACGCCTTCACGCTCCACGGTGAGCAATGCCGTGGCGGTGTCCCATGGCGACTCGATCATCACGCGTGCCCGTTCGCCCACCTTCCAGGTCTGCCGTTCTGGCGTCAGCGTGATGCGGTTGTGATCGAACCGCTGCCACGCCGTGTAGCCGCTGCCCAGACCGTAGAACGAGGTTTCCGTTCGTGTACTTCGACCCTCGGCATCCTGGGCGGTGGCGCGAATCAGGTACGAGCCACCTTCGGGCACAGGGATGGCCAGATTGACCGGCTCGACCCCTGTCGTGACCGTCCACGATCCCGCGGGCACTTCCGTTCGCGTCGTTTCCCACTCGTAGAATCCCTGGCCTTGCGCCGTGCGCACGGAGTTCCACTGCTCGCGAATCAAGGCCACAGTCACCTGTGTGCCGGGGACGACGCGGCCGTTCACGTCAGCAGCGACGACCGCCACCGATGCGCCGGCGCTGGCGTTGGCGAATCGGTCGCGCACACCAAGGCCGACATAGAACGCCGCCGGATGGACGATCAGTGACGCCCGGTTGGCGATACGTTGTCGTGAGACATCCTCGACTTCAGCTTCAAACGTGTAGCGAAACGCCAGGTCTGCCCTGCGATCGAGCGTGACCGTGGTCGTGAAGCGGCCCGCCGTGTCCACGGCGGCCGTATCGCCGGCCACGGCGGCATCCACGCGCTCTTCCCGCGCGGGTGCGCCAAAGTCGAACCGTTCCTCCGGGTAGCGGTCGCGAATGGCGGCGGGCACACCAAACTCCGGCTGCCGGGTCACGGTCCAACGAACCGGGCGCGAGGCAAGCGGACTGCCGAACAAATACTGCGCGGTCGCTGCCGCCTGCAGCGTCGCGCCGGCAATCGGCGCGTCCGCGGTGAGCGTGGCATCCACTCTGAAGTCCGGCTTGCGGTACGCCGCCACCAGGAAATCCCCACTGATCGTCCGCAGCCAGCTATTGTGCCTCGCCGCGTCTACGGTGGCCGCCGGTGCTCCAGGCTCGGGCCATTCCACCTCGAGCCGGTATGTGCCCAGGGTTGCGGCGGCCGGTACCGTCCAGGTCCATTCAGCGCTGCTCCAGGTGTTCAGGCGGATCGTTCGCTCGTCCACCAGGCGGTCGCGGCTGTCATGCGTGCGTACATTGAGGGTTGTCCCCTCCGGCAACGATCGAATGCCATTCGGCGTATCGGACCTGACGATCGCCTTGACGTGGATTTCTTCGCCGGGTTTGTAGACACCCCGATCGGTGAAGACCGAACCCCGCAGCAGCGGCGTGGCTTCTTCGAGTGCGTATGGCACGTCGAACGCCCACGGATAGATGCCTTCGTTCCAATCCGAGCCGACGTACGACACATCACCGTCTTTTTCTGCCGTGACAATGAACTGGAGTTCCCATGCGTTGTCGCTGCGCAACGGCAGGGCAGGAGCCATCGCGATGCCGTCGGTGTTCGTCGTGCCCTGCCACACCCGGACGTTCTTCAGGTTGACGATGGACACGCGCGCGTGTGCGACGGGCGCGCCGGTGTCGAGACTCGTGACGAAGACCAGTGTGTTCTGCGGGCTGTCCTTGACCGTCAGGCCGAGGTTGGTGGCCTGCACGACGGTAGAGCGCGGCAGGCTGGTCCGCGCCGTGCCATCGGGGTCCGTTTGCCCGGCCACACGATCGATGGTCGTGCCCGGCATGACCGTGGCTCGCACCAGGCCTGTGCCGGCGGCCGACAAGACCGGCGTCAGGTCAATGCCGTGCGCCTGAATCGCGTCGGGTCTCACCGTCAGCTTCCGGGCTGTGCCGACGCCGGTCGGCGCCGTTCTGAAATTGTCGTTCTGCAGCGTGAGCAGCGTGGGCATGAGTGTGTCGAGACTGACGCGTGACAGCCACTGGGTGACTGTGCGGAAGTTCCTGGCCGAGAAGGGCAGCATGGGGCCGCTGCTCTTTTCCCACACGCCATGGCCATCACCGAAGCTCACGAACGCCTGCTCGTGCTGGTTGTCGACGATCGCAATCCATGTGTAGCCAAGGGTCTGGCCATCTTCGGAGCGGAGGGAGGGGTCGAGGCGGAGGCGCCACGTCCTGGCCGGCGTCTGACGCTCGAACCCGCCATCCTCCACGTTGTACGCACGGTCGGATTCGGCCTCGCTGAAGGTGGGCGCAGCGGCGGTCGTGGGCTTGCTGACCGTCGTCTCACCTGCGGCATCAGTGATATCGCGGATGCTCAGGCCCGAGGAAAAAGCGCGCCGTGTGACCGACGTGGTGAACCGTACGGGATTCCAGCCCGACGGATCACATCCGTCGGCGCAGGGCATCTGCTGTGCGAAGAAGGCCGGTTCGAGTTCGACCACGCTGACGGATGGCTCGCCTCGCACTTCGCGGCCCGCCGGACTGGGCATCGAGGCGTCGGCCGTGACCGCGAGCCAGGCTCCCGGAGCAGGGACCGTCACTGTTTCAACCATCACGAGTGAGTCGCTTGGCGGAAACCGTTCGCGGTCCCACTCTGTGGCCAGTCGCAGCGCGACGGGCGCCATGGATTGTGTGGTGCGGCGAGTGGCGGCCACTTTCGCCAGGAACGCCGCAAGGCCGGCCGGATCGCCCGCTGCCAGACGCGCCTGTTCGCGCTCAGTGAAGGCCGGCGCTTCCCATTCGTGTGCTTCATGGCGCACCTTCACGTGTGCCAGCACGTCTGCGGGCCGCACGCGCTGGTTGAACTGCAGTGCGACGACCACCGGGCTGTTCGCGCGGCGGTTCTTCCGATACCAGCGCGCGGACGTCAGCTGCACTGTTGGTGTGGTGAACTCGAATCGGTAGGGTGTGCCGAGCCTGCGTCCCGCCGCGCTCGTGGCGTTGGCATCGACGTTGACGGTGTACCGGGTTGCAAACGGCAGCGGCGCGGATGGGTCAGGGGTGAAGATCAGGATCGTCGTGCCCGACCAGCGAAACGCGCCGGCGATGCGCGGCGTGATGGTCACCCACGGAATCTGCGGGTTGGACGGTACGCGGCCGAGGGCCACCATCGGTTCCGAAAAAATCAGCCGTACCTCATTCGCGTCAGAGAGTTGGGCCAACGGACCTGTCGGACCGGCCTCGAGCACCGTCAGGGGTGTGTTCTGGGCGTGAGTGGCAAGAGCGAACGTGAATAACAACAGGCAAACGGAGGCAAGGCGGCGCATACGACAGTGTAGAAGAAGGCAGGTGAGGCCGATGAACCGAAATACAATGGTCTGGGGACTCTTCAAGGGGGACGGAATGGATCGCCGGATGTCGTTCTGGGTTCTGCTGCTGACGTGCCTGGCCACGACGTCGGCCACCGGCGACCGCCTCGTCGAGCGGATTGCCATTTCCGTGGACCGCACCGACCGGCACCAGACCATCCTCGGCTGGGGCGCCGATCAGTCACCGACGGGCGAGCAGATGTCCACCATGCTCGAACCGTACCCGGCCAGGCTGTTCGATCAGCTGTATGACGATGCGGTCGATGTATTCGGGTTCAACTCGGTCCGTGTGCTGTCGCATCACCACCCGCCGGACCGGCTGTGGGAGCCCGTGAACGACAACAACGACCCGCTGACCGAAGATCGAACCAGGTTCAACGTCGCGTGGCTCGACCTCGTGGCACAACGCGACCTGCTTCCCTTGAAGCGCAAGGTTGAGGCCAACGGCGAGCGATTCCACATCTATCTGTCGATGGGAAATTTCGGTGCGAATGGCACTCCCGCGTGGCTGCAGGACAACCCGGCGGAATGGGCCGAGTACTTGTTCACGGCCGTGAAGTATCTGAAGGAGCAGTACGCGATCGAGGTGGATTCAGTCGCGGTCATCAACGAACCCCAGTTCGCGGCGTCCACCTACGCGGGGCCCGCCTTCGTCGCCCCGATCGTCAAGGCCCTTGGCGCCCGGTTGGTTCAGGCCGGATACGCGACAAGAATTCAGTTCCCGGAGTCCTTTGATGCACGGATGGCCTGGGAACTGCAGATTGCCCCGCTGCGCAACGACAATGACTTCTGGTCTCATGTCGGACTGATCACGTACCACAAATACGGCGTGGACGACCCGTACCGCGCGTCGATCCTCGCTCTGGCGAATGCCAAGGGCATTCCCGTGGGACAGACCGAGCAGGACGGGCTCCTGGCCACGGTTCAGGGGCTCTATGACGACCTGGTGATTGGCGGCGTGTCGCGGTGGGGCGCGTCGTTCACCATGGTGGGATTTGGTGCCGAACCCGATCGCACCGCGCTCTACTCGGTGGATGCTGATGGACATTCGTTCACCCGGCACGAGCGCTTCTGGAGCTTTCGCCAGATCATGAAGTACGTTCGCCCCGGCGCGGTGCGCATCGGCGCGTCCAGCACGACACCGAACGTGCGCGCGCTGGCCTTCGAACGGCAGAACGAGACGACCGCGATACTGATCTCGGGCGCCGTCCCCTCCACGGCAGAAATCTACGGCCTGGCGCCCGGGCTCTATGGCGTCAGCCGCTCCATCCACGGGTCTGAGAGCCAGGAACTGGCTCCACGCACGGTGTCGAGCGGTCAGGCGTTCACGATGGAGTTGCCCGCCAACACCGTGCTGACGGTGTATCCGCGCTCCGCAGCCAATCGACCGCCTCTGGTGACGGGATGGAAGTCGGCCGCGCGACACCTCAACCGTTGGGCAGGAGAAACACGAACCACCCTGTCGGCGTCTGCGACGGACCCCGAAGGGGACACGCTGACGTTTGCCTGGCGTGTGCTCAGTGCGCCGCAGGGGGCCGCCGTGGTATTTGCCGTCCCCCAGGGCCCGTCCACAGCCGTGTCTGGGCTGACCGTGCCCGGCGAGTACGTGTTCGGCGTCGATGTGTCCGACGGCCCCCACACAGTCACTCGGGAGGTGTTCCTCCGCAGCCACGCGGTCAATGCGGCGCCGGTTATCCACTCCATGCACTATCGGTTGCCTGACGTGATCGTGTTGCCTGCCAGCACCACCGAGCTGCGCAGCGGTGTGGTGGATATTGATGGCAACGCGGTCAACGTCACCTGGAGTGTCATCAGCCAGCCCGGCGGGGCCAACGTCACTCTGGCCACGCCCAACCTGATCCGATCCGAAGCCAGAGGCCTGACGGTGGCCGGCGACTATGTGTTTCGTCTCACCGCTCGCGACGGGACGAACACCACGTTCAAGGACATGAGCGTAGAGGTCTATCCCCCCACGCCCAGTCGCGTGATCACGCCGCCGCAACTGAGCGCACGGTCGGCCGCTTCAAGCAGCCGGACCACGCGCAGTCCGGCTGCGCCGTCGACCATCGGCCGTTCCGATCGCGAAATACAGTCGGCAAAGTGATCGACGGCTCGTGACAGCGGCTCAACCACATCGAGCGGGAGCGTGTCGACGTGCCCGCGGCGATAGCGAACGCTGCGGCCCTCGCCGTCTCGTTCCAGCCCGCACTCGTGAATCGTCATCGCCTCTGCCAGCTGGTCGTCGTACACCAGGGTGCGCCGGCTTCCGGCAATGAGCGTCCGCCGGACCTTGACGGGGGAAATCCAGCTCACCGTAATGTGCGCGAGCAGGCCTGCCGGAAAATGGAGTGTGAGGTACGCCAGATGTTCGGCGTCGGACCCTCCGGGTCTCATGCCGGTGACGGCCATGGCACTCGGCTGGTCTGGCAGGACGTAGTCGAGTATGCCGAAGTCGTGGGCCGCCAGGTCCCACACGACGTTGACGTCGCTCCGCACCAAACCCAGGTTGAGACGTGTGGAGTCCCACGACTGCAGGTCACCCAGCTCACCCGAACGAACGGCTTCCGCGATTCTGGTGATGGCGGACGAAAACACATACGTGTGGTCCACCATCAGAATCAGGCGCCGTCGCTCGCTTTCTTCGATCAGCGACAGCGCCTGATCAGATGTCCTGGCCATGGGCTTCTCGACAAAGACGTGTTTTCCTGCGCGCAGCGCCGCCAGAGCCAGCTCGAAGTGCGACTGGACCGGTGTGGCAACGACCACCGCATCAATGTGGGGGGCGGCGATCACATCGCCGCAGTGCGTCGTCAGTTCGACACCGGGGTGCGCGCGCGGCGACAGCAAGGCATGCACTCGACGGATCGGCGATCGCCGCCAGTCGGCACGCGTTCGACGTGGCAATGTTGCGCGCAAGGTTGGGTCCCCAGTACCCGTACCCAATCAGCCCGATATTCACCACGTCTGCTCGTGCCTCTGGCCGTCGAGAATAACACGCGGGATGCAGGGCAATGGAGTGCCCGGGATGGACAGGGTCCGGCCATGGTCGTGCGGATTGATGTGTCGCTGTCTTTTTCAGCACACCCCCGTGTGCGGTGCGCGCCATACACTGGCGTCATGAAGAAACAACTCATTGTGGGCATGATGGTGGTGGCAGTGGCACTCGCGTCGTCGACCGCCGCGTGGGCGCAGGTCGGTGGCGGCATCAAGGCCGGGGTGAATTTCGCCAAGGTCTCAGGGTCTGACGAAGATCCGGGGCAGCGAATCGGTGCCGTCGCGGGCGCCTTCCTGACGATTGGTCTCGGCTCGGTCTTCGCCATCCAGCCCGAAACCGTCTTCTCGATGCAGGGCACCAAGTTCTCATTCGGTACGGCCAAGGTGGACTACGTGCAGGTGCCGCTGCTGCTGCGCATCGGCAGTTCGCCCAAGGCCAGCGCCAGCGTCTACGGCCTGGTGGGGCCCTCAGTGGGTCTGTATGTGCGCGATGAGGGGTTTACCGACGACCTCAAACGTACGGATGTCGGGTTGGTCGTTGGGGCCGGCGTGACCCTGTCGCGGTTCCTCGTCGAAGCGCGCTACACGGCGGGATTGACGGAGTTCAGCAAGGGCACCACGGCGTACAAGCACCGGGTCTGGTCACTGATGGCCGGCCTGCACTTCTAACGTCGCCTATTTCTTCACCGCCGCCTGCGCCAGTGCGGCTTCAAGGGCCTGTGCGAACTGCGCGAACGGAATGGCCCCGCTGATCGCTCGCGTCACCTTGACCTGATTGGTGGCCTTGTCGAAGACGCCGATAAAAAACGCGGGCGTGCCGTTCGCGCCAAAGCTGGCCGCAAGGTCCGCAGTCTTCCTGATCCCCGCTGTTGTCCGGCCGCTCGCAATGCATTCGCGGAAAGGGGCCAGGTTCACTCCAGCCTGGGTCGCTGTGGCCTCGAGTCCCTCAACCGAATGCTGCGCCGGTGCGCCGAACAGCGTGTTGTGCATCTCCCAGAACTTGCCTTGCTCCAGACCGCACTGGGCCGCCTCATGCGCCTTGACCGCTTGCGGGTGCAGCACATCGATCGGGAAGTCACGGAAGGCATACAGAATCTTCCCGGTGGCGATGTAGTTCTTCTCGATCATCGGCATCGTCTCCCGGAAGTGCCTGATGCAGAACGGGCACTCGTAGTCGGAGAACTCAACGAGCGCCACCAGGGCGTCGGGGTTGCCTTTGTGTGGCGCACCCGTCAGGTCCACCTCGGGCCGCGGACGGCCCAGCGTGGCGCGCAAGTTCGCCAGGTCTTCCTTGACGGCCGCCAGTTCTCTTCGAAGCGCCTCGACCTCCGAGGTCTGCGCGCACGCGGGTGCCGCCATGAGTCCCAATGCCGCCAGCGCCGCTCCAACCAATCGGATCTTCACAATATGTCTCCCTCGGCCCTTGCTCGTCTCTCTCCGGGATTGTACGCTGCCCCTGACCCTTTGCCCATGCGACGCACCAAGATCATTGCCACGCTCGGTCCGGCCACGGTTGATGGCAGCGTGCTCGGCGGACTGATCGCGGCGGGCGCAGATGCGTGCCGACTGAATTTTTCACACGGCACCGCAGAGGAGCATGCGGCGGCCTGTCGCGCCGTTCGGTCCCAGGCACACGCCATGGGCCGGCAGATACTGGTGTTGCAGGATTTGGCCGGCCCGAAAATCCGGACCGGGCGCCTCTCCGAGCCGGTCATCCTCCTGGCTGGATCCGAGGTCGTCATCGATCTGGGCGACGAGGAGGGTGGACCGGGCCGCATCACGTCTCCCTTCGCTCCACTGTTCTCATCCGTCGCCCCAGGGCAGCGGCTGTTACTCGATGACGGCCGGCTCGAACTGACGGTCACGCGGGTTGAACCGGGGCGATTGGTGACGAGCGTGGTCGAAGGTGGCGTGCTCGAGAGCCGCAAGGGAATCACGGCTCCCGGCGCCGTGGTGCAGACCTCGGCGCTCACGCCCAAGGACCATGTTGACCTGAAGGCGGGCGTCGCCATGGGCGTCGATGCCGTGGCGCTCAGCTTCGTACAATCGCCCGAGGATGTGGTGCGGGCGCGCGCGGCCGCGGCCGCGGCGGGGGCGGCCGACATGCCGATCATTGCGAAGATTGAACGACCCTCGGCCGTTGATCACATTGACGCCATCGTGGCCGTCAGTGATGGAATCATGATCGCGCGCGGCGACCTGGGCATTGAGATGCCGCTTGAGCGCGTGCCTGCGGTGCAGCGACGCATCCTGCTGGCCGCACGCCGACGCGGTGTCCCGGTGATCGTGGCCACAGAGGTGCTGGAGTCCATGCGATTGTCGTCGCGTCCGACCCGCGCCGAAGTGACCGACGCCACACATGCCGTAGACGAAGGGGCGGATGCCATCATGCTGTCGGGCGAGACGGCCGTGGGCCGGCATCCGGTTCGAGTCGTGGCCACGCTCGCAGCGATTGTTGAGCAGGCCGAGCGCGACATGGCGCTGGCAGGAGGTCATGGCGGGATCCCGGTTGCGCCTGACGCCGTCATCGCCAGCCGCCATGGTCTGGCCTTGTGCGAAGCGGCGGTGGCCCTGGCCCACCGCGCTGGTGCGACGGCCATCGTGGCGGTCACCAAGAAGGGCATGACGCCGCGCCTGCTGGCCGCGCTGCGCCCGGCGGCGCGGATTATTGCGGCCACGCCGAACGTCCAAACGGCCGCCCGTCTGGCGCTGGTCTGGGGCGTCACGCCGATGCTCACGCCCGCGGCCACGCTCCCGGCCGTACGCGAGATGCTGCTCGCACATGCGCTTGTGCCCGCGGGCGACACGATCGTGTTTGTGGCCATGCATGCGGCACTGGGCCGCGAGGCCGATAACTTCCTCGTGGTCGAGAGAATGTAGGGATGACACATAGGGCGCCTCAGAACGGGGTCATCCAGTTCATCCTCGACAATTCACTTCTGCTCATCGGCGGCAGCCTGATCGCGCTCGTGTGGGCCAACCTCAACTACGCGGCCTACGAGGCGTTTGCGCACCTGCTGCACTTCGCCGTCAATGACGTTGGCATGGTGTTCTTTTTCGCGCTGGCCACGAAGGAAGTGGTGGAGGCGATGTTGCCGGGCGGCCCTCTGGCCTCGCCGAAGCAGGCCGCCGTCCCCGTGTTCGCGGCCGTCGGTGGCATGGTGGCGCCGGCCGGCCTGTTCCTGCTGTCGGCCTTCGCGATCGGAGACATGGAGGTGGTGCGCGGCTGGGCCATTCCCTGCGCCACAGACATCGCCTTTTCGTACCTCGTCGCGAGGATCATTTTTCCAGCAGGCCACCCGGCCATCCCGTTCCTGCTGCTGCTGGCCATTGCCGACGATGCGATCGGGTTGATGATTCTGGCCATCTTCTATCCGAGCGCGCCGCTGGCCCTGGGCCCCCTCGGGCTCTGGCTCTCGGCCGCGATTGCGCTCGCGTGGGCGTTGCGGTGGCGGCGGGTCGGCAACTTCTGGGCGTACGTCATGGGCCCCGGTGTGATGGCGTGGATTGGGCTCTATGTCGGCGGATTGCATCCCGCGCTCGCGTTAGTACCGATTGTGCCGTTCATGTCGCACGCCAAGTCTGACCTTGGCCTGTTCGCGGCCAGGGAGGGCCGGCGTCACGACACCATGAACGCGTTCGAACATTGGTGGAGCGTGCCCGTGCAGTTCGTCTTGCTGCTGTTCGGACTCGTCAACGCCGGCGTGCCGCTGTCGTCGGTCGGCCCTGTGACGTGGATGGTGCTGGGCAGCTTGATTGTCGGCAAGCCGCTCGGCATCTTCGCGTTTGCGATGACGGCGGGCGCCTTCGGCTTCCCCAGGGCCGTCGGCCTCGAGAAGCGGTCCATGATTGTCATTGGCGTCGCGGCCGGAATCGGGTTCACGGTGGCACTGTTCTTCACCACTGCGGCGTTTCCCATCACGTCGCCGCATCTGGACGAAGCGAAAATGGGCGCGCTGTTGAGTTTCCTGGCCGCGCCGATCGCCATCATCCTGGCGAAGATGCTCAAGGTCGGCACTGCCGGCCCATCACCGCGCTGAGTGCGCCGCATGGCGCTCTTCGGCACGACGTCGAAGCGCGGTCAGTGACAGCTGCCATCCACGCGACGCCACGGCGTAGTACCGCCGCCAGCGCGGCGAGGGTTCGTAGCCGTCCTGTCGAACCACCAGCCGGCATCCGGTGCCTTCCGGCTGACAACTGACGTGTAATGCCATCGGTCCGAGCGCGTCGCCTTCAGGCGGCACCCACCAGCAGTCTGCGACCAGGAACTGCTGGCCCGGGCGCACGTCCACGACCGTGCCGTGGAAGACGCCCCCGAGCGGTCCCAGCAAATCGTCGCGATACGAGGTGGGCGCCCATTCAATCGCGTAGACGCCAAACGGCACCGGGGTGACGACCGCGTGTGTCACCTGCCACCAGACCTGGAGCGCGGCGTGATCGAAGAAACACGCGAACACGTCGGCGGGCCTGGCCGCGATGAAGAGGCGCTGCTCAAACCGGCCGGCGGGGTCAGGGGACGCGACAGGCATCGGGAAGTGCTCAGGACCCCGACGGTGGTTTTCTCCACGACTGCACGTAGGCGACAATCGCCCACACTTGTTCCTTCGTCGTGTCTTCAGAGAACGCGGGCATCTTCGGGTTCGACCGCCCATTCCAGACCTTGTAGAACACGGTGCCGTCGCTGTTGCGCGCCGCGCGTGCCGGGTTGGTCAGGTCCATGTCCGCGGCGTACTTCGCGTCGGCATCCGGACCATCACCCTTGCCCGCGGTGCCGTGGCAGCGCTCGCACTTGGCGGCAAAGAGCTTCTTGCCACCTGCGAGCGTGGCGGCGTTTACCGGCAGCGGGTTCTTCTCGGCCGCACCGTCTGCCGGAATGGTCCAGCGCGCGGCTTGCGCCGGGGCGGCGAGCACAAGTCTGGCCGAGACGGCGGTCGCCATGACCGCGAGGCCGGCAAGCGACAACACGACAGAGATTCGATGGGGCAGCGACATGGGCCGGATCATATACTGACGCCATCATTCGAGGCGCATGCACTGACTGTAACCAGGAGCGATTGTTCATGCTGAGACGACGGATCTTCGTTTCGGCCGCCGTGGCGGCCGCAGGCGTGACGACGGCTCTGATTTGGGGCGTGGTCGTGACGGCGCGTGCCGGCTGGACGGCGCCAGGGTCGGTGCTGTGGCAGGAGGCGCCGCAAGACAGTCGCACGCCCGATCAGCTCGCGGCAGAAGTCTTCCAGCTCGTGCAGAAGACCTGTATCGAGTGCCACGGCGAGGCCAAAGACGGTGGCCTCGATTTGCGCACCGATGCCGGCCTGCAAAAAGGCGGGCGGTCTGGTCGCGCACTGGTAGCGCACCAACCCGCGGCGAGCCTGCTCTACAAGGCCATCATGCACGATGGCGATCTCCAGATGCCCGAGGACGCCCCGCCCCTCAGTGAGGCGCAGCGGCGCACCATCCGGTTGTGGATTGAGGCGGGTGCCTCGTGGGCCACCGTGCCTGGGGCCAGCGGTGGAGGCGGCGCCACCGACGCTGAGGAACTTCGCACACGCGAAGAGCGGCCCATCACCGAAGAGGAACGGCAATATTGGGCCTTCACGCCGGTGGTGCGTCCTGCGGTCCCGGTCGTCACGCGCGACGGCTGGTCGGCCAATCCCATTGACGCGTTCATTCTGGACGCGATGACCCGCAAGGGCCTGACCCCGGTGACGACGGCCGACAAACGCACGCTGGTGCGCCGTGCCTATCTGGATGTGCTGGGCCTGCCGCCAACGCCGGCCCAGTCAGACGCCTTCGTCAATGACACCTCCCCCAATGCCTGGCTCGCGCTTGTGGACCGGCTCCTCGCCTCTCCACACTATGGCGAGCGATGGGCGCGCCACTGGATGGATGTGGTGCGGTACGCGGACTCTGGAGGATATGAGTTCGATACCGATCGTACCGAGATGTACCGGTACCGCGACTACCTCGTGGACGCCTTCAATGCCGACAAGCCGTACGACACGTTCGTCAAGGAGCAGCTGGCCGGTGACGAATATGCGCCCGACTCCGACGAGGCCATGATTGCGACCGGGTATCTCCGGCTGGGGCCCGAAGGCGGCGGCAATCGCCTCGACGCGGTGGACGACCTCGTGACCACGACCTCGCTGACCTTCATGGGCATGACGGTGGGGTGCGCGCGCTGCCACAACCACAAGTTCGATCCCATTCCCCAGAAGGACTACTACCGCATCCAGTCGATTTTTTATCCCACCACAAATGTGGAACATCCCCTCGTACCGGCGCACGAGGTGGCGGCGAACCGGTCGGAGACCCAGCGCATCGACGCGCTGCAGAAGCCGCTGCGCGCGGCCAAGACCGAGATCGAGAAACCCTACCACCGGGTGCTGGCCGATCGGGAAATTGCCAAGCTCTCGCCCTATATGCAGGAAGCCTGGAAGACGCCCGCTGACCAGCGGACCGAAGGCCAGCGGCTCAACGCGAAACAGATCGAAGACACCGTCGGGATCAATTCGCTTCGCAAGCTCATCACCGAGAACGACGTGGTCGCGTTGATGCCCGCCGACGTGCAGGCGACACATGCGGCGGTGAAGGCGGACATTGACGCGCTCGACGATCAGAAACCACGGCGCCTGCCGGTGGCCCGCGCGATCGGCGAGCCGGGACGCGTGCCACAGCCCGTGTTCTTCCTGCATCGTGGCAGCCCCGATGCTCGTGGCTCTGAGATGCGCCCGGGCGTGTTGTCGGTGGCGTCGCGCAGCGAGTGGACCTTTCCAGAGCCACCCCCGGATGCGAAGTCGAGTTGGCGCCGGCGGGGGTTTGCCGAGTGGCTGGTGTCGAAGGACAATCCGCTGACCGCCCGCGTCATGGTGAACCGCCTCTGGCAGCACCATTTTGGCGAGGGCATCGTCCGCACCCCGAGCAGCTTCGGGGCGATGGGTGAGGCGCCGTCGCATCCGCAGTTGCTCGATTGGCTGGCGACAGAGTTCATGAATCAGGGCTGGAGCCTGAAGGCGATGCATCGCCTGATGCTCACGTCGATGACCTACCGTATGGCGGCCACTGATACGACCTCCAATTACGGGGTGGATCCCGAGAATCGGATGTTCTGGCGCATGCCGCGTGTGCGTCTCGAAGCCGAGGTCATCCGCGACAGCATCTTCGCGGTAGCCGGGACGCTCGATACGTCCGTCGGCGGCCCGTCGATCTTTCCGTTCATCGACCCGGACCTGTTCGAAAAAAGTTCAAATCGTGACTGGCGCGGCAAGCCCGACAGCGACCCGTCCACCTGGCGCCGAAGCCTCTATGTGTTTTCGAAGCGCAGCATCAGGTATCCGATGTTTGAGACCTTCGATCAGCCCAATCTGATCAACTCCATCGACCGGCGCAACCGCACGACGATTGCGCCCCAGGCGTTGATTCTGATGAACAACCAGATGGTGTTGTTTCAGGCCGGCAAGTTCGCCGAGCGTGTCGCCCGGGAGGCCGGCGCCGATCCAGTGGCGCAGGTCAAGCGAGCCGTGTGGCTGGCTCTGGGCCGCCCGGCAGACGCGATCGATTTGAAACGCGGTGCGGCGTTTATCTCGGAAAGCCCGAAAGGCCTGGCCGAGTTCTGTCATCTGCTCCTCAACCTCAATGAGTTTCTCTATCGACCATGACCCACCATCATCACGGCTGCGGACATGTCGAGAAGCTCCAGTACACGCGGCGAGAGCTGTTGGGTCGACTCGGTGGCGGCATCGCGGGGCTCGCCTTCGCGGACCTGCTGACGCAGAATGTCGCAGGTGCGCAGGCGCGCAATCCGCTCCTGCCGAAGGCCGCGCCGCTTCCCGCAAAAGCCAGGGCCGTCATCTCGATCTTCTGTTACGGCGGCGTCAGTCACATCGATACTTGGGATCCCAAGCCCGATCTCGTCAAGTGGCAGGGCGAGACGATGCAGGGCGTCGGCGACGTGCGGACGGTCATGGGGAATCCGGGCGGGTTGATGCCGTCGCCGTGGGCGTTCAAGAAACACGGCCAGTCCGGCATGGAAGTGTCCGAGCTGTTTCCCCACATGGCGCAACATGTGGACGACATCGCCCTCATTCGATCGATGTACGGCGTGAGTCCCGCCCACGGGCCCGCCCTGTTCCAGATGAATACAGGCACGATCCTGGCCGGCAGTCCGAGCGTCGGCAGTTGGGTGACGTACGGGCTGGGCAGCGAAAACCAGAACCTGCCGGGCTTCATCGTCTTCACCGATCATCGCGGTGGGCCGATCAATGGGCCGCCGAACTGGTCCAACGGATATCTGCCCGCCGCCTATCAGGGCACCCAGATCCGAGACAAGGGATCGCCCATCGTCGACCTCAAGCCCCCTGCGGATCGTACGCCGGAGGAACAGCAGCGTTGGCTGCGCATGTTGGCCGCACTGAATGAAAGACACGGCGACCTGCATCCGCTCGACAGCGAGCTGTCGGCGCGCGTGTTTTCCTACGAGCTCGCGTTCCGCATGCAGACGCATGCCCCTGAGGCGATTGATCTGGGCCAGGAATCGGCTGCCACCAGGAACCTCTACGGGATCGGCGTCGAGCCGACCGACTACTTCGGACGCCAGGCCCTGATGGCCCGCCGCATGGTGGAACGCGGCGTGCGCTACGTTCAGATTTTTTCTGGCGGCGGCAACTTCGAGCCAAGCTGGGACGCGCACTGGGACTTGAAGGGCAACCATGGCCTGCACTGCGCCGAGACCGACAAACCCCTGGCCGGGCTCATCAAGGACCTCAAGAGCCGGGGCATGTTCGAGGACACGCTCATCGTGTGGCACGGCGAGTTCGGCCGGCTGCCGATCTCAGAGCGCATGGACGGCCGCGATCACAACAACAAGGGCTTCAGCGTGTGGCTGGCCGGCGGCGGCGTGAAGGGCGGCACGGTCGTGGGCGCCACTGACCAGTACGGCTACCAGGCGGTGGAGAATGCGAAGTCGGTCTACGAACTCCACGCCACCATCCTGCACCTGCTCGGACTCGACTTCGAGAAGCTGACGTACCGATTCAACGGTCGCGACATGAGGCTCACCGATGTGCATGGCAAGGTCATTCGGGAAATTCTGGCGTAGTCGCGACGCATCCCATCGAGAGAACGCGCCTCGCCGGGAAGGCATCGGATACAGTTTTCTCCGGAACCGCGCCCTTCGGCGTCCCGTGGCCTCGGATGTCTTCGTCCCGCCAGCAGGAAAGAAACTGTGAGCCTGATGACGAGTCAAGTGGCGTGTGCCAAGACCCGCGCGGCGTGGGGTTGGTTGCGAGCGCGCATAGCCGACGTTGATGCAACTCATCAGGTGAAGCTGATCGTTCAGGGACAGCACTTGGTTCGCTCCGCGACCCAGTCTGAATTCCGGCGCAATCGGGACCTTACCTGGCAGGCGTCGAACGAGTCGGAGCGAGACGAGATCGTCCGGATCCTGAAGCGTGTTCGGCAAGACCAGATGCGGGTGGCCTCGGATTTGACCGAGGAGGTGTCGACGGAATCGCCGATGCGGGTTCAACCGCGCGTCCCCGGAGCGCTGCGCCTCTGTTTCCCGTCGCGCATCTCCCCCAAGAAGAATCTGGACTTCGCGCTTCGCGTGTTGGCCGGCGTCAAGGTGCCCGTCGAGTTCGCCATCTTTGGTCCAATTGAGGACGCGTCGTACTGGTTGGAGTGCGAGCGACTGCTGGCACGTCTGCCACCGAATGTCCGCGCCGTCTACCAGGGCGAGGTACAGCCCGATCAGGTGAAACGCACGCTCGCCAGACACGACCTGTTGTTTTTTCCGACCCGTGGGGAGAACTTCGGGCACGTCATCTTTGAGTCGCTGTCGGCGGGCCTACCCGTGCTAATCAGCGACCAGACGCCCTGGAGTGATGTGGAAAAACACGAGGTCGGCTGGAGTCTTCCACTGAGTTCGATGTCGGCGTTTGGCATGGCCATCGAAGCGCTCAGTGCCCGGTTGCCCGCAGAACACGATGCGTACGCCGTGCGGGCCATGGCGTATGCCGCCGAACGCGTCGACAGAGAGGGCGCGATCGCGCGGGCCTACGACCTGTTCCTGGACCTCGTGCATCAATGACAAGTCGGGTCCCATCGATCGCGGCTGCGGTGCTGACCCTGGTGGCACCCGTGCTCGCATTTCCAGCGCTGGCGGGGTCCTCAGGCCTTGGAGCGGTGGGCGTGCTCGCCGCCGTGGCCATGATCTGCGCCATTGGTCTCGTGCGAAATGTCGGGCGCCTCCCGCTGTACGTGGCGGTGCTGGCCGTGGCCGCGATCTTCTCGGCGCTCGACGTGGCTGAGCAACCGGAGACCATCAACCACTTTGCCGGTCTGGCGCTTGGGCTCCTTGCCATGGGCACGGTCGGGGTCTGGTGCCGCACGCGCGAACGACTCGTGTGTGCCGTCCTCGCGTTTGTGGTCTTCGGTGCCGCTGCCGCAGCCATCGGCTTTCGCAGCGTATTGCCGGTGCACACCGCGAAGACGATGTTCGGGAAACCCACGGCGCCGGTCAGCGCGCCAGCGCCCTTGCCGATTGGCCGCCTGCATCCTCAACGGTCCGTCAACCGAAACGCGCTCGCGGCACTCGCGATAATGGTGGTGCCTGTGGCGGTGGCGCTCGCCGGGTCTCCATTGGTCGGAAGCAGCGTTCGCATCCCGCTTCAGGTCGCGGGCGTACTGTCCGCTCTGGGAACCATCGCCGTTGTCGTGGTGATGCAATCGAGGTCAGTCTGGCTCGCGGCCGCGGGCATGGTGTGGCTGATGGCCCGTCGGTTCGTGAAGCCGGCGGTCTGGTGGGCGACGGCCATCGCGGTTTTCGTGCTCGTGCCAGTCGTGGTCTACACCCTGTGGGGCGACCATCCGAGGGCCGCTGAACCGATGGGATCCCTGCAGACACGGATCGCCATCTGGCAACAGGCGCTCGAGGCGTTGCGCACCTCCCCGTGGACCGGCATCGGATTCGACTACTTCAGGCACAGTGGCTACTCGCCGGTCCTCGTCTACCCGGACATCATCGTCGGCCGCCCGCACGCGCATAATGTGTTTTTGCAGACCGCACTGGATGTTGGATTGATCGGGCTGGCGGCCTACATGGCGGTGACGGTGTTTGTCCTGCGTCGCGCTTACGACCTTGCCCGCCTGAATGGGGGAGACTCCTGGGTACGCGCCGTCGGTGTCGCCGCAGGGCTGTCCGTGTTCTCGGTGCAGGTGTTTGGTTTACTGGATGCCGTCGCGCTTGGCGCGAAAGTGGGCATCTTTCAGTGGCTCGCGTGCGGCCTTGTACTGGCGGCCTGGCGCCTTCAAACCTCCTTTGAACAGACGTGAACCGCCCCCGATGGGCGGCCTGACGCCGCTGCCCTCGGAAGGCTATGATCGTCGGCATGTATTCACGATTCATGAACGCTGTCGTGGCCGCGTGCCTGATTGGCGCGTCTGTGGCGGCGCAGACGAATACGTTTGACACAACGGTTGCCACGGTTCGGGGCAGCGACGGCTTCAGGAAGGCGATCGCCGTGCTCGATCGCGATCACGACCGCATGATTGCCGAGATCATCACACTGACCGAGATTCCCGCTCCGCCATTCAAGGAAGCCGCGCGCGCGGCCGCCTACCTCGAGATGCTGCGCGCCTCCGGCCTGACCGATGTCGAGCAGGACGAAGAAGGTAACGTCATGGGGCTCCGCCGTGGCACAGCCGCAGCGAGAGAGACGGCGCCGCTTGTCGCGATTGCAGCGCACCTCGATACGGTGTTTCCCGAGGGGACCGATGTGAAGGTCAAGCGGGAGGGTGATCGATTGTCGGCACCAGGCATCGGTGATGACACCCGTTCGCTGGCGGTGTTACTGGCGATGATCCGTGCGATGAACGAGGCGGGCATTCGTACGTCGAGCGACCTGCTGTTTATTGGCAATGTGGGTGAAGAAGGCCAGGGCGACCTGCGCGGCGTGAAGTACCTGTTCAACACGGGCAAGTACAAGGACCGTATCAAGATGTTTATCTCGGTGGACGGCGCTGGCGGCGGGGCAAACATCACGCACGGCGGCGTCGGCAGCCGCCGATACCGCGTCATCTTCAAGGGACCGGGCGGACACAGTTACGGGGCGTTTGGACTGGTGAGTCCGGCATTTGCCATGGCCGGCGCGATGCAGCGGTTCGGCAAGCTGACCGTGCCGGAGAAACCAAAAACAACCTACAGCGTCGGCGTGGTCGGTGGGGGCACCTCGGTGAACTCGATCCCGTTCGAATCCTGGATGGAGCTGGATATGCGGTCGGAATCACGGGTCGAACTGCAGAAGCTCGATGAAAGCCTGATGGCGTTGATTGCCGACGCGGTGCGCGAGGAGAATGCCGCCCGCTCCACGGCTCAGGGCGCAGTGACCGCTGAGCTGAAGCTGATCGGCGACCGGCCGTCAGGGGAGACCCCGATCGACTCGCCGATCGTGCAGACGGCGGCCGCGTCGATTCGGGCGGCGGGTGGGCGGCCGACGTTCAGCTGGGGCAGTACCGACTCGAACATCCCTATCAGCCTGCGGATTCCCGCGATTACCGTCGATTCAGGTGGCCGTGGCGGCCGCGCGCACGCACTCGACGAGTGGATTGCGGTTGACAAGGTCCCGAGCCTGAGAGGCATCGAGATCGCGCTCGCGACGTTGCTCGCACTCGCGGGAGGACAATAACGAGCGCTCCTATTGAGGGTGGTGATCTATTTGATCACCGCCGCGCCTGCGAGCGCACACTGCGCGTCTTGCGCGCCGCTGACGCCGCTGACGCCGACGGCGCCGACGAGTTGGCCACCTGACATCAGCGGCACACCGCCCTCGAGTGGCATGAAGCCGTCGATCGGCAGCAGCGCGGTCCGGCCGCCGGCCACCTCCGCCTCCAGGTCCTTGGTCGGCCCCTGGAAATAGGCCGCCGTGCGCGCCTTCCGAATGGCAATGTCCGTGGCGACAAGTTTGGCGCCGTCCATCCGCTGGAACAGGATCAGGTGCCCGCTGTCGTCGAGCACCGCGATGGACACCGCCCAGTTGTTCTTGCGGGCCTCGGCCTCTGCCGCCGACAGGACGCGCCGCGCTGCCTCCAGCGTCAGCACCCGTTTCGTGGGCAGTTGGGTTTGCGCGGTCAACGGCATCGCCACAATCAACAGACCTCCACACAGCAGCAGGCTTCGCAACACGGTCATCCTCCGTCACGCGTCAGGGTGTGGCCGGAAGCCTAGCAGACTTTTTGTCCCTTCCGCAGGAGACTGAGGTAGATTACCGATTCGCGGATGCAGAAGATGAAGATCAAATGGGGTGTGTTGAGCACCGCGAAAATCGGTGTAGACAAGGTGATTCCCGCCATGCAGGGCGGCAGGCACTCTGACGTGGTGGCGATCGCTTCCCGCGACGCCTCGACCGCCAGGGTCGTGGCCACCGCGCTGGGCATTCCAACGTCCTACGGATCGTATGAGGCCTTGCTGGCCGATCCGGAAGTGGATGCCATCTACAACCCGTTGCCGAACCATCTGCACGTGCCGTGGACGACGCTGGCCGCAGAGGCCGGCAAACACGTGTTGTGCGAGAAGCCGGTCGGCTTGACGGCCGACGAAGCGCGAGCGCTGATTGGTGTGCGCGATCGCACCGGCGTCACCATCCAGGAGGCGTTTATGGTGCGCACGCACCCGCAGTGGCTGCGCGCGATCGACGTGTGCCGATCGGGTCGTCTCGGGGCCATTCGTTCGTACGTCGGCGCGTTCAGCTACTACAACGACGACCCGGTCAACATTCGCAGTGTCGTGGAGTGGGGCGGCGGTGGCCTGATGGACATCGGCTGTTACCTGATCATGACGTCGCGGATGGTGTTTGCTGAGGAACCTCGACGCGTGATGAGCCTGATCGAGCGCGACCCGGTATCTGGCGTCGATACCCTGACATCGTTGCTGCTTGAGTACCCCTCGGGACAGGCCATTGGCGTCTGCAGCACGAGGCTCGCGCCCTACCAGCGTGTGCAGGTGTTTGGCACGAGCGGCCGCCTCGAAGTTGAGATTCCTTTCAACGCGCCGCCCGATCGCCCGTGCCGACTCTTTGTGGATACCCAGGGCGACCTGTTCGGCAGGACGGTCGAGACGGTGGAGATTCCGGCGTGTGATCAGTACCGCGTTCAGGCCGACGAATTGTCGCTCGCCATTCTTGAATCGCGCGCAGCGCCGTATCCGCTTGAGATGTCGGTCAAGAACATGGCCGTCATCGATGCGGCATTCCGTTCCTCGGTGTCTGGAGGCTGGGAAGTTCCGTGAGCCCCCACCAGAGGTGTTACCTCGGGCTCGACAGCTCCACGCAAAGCCTGTCAGCCATTCTCATCGCTGTCACCGGCGGTCGCGCGGAAGTGCTCTGGCAGGACGCGATGCCGTTTGATGAGACGTTTCCGGAGTTCGGCACCTCACATGGTGTGTTGCCCTCCGACGACCCGCTCGTCCGGGTCTCGTCGCCAGAGATGTGGGTGAGGGCATTGGAGCAGATGCTGGGCCGCGTGACGCGGTGCGGCATCGACATCCGCAGTCTATGCGCCATCAGCGGGTGTGCACAGCAGCATGGCAGCGTCTACCTCAGCAGCACCGGGGCGCTCACACGGTCCGTGGCCCCAATCTGGATGGACAGCAGCACGCGCGACGAGTGCGCGGAAATCACCGCCGCAGTGGGTGGTGCCGCGGTGCTGGCCCAGCGCACGGGGTCGCGCGCCTATGAACGTTTTACCGGACCCCAGATTCGAAAGTTCCACAAGACAGAGCCGCGGGCCTACGCCGACACGGCCCGCATCCATCTGGTGAGTTCTTTTCTGGCGTCCCAACTCACGGGCGACGATGCGCCGCTTGACCCTGGTGATGCCAGCGGGATGAACCTGATGGACCTCGCGACCCAGGACTGGTGGCCGCTGGCCCTGGACGCCACGGCACCCGGACTCGCGTCAAAACTGCCGCGCATTGTGCCGTCCGCCACCGTGATTGGCACGCTCGCGCCCCGCTGGCAGTCGCGGTTCGGCTTGCCGTCGGCACGTATTGTGGCGTGGACGGGCGACAACTCGTCGAGCCTCGTCGGTACGGGCCTGGTGGCGGACGGACACATGGTGGTCTCTCTCGGCACCAGTGACACGATTGCCGGCATCATGCGCGAATCGAGGGTGGACCCCGGCGGCATTGGTCATGTCTTCGGCGCGCCGACCGGTGACTTCATGGGGATCACCGTCTTCAAGAATGGATCGCTGGCGCGTGAGCGCGTGCGCGACGCCTATGGGCTTGACTGGGCCGGCTTTTCCTCGGCGCTTCGTTCCACGCCCCCAGGCAACTACGGCCGACTGATGTTTCCCTGGTTCGATCCCGAAATCACGCCCGACGTTCCCGTCGCCGGCGTGCGCCGTGTCGGCCTCGAGCCTGACGATGTGCCGGGCAACGTGCGGGGGGTGGTTGAAGCGCAGATGATGGCGATGGCCAACCACTCGCGCTGGATGGGCGTGGGCGTCCGCCGGATTCACGCCACGGGCGGCGCCGCTGCCAACCGCGATGTGTTGCAGGTCATGGCCAATGTCTTCGACGCCGACGTCTATCAGCTCCCCGTGGGAAACTCCGCGTGTCTGGGTTCTGCGCTACGGGCGTGGCACGCCGACGCGGCCTCGTCACCCGATCCGGTGCCCTGGCCGGACATCGTCAGGAATCTGGCCGCCCCGGTGGAGTCGAGCCGAGTGACGCCCGATGCGTCTGCCGCCGCGACATACGCGGACTTGAGGCGTCGTTATGCCGAGGCTGAGGCGCGGCTGCGTGCCGCCGTTTGAACTACAATGCCGCGACTGTTTCAGCAGGAGGCTCTCATGACCACGTCCGATCAGGCACCGCGCGACCTCGTAGGGTTCCTTGACTTCTATCTCGTCCAGAAGGCCCCGTTCCAGATACCCGGAGAGATTCGGGAGTTCCTGGTGAAGTTCGGCCCCTGGATCGCGCTCGTACTGCTGATCCTTTCGTTGCCCGGCCTGCTCGTTATGCTTGGCATCGGGACGGCGCTGATGCCGTTTGGCGGCGTCGGCTACGGCACGGGGTTCGGGTTCCTCGCGGTGTTGTTTCTGGCGCAGATCGTGCTGCTGGGCCTGGCGCTGCCGGGGCTGTTCGGACGGAAGAAATCGGCGTGGACGCTGCTGTTCTACTCGCAAATGGTCGGGATCGTGGCTTCGCTGATAGCCGGGTCCATCGTGGGAGCCATTATCGGCGGCCTGATCGGGTTGTACATCCTGTTTCAGATTCGCACGTTGTACGTGAACTGAGTCACGGGTGGTTCGGATGCCCTCAGGCCTTGCGGAGGAGTCCAAAATCCAGCAGTTTGCGAATGATCCCGTCGCCCAGTTGGACACCAGACGCGCTCGCAATCCTCGTGACCGTCTCGTGCGTGTCACTGCCGTCGAATTGCGGCAGCAGCGAGATCAGGGTGGCTGGCATGCGCAGCGGGTCGTAGCCGCTATACGTCTGCACCGTGCATTTGCCGTCAGCGGCCGACAACACTCGCAGGGTACCGAGCGTCGTGCGCTGCGGGAGTTCGGTGGACACCAGCGCCTGATACGCGTCGCGCACCAGTGTCGCGTGTGCGCGAATCCGTACGCCGCCGATCCGCTCGACGGCCGCCCAGTCCAGCGGATCCACGAGGGCCGCCGCGCGCGTGAAGTACTCGGATTCGCGCCCCGTCCACGAGCCCCAGTACGCCTCGTACTCCGCCTGGTTCGGAGGGCCGCCCAGGTCGGCCGGCGCCAGACGCGTCGTCGTTCGGTCCATGACGCGACATAGTTCAGCCGTCGGCCCGCCCAGTTCGGTCACACACCACGCGCCGAGTGCCCACTCGGCTTCCGACAGCAGGCCCGACAGCGATCTCCAGAATTGCAGACCCACATCGCCTCGCACGTGTTTGCAGTGCCATGTGGCGCATACCGCGTTTCGATGCCGCCAGATGCCGCACGTCCCTTCGGCGCCGTCTCCCTGATAGTGGGGGCATCGGAGGTCCGGCGCTCGCCCAAAGAGCTCCGGGCTGTTGCCGTAGAGCACGCGGTGACGCCGTGTCGGCTCCAGGCCCCAGGGCGTCGCCGAGAGCCGGGCGGCCATGCGCGCCTCAACGGTGCGTCGCCCGAACTGCATCGCGGGGTCCGTGTCGCGCAGGATCCGGCCGACGATGAAGTTCGGCAGCGCCGGTTCGTAGGTGCAGCATTTGGCGTCGGGATGAAAAAATGACGCCGAGCCCGCGGGCGCGTCGTCTGAGCACATGGCGCAGCGATCGCACGTCGCGTGTGGTTCGTCCGGAATCCCGTTGGGCAGGAGGGTGGCGATCCAGCGGGCGGGCAGTTCAGGCAGCACAGTGAGCGGAGTATAGTCCGGCGCATCTCCGAAGGGCGGTGTGGCGATCAAGTGCACTCATCATGGGGTTCTGCTCCGCAACAAGACCTCGTAGTGGGCCGGTTCGGTGGACTGACGGGCCTGCTCGAACGGCACTCGTCCCAACACCCGCAGCTGGTGCGTAACAGGATCGTGATCGACGACCGAGCAGTCGCTGGCGTCGAAGGCGTCGCTCTGGGCGACGAGATCGAGCACGCGCACACCGAAGTCACTGCTGTCGCGCGTCAGCAGGTAGGTCGTCGGCGCCATACGCGCGAAATCAGCCAGGTAGCCGAGCACGACGTCCACTTCGATGTGTTGCAGGACCAGCGACGCGAAGATGAGGTCAACGCGACGGCTCTTGAGGGCGTGCCAGTCGTCTGACAGCAGGTCCACCGGCGATGCCAACACGCGGCACCGCGCGATCATGGGCGGAAGGTCGAACCCGGCCACGTGCCTGCCAAGCGTCCGCACGCACGGGAAATTGCGACCGACCCCGCAGCCGAAGTCCAGCACCCAGTCCACCGGTGAGGGCAGCACAATGGTCGGCGCATACGGCGTGAACGGCTTGCCGCTCTTGAACCCCGTCAAAATATGTTCGCGCAGGTCGTCGGCCGTCGCCGTGCGCGCCACCTCCAGCCATTCCTCGTGTCCGGGCATGTCGGCTATCTTCGGTGGTTGCCGCCACTCGGGTCAATCGGCCCGGATGGCGCAACGCCACCCGGCGCAGTCAACTCCACGTCGCGTAAGCCGCCTCAAACCGTTCGATCATCAGGTCGGTCGTCAGTTCGGCGAGTGCCACCTTGCGGCCAGCCTGTCCCATCTGTTCCGCCAGTGCCCGGTCGCGCAGCAGCGTGAGCAGCCGGCCGGCCAGTGCTGGCACGTCGAACGGTGCCACCAGGAATCCGGTCACCTGGTCGCGGAGTCCTTCAGGCGCCCCATCAAAACGCGTGGCAACCACGGCAGTGCCTCGCATCATGGCTTCGGGAATCACATTGGCTCCCGGCTCAGGCGATCTCGACGGCAGCACCTGCACCCACCCTGCCCCGAGATGCTCGCTGAGCGCCGGGTGCGGAATGTGCCCACAGCACTGCACGTGGTCACGGAGCTGGAGTGTCTTCACCAGTGCCTCGATTCGCGCGCGATCAGGGCCATCCCCCATGATCAGCAGGCGTGCATCAGGCTGCTGCGTGATGACGATGGCCATGGCCTGGACCAGCAGGTCGACACCCTTCTGCGGCACCAGGCGACCGGCGAAGACGACGGTCGGTGGTCCGGTGAGCGGCGGGCGAGGCGGCACCCCGCGGGTTCCATTTGGAACCACCCGGTCTACCCGCACGTCGTTCTCCCGCAGCGTGGCCGCGATCGCGTGGCTGTTGGCGACCACCATCCGGAACACCGAGGCGCGACGCCGCCATCCGCCAAGCTGCAGGAGCGCACGCCCGAGTCCAGGAACCGAGACGCACCCGTGTCGATAACACTCAACGCCGGCACGAACACCGCACCGCGACCCGTCGGGCAGTACGCGCGTGTTGAGCGGGCAGATGGTCTGGTGGTTCCCGATGTGCAGCAGCGATCGATCCGGCGGGAGCCACCGCAGGATGCCGGGTGACAACTGCGTGAGGAACATGCGGACATGGACGACGTCGGGCTCAAACTGCGCCAGGACCTGCCGAAGCCGCCGGACCGCCCACGGGTTCCAGACCTGGAGGAGAAGCCGCGCGGTGTCATTCGATCCGCGACACGTGTAGTCGGCCCGGCTGGCCAGCCCGGGGGCTCCTGCGTCGCTTGCGAGGAGGCGCGCATCATGGCCGCGCGCGCGCAACCCGTCGCGCAGGTCCACGGTGACGCGTTCGGCGCCCCCGACCAGCACTCCGTAGTCGTTGACCAGGAGGATCTTCATCCGCGGGCCGTTGCCCGTGCGTACCACAGGGCGACGCGGCGCTGCACCGGTGTCGGCAGCATGAAGTTCGCCACGTGTGAGACCACGTCAACCAGTGCCGGCCGGCCGTTCTGGTACGCCTCACGCATCAGGGTGAGGAACGCCCGAGAGTCACCCTGTATCGCGGCGTTGGACCCGACGACATGGAGCACAAACGCCGCGTAGCCGCGCGAGGAGAACAACCCGCGATTGCGGCGGCCCCAGTCGTAGGCCGCCGTCCACTCCCGCCGGTTCGTGATGCGAGAGCGGTCGTGCTCGATGTGCCAGACGATGAGCGGGGCAGCTCCCGCGACAAACATCATCTCCACCCCGGGCCTGCGAACGGCCCGTAACAGCCAGTCCGGATCCACGAGGTGCGCCAGGCCGCTCGAGAAGGGCACGTCGGTTAACAGCGCGCGCGTGGTGAAGATGGTGGACATCGTCACCATGCCTTCACCGGTAAACGGCGTCCGCCGGCAGAAAAAATATTCACTCCAATCTTCGCCCTGGCGTGGCAGGCGTCGCGGCCACTTCAAGTCTCCGCGCTCGGTGCGCGCGAGCATGTGGCACACCACAATCGGCTGTGCGGCTGTGGCCCGCGTGGCGGCCGCAAGCTGCCGTTCGAGTTTGTCCGGCATCCAGATGTCGTCGTCGTCCAGGAACGCCACCCACGGCCCGAGCGCCAGTGCCACGCCGGCATTGCGGGCGTCGGCATTGCCCAGGTGTCGGGCAGGGACGTGGACGCGCACGCGCCGATCGGCGACGGTGGCCAGCGTCTCACACGTGGCCGCATCGCGACCATCCACCACCGTGATGACCTCGAGGTCCGCCATGGTCTGGTCGAGAGCGCTGCGCACGGCGCGCAGCACCAGTTCGGGACGATGGAAGGTGGGGATGACGACAGAAACGGCCGGACTGGCGCTCACCTCAGGCCTCAGTTGTTGCGGCCGCGCGGATCCGCCGCAACTCGCGCCACCGAAGCATCTGAATCAGCGCGCCGGTCGCCGTCGCCAGTTGCGAACACGCCAGAAGGCCCACGAGGCGCCACTTTCCCGACTTCGCCTGAAGGCGAAGTGGCGACGCGAGCAGGTCGAGGTAAAACGTCACGGGCTCGGGCACCAGGTCGTGGCTGTTCCCACGGCCGCGCCTGAGCAGGCGGAAGGCCAGAATGCCGCGTCCATAGTTGTAGTGCTGCCGCAGGAATCCTCTGAACGTCAGGTGATGAGCGTGGTACACCACCGCCGTTGGAACATGCGCCAGCGGAAGGCCATTGGCGCGCCAGCGATCGCAGAATTCCTTGTCTTCAGCGGTCGCGCTCGGGATCAGGCTCGTGAATCCACCGATGGCCCGGAAGTGCTCCGCGCACACCGCGACGTTGTTCGTGGTGAAAAAGGGCTCCTGCGCGCCGTTGTTCCGGCTGTACTCGTACACGAATTGTCCGATCCGTTCGCTGGCCTCTGAATAGAGATTGTGTGTCAGCGCATTTTCGACCCGGCCGCCGAGCAGGCGACGGCCATCCCGCTCGAATTCTGCCGCCAGCACCGTCAGCCAATCAGCCGCAGGCCTGCAGTCATCGTCGGTGAACGCCAGGTACCGTCCGCGCGCGACGGTTGCGCCGGTGTTGCGGGCGACCGCAGGGCCTCCGCGTGGGCGCTGGACCAGGCGAATGGGCAGGGTGTCGCGGAAGGCGTCCACCACAGGGCCGATGGGCTCAGGGCTGCCGTCGTCCACCACAATGACTTCGAAGTCCGCCCGCGTGTCGAGGCGCGCGACCGCAGCCAGACATTCGCGCAGGATGTGTGGCCGTGCGTAGGTCGGAATCACGATCGAGAACAATGGTGTTGTCATGTTCGCCGCACGGTCCTTTGATACGATAATTTCGCTCATGACACGCCGCGAGGTCCCCTTCCGCACCGCGGCGCCGCACTATCATAGGGGAAACGTCGCGAGTCCGGAGATCTAAGCGCGTGTGCGGCATTGTCGGCATGATTACGTTCCGCGGGCCCGCCAATGCCTTTCGCGCAGACATCGTCCGCGCCGTGGATTTGATGTCGCGCCGGGGGCCCGATGATGCCGGCCTTTGGTCCGACGACGGGTGTTGCCTGCTTGGCTTCCGGCGCCTCTCGATCCTCGACCTCTCGCCGGCCGGTCATCAGCCCATGCTGACGCGCGATGGGCGGTATGCGCTCGTTTTTAACGGCGAGCTGTACAATTTTCGCGAGATTCGAAAGACCCTCGAGGATCGAGGTGTGAGGTTCCGCTCCACGGGCGATGCCGAAGTGGTGTTGTACGCCCTGGCGGAACTGGGCGACGCGGCGCTCGCGTCCTTCAACGGCATGTTCGCGCTGGCCTTTTACGACACCCAGGCGAGGCGGCTGCTGCTGGCCCGCGACCACGCGGCGATCAAGCCCCTCTATGTGCTGCGTCATGTGGACGGACTCCTGTTTGCGTCGCAGTATGACCAGATCCTCGCGCATCCGTGGGCCGGCGACAGCGTCGTGACGCCGGAGGGCCTCGCGCTCTATGCGAATCTCGGGTACGTGCCGCCGCCGTTCGCGTTGGTCAGCGGCACCCGGGCGCTCGAGGCCGGCGCCTGGATGTCGGCTGATCATACCGGACGGCTGGAGGAGGGCCGGCACTTCACGTTCCCGCGCGCGCCGGAACCAGACCTGTTTGGTGACGCAGCGTTCGAAGCGGTTGACGCCGCCGTGGCCTCGGCGGTCCGACGACAGATGGTCAGTGACGTACCGCTGGGCGTCTTCTTGTCAGGAGGGATCGACTCACCGCTGGTTGCGGCGAAGATGCGTGAGGCCACCAGCGCTGACTTTCCAGCGTTCACCCTCGGCACCAACGGCGACGCCCTGGACGAATCGCCGGACGCACGGCGGTACGCGGAGGCACTGGGACTGAACCATGTCGTCCGACAGATTGTGCCCGACGATGTGATCTCCGTGCTCGACGATGTGGTGGCCGCCAGCAGCGAGCCGCACGACGACTACTCCCTGTTCCCGATGGCGCTCATCAGCCGCGTCGCGCGCGAACAGGTCTCAGTGGTCCTCAGCGGTGACGGCGGCGATGACATCTTCTGGGGGTACCCGGGCCGCATGATCGACCCGCTGGCGCCCCCATCCCGGTTGACCATGCGCGGGTGGCGTGCCGGATGGCAAGGGGCGTCATTCACTACCGGAGCCTCGGCCGGGGCCGAGCAGCTCCGCCGGCAGCGGTTTGTCGACCCCGAGCAGTTGGCGGCGATCTTCCCGGACCTGCCGGCATTTCCGCCGGCGTGCACGCTGTTCAATTTCGATGGGCACGGCGTTGACGCGCTCGCGCTGTGGCTGCGGTGGAACGAATACAGTGGCCACATGGGCAGCGTGTTGCAGAAGGTCGATCGGGCGAGCATGCATCACTCACTGGAGGTCCGCGTGCCGCTGCTGGACCGTGAGGTGGTTGACGTGGCTGCGCGCATTGACTGGCGATCGGCGGTCGACCTGCGGCGCGGTGTGGGCAAACTGCCACTGCGGGCGTCGCTGGTCCGGCACGCCGGCTTTCAGACCATCACCAAGCGCGGGTTTGAATCGCCGATGTCGGCGTGGCTGCGCGGACCGCTTCGTCCCCTGTTTGAGGATCTCGTCCTCTCGCGCCGCGAATTGCTCGGACTGACGATTGATCAGGCACAGCTGGCTCGGGTCTATCGCCTGCATCTGGCCAGGCTGGGGGATGCAACCCGGCTGCTGTGGCGCGTGCTCAGCCTCGCCTTGTGGCAGGCGCGCCACTATCACGCGGTGACAGGCGCATGACTCCGTGGTCGCGGAAACACCTCGCGTTGCTCGGCCAGTTGACGACCGCGCAGCACCGATTGCTCGACCAGAGTACGGGGCTCGGCTATCTCTGGAGCTTTCTGAATCCGCTGCTGATGCTGCTGGTCCTGTGGGCGTTCTTCAGCCGGCAGGTGGGCGTGGCGATCCCGCTGTACCCGGTGTACCTGCTGGTGGGCCTCGTGCAGTTCACCCATTTTTCGAAGAGCGCCGGGGCGGCGATGCGGGCGCTGGGGCGCATGCGGAGCCTGGCGACCAGCGTGATCTTCCCCAAGGACATCCTGGTCTATAGCGCGCTGCTCGCAAACCTGCCGGAGTTCCTGATCTCGATGGGGTTGACCGCGCTCGTGGCGCTGCTGAGCGGCGCGCCCCTGTCGTGGGCGCTGCTGGCGCTGCCGCTGGTGCTGCTGCTGCAATTGCTGCTGGTGCTGTGGGCCTCGCTGCTGCTGTCGATGATCTATGTATTCGTGCGCGATCTCGAGCATCTGTTCGATGTCGGCATGCGAATTCTGTTTTTCGGGACGCCAATCATCTACAGCCTCGACGCGTTGTCGCCAACTCTCCGCGTCGTCGCCTCCCTGAATCCCCTGGCCCAGGTCATTGGCTATTCACGGACGATCCTGCTGGAAGGGCGGTGGCCCCCCGTTGCCCAACTCGGTACGTTTCTGCTGATCAACGGGTTGATCACCGTCGCGGTGGTCGCGTGTTTTCGCCGCGCTGAGCCGGCTCTGCTGGAGCGCCTCTAATGCTGGGCGACAGGGTGGTCATCGACATTCGGCAGGTGACAAGGGATTTCAGGGTCGAAGAAGCACCGCGGACCCTCTTCCGGATGCTGCGCGAGTCCGTGGCGGGAGGCCACGTCGGGCCCGCCCCCCGGAAGGCCCTGCGCGACGTGAGCCTGACGATGTCGCACGGCGACCGCATCGCACTCGTCGGCAACAACGCCGCCGGCAAGAGTACGCTGCTCAAGATTGTCGCTGGTCTGTTGCGGCCCACCACCGGCACCATTGAGGTGCGGGGCGAAATGGTGTTGCTGACGTCGCTGGGCGTGGGCATGATCGACGAGCTGAGCGTCTCTGACAACACGCTGATGTACGGCGCGTTGTACGGTGTCGATCCTGCCCAGATGCGTACGCTCCTGCCCGACGTCCTCGAGTGGGCCGGCATCCCAGGGTTCGCATACACGAAGCTCAAACACCTGTCCACGGGCACGCGCGCGCGCCTCGCATTCTCGGTCGTCCGGTACATCGCGGCAGACATCTTCCTCATCGACGAAGCATTGGCCGCCGGCGACCTCTCGTTCCAGAGGAAGACCCGCGCGTTCTTCGAGGAGCCGCAGCATCGCGACCGAACGTTCCTGGTGGCGACGCACGACATGGCGTTCGCGCGCACGTTCTGCTCGAAGGCCCTCTGGCTGGATCGGGGTACGGTGGTGGCGTTCGGCGACAGCGTGACGGTGGTGGATCAATACGTGCAGGCGCAGGTCGGTGCCGGCGAGGCCGCGACGTGAACGAGGTGACGGCCGTCGTGCTGTCGGTGGGGGAGCCGCATACGCAGCGCGCGCTCGACAGTCTCTTGACGCAGTCGCAGCCCCTGCACGCACACCTCATCGTCGAGCGCGTGTCGCCCTTCTCTCGGGCGATTAACGAGGGGGCACGCCGGGTCACTACACCGTATTTTGTCCAGGTGGATGCCGACATGATTCTCGACCCCACGTGTGTCGAGCGGCTCCTGGCAGAGATGCAGCCAGACACGGGCATCGTCGTGGGCGAACTCCGTGACCCCATGGTGGGCCAGGTCGTCGGAATCAGGTTGTTCCGCACGTCCTGTTTTGGCGGCGGGGGGATGCCGGACTCGATCTCGCCTGATACCGACTTTGGTGTGAGACTGAGTGAGCAGGGCTGGCGCACCACCTACGTGCAGAGTCCAAAGGCAGCCCCAAACACGGCCAGGCCAACCGTGGGCGAACACCGGCCCGACTACACGCCGTCCTACACCCATCGGAAGTTCCTGCTCGAGGGGGCCCGCGTCAGACATCGGGCGGCACGTCACGGCCTGTTGTGGCACCTCGATGTGCTCGATCAGAGCACCCATCCGCTGGCGACTCTGGCACAGGTGTCGTATGTGCACGGCCTGTTCTTGCCGATGGACCGTGACGAGTTGAAGCCGCCAACCCACGATCCGGCCGCGAATGCGCTTGCCGCGTTCCTGGCGGGCGCCGGCCGCGCGGACACACTGGTCGCCAGCGTGCTGCCGGTGACACGGTATGCCCGCTTGCGCGACATCTTCCGCCGGTTTGTCGCCGTGGGCGCGGCGCTCGGTCAGGCGGGCGCGGGCGCAACGTTCCGGGACACCTTCGCAGGGATGTCCGGAACCCATGCGGACCCCCGGGCGCTGGTGGCCCGGATCGCGATCGGGCACGGCCTGCTGATCACTCGCGATGATCGCGCGCGCGTGTCACACGACGAGCGGGCCCTTCGCGACTTTCTCGTGTTCAACATCGGCTCGCGCGCGACCATCTGGGAGCGCGTCGGTGCCCACGCCCGCCAGGTGCTGGCACGCCATCCAGAGGGAACGTCGGTGCCGTGGTAACTCCCCCTCACCCCGGTGCTCACTTGAATTGACGCGCGATGTGTACTTGGCCGGCGCCATGGCAGCACCATACGACATGGCGTTTCGCGGACGAGTGGTGGCCGCGTACGAAGCCGGCGAAGCAGGTCACAGGCGACCGGCCGGCGCTCCGGCGCCACTCAGTGCGTAGGCGTCCAGCCGTCGGCTCATGTTGCTGCTTTGGTGGATAATCAGGGCGTGATCAAACTCACATCGTTCTCGCATGGCGGTGGTTGCGGCTGCAAGATCGCCCCGGGCGTCCTGTCCGAAA
>CAZAZR010000002.1:41160-77981 GCA_964489685.1 uncultured Solibacteraceae bacterium | reverse complement strand
GGTTTGGTCCCACCAGCGCCCCGGTCCTGTTCTACAGTCGGCGGATCGGCCTGGCTAACGGCCTGGCCGTCCCGATTGTCGGCGGCGGCCGACTGCTCCAACGCGCCGGCGGATTTCAGGTCGGAGTGTTACATATTCGGACCGGCGAGTCCGCCGTAGCCGACGCGCGCCCCACCGACTACTCGGTGCTGCGTATCAGCCGCAACCTCTTGAGCCGAAGCCGTATCGGCCTCCTGGCGACACGACGCGGTGTTCCCACCTTTGGCGAGACCGCCACCAACTACGCATTTGGCGCCGACCTGTCGCTGAACCTCACGACAGAGTTCAGCGCGTCGGCGTACTGGGCCGGAACGCGCGACCACGACGCGACGCGTGACACCACCAGCTACCGAGGGAAACTCGACTACAACTCCGACCGCGTCGGTTTGAGCGCGGAACACCTGCTGGTGGGCGCCAACTTCAACCCGGAAGCAGGATTTCTGCGCCGCACCGCTTTCCGCCGCTCGTTCGCCTCGGGGCGCTTCAGTCCCAGGCCGACGAAGGCTGGACCAGTACGAAAGGTGTTCTTCGAAGGCGAGATTGATTACTACGCCAACCCGGCGGGAGATCTCGAGTCCCGTGCGCTGCACGGCACTTTTCGCCTGGAGTTCACGAACACCGACAAGGTCTCGATACAGGTGATCGATTCGATCGAGCAACTTGGCGCGGCCGTGAATCTCGGGGTCACGGTCCCTGCAGGTCGATACGACTTCCGCCAAGCCAGAGTCAGTTACGAACTGTCGCCGTCGCGCCCGCTGTCTGGATTCCTCTCCTTTGCGCACGGGGGCTTCTACGGCGGCACCATCACCGAAGCGTCGTGGCGCGGCCGGGTGGAATTGTCGTCAAGATTCTTCATTGAGCCCACGCTCTCGTTCAATCGAGTGCGCACGCCGTTTGGCGATAGCAACAGTCACCTCTTCGGCGGCCGGACCACGTTCACCCTCACGCCTCGAATGTTTGTCTCGGCGTTGGTACAGTACCGTGCCGACAGCCGCACGATGACCACCAACGCCCGCTTCCGGTGGGAGTACGCGCCAGGGAGCGACCTGTTCCTGGTCTACAGCGACGGCCGCTCGGCATCCGAGGGCCGATTCCCGTCCACACTCGAGAATCGGTCCGTGGTCGTCAAGCTCACGCGCCTGTTCCGCTGGTAGCGGCCCCCGGGCAGCCTTTCCGACAGGTCAGCGCGATAGCCAGTACGTCACTTTGATCGCCAGGGATCGGCCGCGCGTGCGCAGGTCCCTGGGGCCGGGGACGGCTGTCTCGAATCCCTGGTTGTAGACCAGGTAGAAGTCGCTGCCGGGACGATGGATATACCAGAGCAGAACGTTGAGGCTGGCCGTGCGGGGAACGAAGCCCATCTCGGCGTTGAACCGCTCGGACGTCCACCTGGCGCTGGTGGCGCCGGCCCAGTCACGCCCGCTCGCGCCCGGCGTGAAGGTTGGCATCCTTGAGCGCGCCCAGCGGGTGGGTGGAGAAGTAGAACGCGTTGCGATGATCGTGACGTATCGATGGAGATCTTGAGTTGGTCTCCCTTACGCAGCCAGGAATCACGTTTCATTTCGCTGGCGATGACCTCGAACGTGTCGTGATCGATCTTCGTGATGTCTGTGATGATCGGGCCTGCAGGCGACTGCGCCGGAGACACGGGCGTCTGCGCAAACGTGCTCGACGCACTCACACATCCCAAGAGCAGGACAGAGAGCAGGGGGGCGGACAGGCAGCGGAAATGAATCACGGTGAAGGGGCGAATGCTATCAGAAGTCGTGAGTGCACCGGCTCACCTCACCGGTCACCGCGCATACCCGCATCGTCGTACAGCGGCGATCAGCAATCGACCCCCTTCACGCCTCGTGTTGATGCCGTGTATTTCAGTCGCGAGGCCGTATACTGCTGGCTCTCGAATGACCCTCGCACCCGGCGCCAGAATCGGCCCTTATGAAGTTCTCGAACCGCTCGGCAAGGGCGGCATGGGCGAGGTCTATCGCGCGCGTGACACGGCACTGGGGCGGGATGTGGCGCTCAAGATCCTCCCCGAGGCGTTCGCTGCGGACGCCGACAGGCTGGCGCGCTTCGAACGCGAAGCGCAGGCGCTCGCGTCGCTCAACCACCCGAACATCGCGCAGGTGTATGCGATCGAGAAAAGGACCTCTGAGGTCGTTTCCGGAGTCGCCGGAAAGGAAACGACCTCAGAGGTCGTCTTGCGCGCGATCGTCATGGAAGTGGTTGACGGCGAGGACCTGTCCGAGCGCCTCGCACGCGGGCCCGTCCCGCTCGACGAAGCGCTGCCGCTCGCGCGGCAGATCGCGCTGGCGCTCGAAGCGGCGCACGAGGCCGGCATCATCCATCGCGACCTCAAGCCTGCCAATATCAAGGTCCGTCCGGATGGCACAGCCAAAGTACTGGACTTCGGCCTCGCCAAGGCATTCGGGACGGATGCCGCCACGTCGGCTTCGTCGCTCGCCAATTCACCCACGCTCACCGCGCGCGCCACTGAACTCGGCATGGTGCTCGGCACCGCCGCCTACATGGCGCCCGAGCAGGCGAAGGGCCGCGCCGTCGATCGGCGCGCCGACGTCTGGGCCTTCGGGGTCGTTCTCTACGAGATGCTGACCGGCCGCAGAGCATTTGGCGGCGACGACGTGACCGAGGTGCTGGCGGCGGTGATTCGCGACACGCCCGATTCAGCGGCGTTGCCGGCCGGGACGCCGGTGGCCGTCCGACGCCTGCTTCGGCGCTGCCTGGAGAAAGATGTACGCAAGCGGTTGCGCGACATGGGCGATGCCGGCGTCGAGCTCGACGAGGCCATGGCGGCGCCTGCGACGGACGAACGGAACCGTACGAACGACGGGGCGGCACAGCCGGCGGCGCGTCGATCGCCATTGGCGATCGCGGCCGGCACCGTCCTTCTCGCCGCCCTTGCTGGTGCCGCAGCCTGGTTCCTCAAGCCCGCACCGGTGGGCGATCGGCCGCTCACGCGGTTCACCGTGGCCCTCGATGACGGGCAGCGGCTGGCAAATGTGAATAATCCAAATCTCGCTTGGTCGCGGGATGGGCGACAGCTCGCGTACCGGGCCGACGGGGTGCTCTATGTGCGGAGTCTCGACGACGTCAGGCCGCGGGCAGTGACCAAGTCCCCTGGCGCCGGACAATGGTTTTCGCCGAGCGGCGACACACTGATCTATCGCACGACGTCGGGCCTCTCGAAGGTGTCAGTGGCGGGTGGTCCGTCGCAGGAACTCGTGTCGTTGTCGGACTTCGCCGGTGTGCTGCATTGGGCTGACGACGGGACGATTGTGTATTCGGATGGCATGAGCATCAAGCGGATCCCCGACACCGGCGGCGAGCCCACTGTGTTGGTGTCGGCGCCCGAGGGTGGCCTGCTCGCCGGGCCTCAGCTTCTTCCGGGCGGACGCGCGTTGCTGTATACCCTCGCCCGGAGCGGCACACAAAAACGTGACGTCGTCGTCAAGGCGATCGATGGCGCGGCGGCTGAGGCGCGGTCCGTGCTCCCGGGTGTCGCGCAGGCGCGTTATTCGATGTCCGGGCACCTCATCTACGCTCTCGATGGCCGAATTATGGCCGTGCCGTTCGACGTGGAGCGCCTTGAAGTGGCGGGCCCGGCCGTGCCGGTACCGGAGTCGGTGTATGTCAGTGCCGCCGGCTTCCCGCAAATCGCCCTGTCGGACACCGGCGCACTTGCGTATGTCGCGAGCGAGGAGGCACAAGCGCTGCAACTCTCCTGGGTGGATCCGCAGGGACAGGGGCGTCCTGCCGTGACCGTGCCTCGCAACTACTCGGACCTGGTGCTGTCGCCAGACGGGCGCCGCGCGGCGGTGCATCTCTGGGACCAGGACAACGACATCTGGGTGGCCGACCTCCAGCGCGGGGGACTCACGCGCATCACCTTCACGCCTGACGAGGAGGAGACGCCCGTCTGGTCGAGTGACGGCAAGGAACTGGCGTATGCCGCGGCGGCACGTGACGGCAAACGCGGCGTGTTCATCAGACCCGCCGACGGAAGCGCGGCGGCCGTGGAACGGAAGGTCTGGGAGGATGCCGATCACTTTCACGTCAACGACTGGTCTCGCGATGGCCGGACGATCCTCGTGGAGATCCGGCGGGTCAGCACGAACAACGACATCGTGGCCATCGACGTCGAGGCCGGCACGGCAAAGAACCTGCTGGCCTCGCCGCATGTCGAGTACAGCGCGCGATTTTCGCCAGACGGCAAGTGGCTGGCCTACGTGTCCGAAGAGTCGGGACGGGCGGAGGTCTACGTGCAGCCCTATCCCGCATTGGACGCGCGTGTGCCGGTCTCGACCGAGGGCGGGCGCGAGCCGGTCTGGTCGCGTGATGGACGCAAGTTGTTCTTCCGGTCGGCAGACAGCGTGATGGCGGCGGCAGTCACCTCAACGTCTTCACTCGAATTCGCCGCGCCGAAAGTGCTCTTCCGCGACACCTTCACGCGCACGCAGGGCAGCTACCACACGCACTTTGACGTGGCACCCGACGGCCGCTTCCTGATGATCGAAAACCCCAATCAGGGCAGCATCGGCCGGCAGGAGATCCACGTCGTCCTCAACTGGTTCGAGGAGCTGAAGCGCCTCGCGCCAGTCAAGAGGTAGCGCCCGACGCGCCCCTTGAGTGCGTGAGTATCAGTGCCGCCCGAGGACGCGGACCGTGGCCCTCTGACCGCGGCCAATCGACGCCGTGTCGTACCAGAAGTCGATCGAGCGAATGACGCGATCGGCGCCGTCAATGTCGATCACGCGCGATTCGCCGCCGGCGCGAATCGTGTTGCGCAGTTCGACGTTCTGTTCGCTTCCGTTGGCAAAATGAACCACGACGCGGTGAAAATCCACGGCACGCCGCCGGATCTCGAACTTGACCGCCGTGAAGGTCCCCCTCGACCCGGTCACCACCACCGTGTCGTGGTCCAGCCGATCGGTCACGTTCCTTTCCCCCAGCAGTACCCAATTGCCTCGACCCGGTTGGGCCCGCACCGCGCAGGCCGCGCTTGCGCCCACCACCAGAATCGCCAGAGTCGCCATAACAGTCCGTCGCAGTTGCATAAGGGTCTCCTTGTGTTCTTCGACCTGCCCCAGGCCCACGAGGTGAAACGGGCCAGCATAGGATACGCTCTCGCCGGTGCCCCACCCAAAGGAACGTCACACAGGTCTCTGGAACGTCATCGCGGCCTCGTCGGTCGGCACGATGATTGAGTGGTACGACTTCTACATCTTCGGCAGCCTCGCCGCCATCATCTCCCCGCTCTTTTATCCGCAAGGCAACGATACCTTCGCGCTCATTGCCTACCTCTCGACTTTCGCGGTCGGGTTTGTCGTGCGGCCGTTCGGCGCGCTGGTGTTTGGCCGCATCGGCGACCGGGTCGGGCGGAAGTATGCGTTCCTCGTGACACTCATCATCATGGGCGGTGCCACGGCGGTCGTGGGCGTGCTCCCCACGTACGAAACCATCGGGGTGGCCGCGCCGATCGCACTTCTGGTGATTCGCGTGTTGCAGGGGCTGGCGCTCGGCGGCGAATATGGTGGGGCGGCGGTGTACGTGGCGGAACACGTGCCCGACGGCAAGCGCGGCTTTTACACGAGCTTCATCCAGATCACCGCCACGCTCGGCCTGTTTCTCTCGCTGGTCGTGATCCTCGTCGTGCAGAACGCCCTGGGCCCCGAGGCCTTCCGCGCCTGGGGCTGGCGCATACCGTTCCTGATTTCGATCGTCCTTGTCGGCATCTCGCTCTACATCCGGCTGCGCATGAAAGAGTCGCCGATCTTCGAGCACATCAAAAGCGCAGGCATGACATCAGCGCGGCCACTCAAAGAGGCGTTCACCGAATGGGTGAACCTCAGGCGGGTGCTGATTTCCCTGTTCGGGGCAACGGCCGGCCAGGGCGTCATCTGGTACACCGGCCAGTTCTACGCGCTGTTCTACCTCCAGGCCATCCTCAAGGTGCACCCCACGTCGGCCAACTACATCGTGGCTGCGGCCCTGCTGCTGGGAATGCCGCTGTTTATCGTCATGGGCAGCCTCTCCGATCGCTTCGGCCGCAAGCGATTGATGATGGCCGGGTGCCTCCTGGCCGCGGTGTCCTACATCCCCATCTATCACGCGATGCAGCAGGCCGCCGGTTCCGGGGTGGTCACCGTCATCTCGCAGCGGAACGTTGTCACTGGCGCGGTCAGCCTCACGCCACAGACGCTGGTCAATGGCGTGTTGACGCCGGCGCCTGAAGTGCTGACGTATCGAACGTTGTCTGAACTGGCATCGACGCCCGCCGCATGGCAGCTCGTCGGCCTGGTCTTCATCCAGCTCGTGCTCGTCACCATGGTCTACGGCCCGATTGCGGCGTACCTGGTCGAAGCCTTCCCTGCCAGAATTCGTTACACCGCCCTCTCACTCCCGTACCACATCGGCAACGGCGTGTTCGGCGGCCTGCTGCCACTCATCGGTCTGTCGATCGTGGCACGCACGGGCAATATCTACGCCGGACTCTATTACCCCATCGGCGTGGCCGCGATCACCTTTGTGGTCGGGTCATTGCTGCTGAAGGAAACACACCAACACAAGATCTGGGACGAAGTGGACCCGGCTACACGCTAGTCGGCGGCCGTATCCACATCAACTGCTGCTGACGTCTTGAGCCCGCGTCCGACGCGCAGGCTACGTACCAGCCCCGCGAGTTCCGCGATCGTCACCACGCGAGTGCCCAGCAGCAGCCCCGTGTAAACCGCGAGCGCGAAGCCACACACGGCCAGTTCAAAGAGCCACGACCCGGCGAACCAGGCCAGCGGCAGCACCAGAAGTCCCAGCAGTGCGGCGTGCAGCGCAGGCTTGTGTGAATAGGGCAAATCACGCCGAAGGCCCCAGGCGAGATACCCGGCATTCATCGTCGCGCCCACCAACACGGCCACGCATGCGCCGACACTGCCGGCGCCGCTGGCCAGCAACCAGCCCGAAATCCAGAACGTCGCCAGTTCGAGGCCGGCGGCAGTGGCCGACACGCCGGGGCGATCGGCGACAAGCGTCTGCAGTCTGCCGACGCTGCTGACGGCGACGGCCAGAAACGCGATCGACAGCGGCACGAAGCTGCTTGCCGCCGGCAGGAATTCAGGGCCCAACAGCCACGTCACTGCCGTCTCGCCGATGAAGACGACCGCAATCACGCCCGTCATCGCCGCGACGGTCAACCAGGCGAGGAGACGTTCGGTCCAGGCGGCTGATGTGGCGGTCTCGCCCCGTTCGTTCCAGACGATCAACAGTGGCGCGAACGCCACGGCGACATGCCACAGCGCCTGCGTGCCGGCCGCGAACATCCCATAGGCGACGCCGAAATACCCGACTTGGGTGAAGTCATGCGTGGTCAGGTGCACCAGCGACTCGCCGGTGCGCTGCGAAATCGTCAGCAGGATGTTCGCGCCTGCAAAGTAGGCACCCGTTCGGAGAAAGGGCGTCATGAACCGCCGGTCGGGCCGCATGGCGGACCATCGAATGTGGTCGCGGCCCATCCACAGACCAATGACGAGGACGACCGCATTGGCCGCAAACCAGCCGGCGCATGCCCCCCGAAGGCCGGCGACACCGAAGCCCAGGACCACAAACACCAGCGTCAGCGATCGACGCAGCAGCTCTCCCATGCCCCATCGCCCGGCTTGATTCAACCCGAGGAACAGCGCGAAGCACACGTTGCTGGGCGTCCTGATGAACACCGCGGCTGCCATGAATGCCAGCGCGCCGAGATCGATATCCCGCAACCAGATCGTCGTCAGCCCGAGATAACACACGCCGGTGATGAAGCCCGTGACAAAACGCAACGTGACCAACCCCGACACGAGCTTCTGCAACCCGATGAAATCGCCTCGTGCGACCATCGCCGGCACACTTCGCGTCATCATCGAGACGGCGCCGAGGCCACTGAGCAGTGCGAACCAGAGGGAAACAGATGTGAGCAGCGCGTATTGCCCGAACACCTGCGGGCCCATCAGACGCGGCACCAGCAGCGCAAACAGCGCCCCGATCGCGATCTGGAGTCCGCGCTGAGCCACAACCCAGCCTGCGTTGCGAAGCGCCGCGTGGGCCTCGGCACCCGAGGACACGGAGGGTGGCGGCATCGGTGTCACGTCAAGGAACGTTACCGCCCAGGCATCAGCGCAGCCGCTTGCTTCAACCGGGCGGTACCTGCGGCGATGGCGGCCACCACCTTCTTCATCTCGACAGCGAACATCGTCGTGTCCTTCTTTTCAACAGCCTCGCGAAGCGCGGGGTATGGCCATGGCGCATAGCCCGTGGTCAGGCCGGGGCCGATCAACTGGTGCTTGAACCACGGACGCCCAGGCAATCCCTGGGGATTGAGAAAGGCACGCTCCACCTGGCTGAGCGTCTCGCTGATGCGTACGGCCAAGCCGGCATCACCCGACGCCGCCACGCGATCGGCAGCAGCATCGGCCGCCACGCCGGCTGTCTCCAGGTCCGCCAGCGCCGTCACGATGGGCGTGAAGTCGGGAAGGAAGGGCGTGCCCGCGGAGGTGCGCGCCCGCCTGGTCACATCCGTACGAATCTCGTCCAGGTCTTCACCAAGGGCGCGCGCGTAGCCAGAGAAGCGCAGCGGCGCCACGTCCGCCGACGCGATCCGCATCGTCAACAACCCCATCAGGCGGGCGGCGGCCTGGTGGTAGACAAAGTCCGGGTCGCCAAACATCGACATCCAGCGGAAGTTGTCATAGACCGAGTGATAGACGCCCGAGCTGCCGCCGAAGCCCATGTCGGTGGCGGGCACACCGAGGAAGTCGAGGAACGCGGTGTAGTCGGAACCGGAGCCGAGCCGGCCGAGCTGCTGGTCAAACTCGCGGTCGGGTCCACCGAGGGTAACCGGAGCGCTCTGCGCCCATGCCGCCTTGGCACGGCTCTCCCACAGGGCGCCCACGCTGCCACCCTTGCGAGGATCGGGCACCAACCGCGCCACGTCGCGCATCACATCACGAAGCGAGGGCACGCCTGAGGCACTGAAGTCTGGTCCCGACACAGCCGAGTCCAGATTCAAGTACGCCACTGCCTTTTGCGACAACATCGCGGCGTTGGCTTCCGCCCATTCGGTGGATCCCACCAACCCGTATTCTTCCGCGTCCCAGGATCCAAGGATGATCGTGCGCTTGGGTTTCCACCCTGCCTTAAGCGCCACACCAAACGATCGGGCGACTTCAAGCATGGCGGCGGTGCCCGAATTCGGATCGATCGCACCGGGTGTCCACGCATCGCGATGGTTACCAACGACGAGGACCTGATCGGTGGTGCCTGGAATGGTGGCCATGACGTTGTAGATGGGCTTCAACCCTTCGTCCATCTCCACCGTCATCTCAACCGACGCTCCGCCTGGCCCCACGTGATACGAAAACGGCAACCCGCCCTGCCAGCCGTCGGGGACGCGCGGTCCGCCCAGTTGCCGCAGCAGTTTCTCCGCCTCGCGATGCGCGATCGGCAGAGACGGAATCCTGGGCAGGTTCTTCATCTGGTCCCGCGTGATGCGAGCGGCACCGTCGATGGACGGCACACCGCCTGGAGTCGAGGGGTCGCCTGGCTGGATCGACAAGTACTGGACAGATCCGCGCTGGATCGCCGAGGCCGGACGCATGGGTCCGTCCGGATAGACATCGCCGCGCATATAGCCGTCGTCTGCGGGGTCAGAGTAGATAAGGACGCCGACGGCGCCGCGTTCCTCGGCTTCCTTCACCTTCAGGCCGCGGAAGGCGCCACCATACCGGACCAGCGCAATCTTGCCTTCCACCGACAGCCCCATCGCCTTGAGCCGCTCGTGGTCGCCTGGTGCGCCGTAGTTGACGTAGATCACCTCTCCGCTGGCGACGCCCGAAGCGCCGTACCCATGGAACGCCGGAAACTGGCCCCGGTAGCTGGCGGGCGTATCCTGCGGATACATGTCTTCCATCAGCGACAGTTCCTGGCGCGACGGCGCGGTCATCGTCAACGACACGTGCTTGGGATGGTTGAGAAAGACGTCGTACTTGACCACCTCAACCTGAAGTCCGAATTCCGTCAGGCGATCCCTGACGTAGTCGGCCACCTTCTTCTCGGCCGGCGTGCCGGCCACGTGCGGTTCTTGCGTCAGCGCCTGCAGCCACGTGCGGGCGTTCGCCGGCGTCGGTGTGTCGAGCATGATGCGTTCGTACTTCACGAGCGCCTCCGCTGAAGCGGACGAGAACCCGACAGGAGGCTTCGTGCCCTGCGCGGACAGCGATGCGACGACGAGGTACGAGAGAACCAAGGCTGAGATTCGCGACATGAGCGTCATTGTCTGCGATCTCGGGCCGCGCGGGCGAGGGGGTCGCCGGGCGTTCAGGGTCGAGGCTTGGTGTCGGCAGGCACAGGCACCCGACCGGTCAGCACTTTCGTTCGCGTGCCTCGGTCACCATCCAGGGACCGTGGTGCGGGCAGTCAAGCCGAGGGCGGATCCTGGTACATCAGCCGCAGGATCTCGGCCAGCGTCGCCAGGACTTGTCGTGTGGACATGGGGTGGATTGTATAACGCTGCCAGCCTCCTTGCCGCAGGCGCGGTCCAGGTCAGCGTCGTCGTTGGATCGTGATCGAGGTGATCACGTCGCCTTCAAGGACACGATCCACCACATCCATGCCCGTGATCACCCGGGCGAACACGGTGTACTGATGGTCGAGTCGGACGTTGTCCACGAGGTTCACGAAGATCTGCCCGTCTCCGGTGTCATGACCGCGGGTGGAGATCCCGAGCGTGCCTCGGAGATGACTGGCCATGCCCACCTCATCGCGCAGGAACTGGCTCGTGGCACCATCCAGTTCATCGGCGCCAGGGCTGCCGCCTTGAATCACGAAGTTGGCCGCGAATCTGTGGAACGTCAGACCGTTGAACTGGCCTCGATCGGCCAGCGCCGCAAACGCCGCCACCGTCACCGGCGCGTCCTCGGTGAGCAGTTCGATCGTGAAGGCGCCCAGGCCGGCCATCGTCACCCGCGCGGTGGCCCCGCGCAATTCGCGCAGTGTCTGTTCCGAAGGGAGCGGCTCACCGACGTACACCTTTGTGGTCGCGGCAACGACGATGCCTGTTTTCTGCGAGACGATCTCGGCCGCCAACGCCGCGACCAGGGGGTCGCGATCGGCCAACAACCCGCGCAGTGGCTCGACGATGGCGGGGGCGCCGGATTCGCGGAGTCGCTCGAGCAATTGCACGCGGGGGTCGCGAACCGTGGCGCGCCCCGTGCGGGTGAGGCGCTGGAGCGCAGCCAGCATCTGCGGCACCGCGGCCTGAAGTTCCGGCGTGCCCTTGAGCAGGCGCGCTGCGGCTTCGAGCAAACCGGCGTGATCGCTCGCCAGTGCACGCGCCGCGTCGGCGCCAGTGGTCATTGCGGCGGCCATGACGTTCGGCTGTGGATCCTTCGCAAGCGTCGCCAGAGCCGGAGCGTCCTTCAGCAGTTTCGCCGCCGTCGCCGCATAAGTGCGCGCCTGCCAGACCGGGTCCGCTGCAAGCAACGGCAGGTGGGCGCGCGCGGACTCTGGCGCCAGGCGCGCGAGAGAGACCAGGGCGCGGGAACGAATGCGCCAGGTCTTGCCTGCTCTGACGAGCGGGTCGAGTGCGGTTGCCGCGCACGCGTTCCTGCCGGCGAAGTCTATGGCCGCAAGAGCCACAAGCTCGCTGGGATCGGCAAACCCTCGAATCGCGCGATCGCACGTACCGGCCAGGCGCATCGCTTCGTACCGGACCATCGGCGACGGATCGTCCACCCACTGCCGCGACCCGAGCACCGCCAGCCGGCGCACCTGGGGATCAGGGTCGGCGAGCGCCAGTGCAAACGTCGCGGGGTCCTTGTCGCCGGCAACGTTCAGCGTGAGCATCACCAGCTCCCGCAGGAGCGCGGCGGTGTTGTCGCGCATGGCCTGTCGAAGGGCTGCGACCGTCTCTGGCGCCGGCTTGAGAGACCGGGCGTTGAGCCTGAAGTACGACTCCAGACCCATCGCCGCACCCAATCGCGCCGGCACGCTCGCATCTGTCAAGCCCCCCACGAGCAGACGTTCGCTGACACCGGGCACCGGATCGATACGGCCGATCGTGGCGAAGATCGCGGCGCGCACATCGCCGGAAGGCTCGTCACGCAGGAGGGCGTCGTAGTCGAACGCCGCGCGGATCTGCCCCATGGCGTTGGCCGCCTCGGCGCGCACGAGCGGGTCTGTCGCGCGAAGCAGAGGCACGACCGCGTCCTTGAGAGCGCCTCGTTCGAGTCGGCCCGCAGTGCGGACGGCCAGGCGTTGAATCAAAGGGTCGGGACTCTTGAGGGCGCCAAGCAGCGCCGAGACGTCTTCGGCGCGCGCGTCTTCAATTTCAAGGAGACGTCGCTCGATGGACGCCGCCGGGGCCTGAACCAGGAGGACGAACAACAACCATGCGGCTGGACGAGTCACGGGTCAGAGTCTACCGCACGGGGCGGAACCCGGGGGCTCAGGATCGAGTGCCGAACACCCGATCCCAGAGCGAGGTGGTCACTCCCCAATTCACGTTGTGGCGCGCGTGGTGAATCATGTGATGCCGGCGGGCGGTGACAAACCAGCGTGCCCGCCAGGTGGCATGGTGAAAGGCGTGATGCATGGCACAGTATCCGACGTAGCCAAGCCACGCGAACGCCATGACCACGCCCGTCATGGCCGGATCGCCCATGGCACTCAGACCGTAATACACAGCAACCAGGACAATGGAGGTCATCCACCACGGCACTCCGAGCAGTGAACGCGGCTCCTCGTGGTGGAGGTCGTGCCCCACTTTCAGCACAGAGTCGACCTCGTGGTAGAGATACCGGTGCAAGACGTACTCGGACAGGGTCCACAACAACACGCCCGATAGCGCGCACAACAGCCAGGTGCCCGCCGAGAGTTGCGAGTGGCGGCCAACAAAGGCACGGCTCGCAAGCCAGATGGTCAGGGAAAGATTCGCGACATACCCGAACCAGTAATTGAAGACAGAGGAAGACGCTTCGCGAATTCGCGCCTTGCGTGCGGTGGACGCTTCCGCTGAGAGCATGTGCATCTTCTATCCGAGCACAGAAACAGGAGAGTATCAAGCCATATCGCCACGGCACTCCGCGTGGGAGTAGAATCCCCAACGGCTTCGCCATGTCCACTGAACTGACGCTCGTCGTGCTCGGGAGCAGCGTTCAAGTCATCGGCGCGCTGCTGTTTGCCACGGTGCTCTACCACTTCGAGCGCCGGGCAGGGCGCGACTACCTGCGATTCTGGATCTGGAGTTGGCTGGCGTTTGCGGTCTACACCACGGGCGCGACCGCCAGCCGGCTGTTGCCGGTCAGCACCGAGCTGGCATCGTTCGACAGAGTCGTGCTCACCACGGTCTCGCTGACCGCAGGTTTGCTCCAGCTGATCTGGTTCCTGCTCGGCAGCTACGAATTCTCCGAGCGCCGGCGCCTCAGGGCGCGCTGGGTGCTTCCGGCGGTGGGCGTGGCGTTCGCCCTGGGACTGGGTCTGACGCTCGCCTGGATCACCGACCCGGCCGCACGCACCGAGCGCTACCTCGCGCGCGTGGGCGTGCGCTCGATCGTCGCCGGCGCCGCGTTTGTCCTGGCGGCGGGCTGGTTTGCACGGCGCAGTCGAGGCCCCTGGAGTCTGGGACGCGGTTTCCTCCCGGTAGCGCTCGTGTTATATGGGCTCGACCAGACGTTGTACTTCGTCCTGGGCCTGCCGCTCGACTCAACCCTCACAGGGTTGCGCCGGGTACGACTGACGTACGGCTACATCGATGTCCTGCTGCTGTTGATGGTCGGACTTGGGATGTTGCTGTGGATGCTGGAGAAGGAGCGCGAAGACCGGCAGGCCCACTGGAAGCGACTGGCCGAAGCCGAACGCCTGGAAACCGTGGGGCGGCTGGCAACCGGCGTCGCGCACGACTTCAACAACTTGCTGACCGCGATCGGCGGCAATGCCGACCTTGCGCTGCAGCACCTGGAGACCAGCCACGCCGCGAGACCGTTCCTCGATGAGATCAAAGGCGCCACGCAGCGCGCGGTCGGCGTCACCGACCAGCTCCTGACATTCGCCCGCAAGAACACCGGTCGGCCGGCCGCACTCGACCTGAACGTCGCCGTGACCGCGCTCGGCGGAATGCTCCGCCGGCTCCTCGGCAAAGAGATCGCGCTCGACCTGCAGACCTCGGCCACGCCAGCGCTCGTGAATGCCGACCCGGGACTTGTCGACCAGGTGCTGCTCAACCTCACCGTGAATGCCAGAGCCGCCATGCCATCGGGAGGCCGGCTGGCCATCACCGTCACCGTCGTTGACCTGCCGGCCGGCTCGTTCGCCTGCTTGAGTGTCTCGGATACAGGCTCGGGCATTGCAGCCGAACACCTCCCGCACATCTTCGAGCCGTTCTTCACCACCAAGGAGGAGGGGACAGGCACGGGACTGGGCCTGTCCACGAGTTACGCCGTGGTGCAGCAGCATGGAGGCTGGATTGACGTGGGTACCACCGTGGGTCGCGGAACGCTCTTTCAGGTCTACCTGCCGATCGACACGTCCGCGCACGCAGACGTCCTATCGCCCATCTCTGAGAATCGCACGGGCCGCGGCGCGACGATTCTGGTGGTCGAAGACGAAGAGCAGGTTCGCAAGTTTGTCAGCGTGGCGCTCACGGCCGCCGGGCACGACGTCATCGAAGCGGCAAGCGGTCCTGAGGTGCTCGCGTTGCCCGAACAGCAATTGTCGCGCGTCGCGCTGCTCCTGACCGACGTGGTGATGCCGGGGGGCATGACAGGGCCCGACTTGATCCTGGCGGTGCGCGAACGCAGCCCCCAAGTGCGAGCCGTACTGACCAGCGGGTACCACCGTGAGCTTCCCGCCACGGCCGCCTCACTGCAGGCGGTGTTTCTGCCAAAGCCGTTTAACGCGGACACACTGACCCGGGCGGTCCGCCAATGCCTTGATGCGCCCCACCCAACCATGAGGCCCGTATGACGACTGCTGAAACCCGCGTACCCCCAGGCCGCGATGTCCCGAAGATCGTCTGGTCGTGGGCAATGTACGACTGGGCCAACTCGGCCTTCACCACACTCGTGGTGACGTTCATCTACTCGACCTACTTCACGCAGGCCTTTGCGCCCGACGAGGACACGGGCACCTTGTGGTGGGCACGCGCGGTCATGATCAGTTCGATCCTGACGGCGCTGGCCTCACCGATACTCGGCGCCGCAGCTGATCGCGGCGGATCGCGAAAGCGTTTTATGGGCATCGCCCTGGCCCTTTGCGTCGGCGCCACCACCGCACTGGCGTTCATCAGGCCCGACATGGCGAATGGCGCGCTGATCGCGCTCACGCTGTTCATCGTCGCCGACCTCGCGTTTGAGATCGGCAATGTGTTCTACAACGCGTTTCTGCCATCCATCGCCTCACCCGCACGGATCGGGAGGGTGTCGGGTTGGGGCTGGAGCCTCGGCTACGTCGGGGGCACGGTGTGCATGCTGCTGGCGCTGGTCGGCTTCGTGACCAAGGTTCCGTGGTTCGGCCTGACGGAGGAAGCCGGCATCCGTGCGACCAACTTGCTGGTGGCTGGCTGGTTCCTGCTGTTTGCGCTGCCGATGTTTTTGTTCGTGCCGGAACAGCGGACCCATGCCGCGCGAATTAGTGTCAAAGCGGCGTTCCAGGAATTGGGGAAGACCGCCCGCCATCTTCGGCACTTCAAAGAGCTCGTCAAGTTTCTGGTCGCCCGACTGGTCTTCAACGACGGCCTTGTCACGGTCTTCGCCTTCGGCGGAATCTACGCCCAGGGAACCTTCGGAATGAGCATGAGCGAAGTGATTGTCTTCGGCATCTGGCTCAACGTCACGTCAGGACTGGGAGCGTTCCTGTTCGGCTTCGTCGATGATCGCCTTGGCGGCAAGAAGACGATCATGATCACCATCGTCATGCTGTCGGTGGCCACGGGCCTTGCGGTGTGGGCGCCTACGAAAGAGTGGTTCTGGGTGGCAGGAACCCTTCTGGGCATTTTCGTCGGTCCGAATCAGTCAGCGTCACGCTCACTGATGGGCCGCTTCGTGCCGGCAAGGCACGAGTCCGAGTTCTTCGGGTTTTTTGCGTTTTCCGGCAAGGCCACTGCGTTCATGGGACCATTCCTGCTTGGCGAGCTGACCAGTGCCTATTCCCAACGCGTGGGAATGGCCAGCATCCTGCTCTTCTTTGTCATCGGAGGCCTGCTGTTGATGGTCGTGGACGAGGCCAAAGGTATGGCCGCAGCGAAAGAGACCTGACACTACTGACGGACGACGCGTCCGTCTTGCATCACGAACTGCACCTTCTTGAGGGCGGCGATATTTACGAGCGGATCATCGGCCGTCGCAATCAGGTCTGCGGCCTGGCCCACTGTGATCGTTCCGCGACTGGCGTCGAGACCCAGCAGACGATGGGCCTCAGTGGTCATGGCCTTGAGGATAGCCGGCGCCGGAATGCCCGCCTCCACCCAGGGATCGACGCCAGAGATCGCGACCGCACCGCGGGTCTTGCCCTCCACGGCTTCGATGGCATCAGTGCCAGGTCACGCGATGCAATCACCTGCATGCAAAGGTGCGTGTGCGCATCCACCAGGCCGGGCATCACGCAAGCCCTTGACATCGATCACAGTGGCGCCGGCCGGAATAGCGAGGTTGCGGCCGACCGCTGAAATTCGTCGGCCCGCAACCAGAATGATCTGGTCTGTCGAGGCTGTGCCGGTATCGGGATCAATCAACCGGCCGGCCCGAATCGCCGTCACGCCCGCTTGCCGCCGCGCGGCTTCCGGCACCGGGGCCAGGGCGAACACCACCCTGCCAGCACCAGAACCACCACCCTTGTTTTGGATCGAGTCATGCCGCGGAGCATACTCTAGGCCATGACGATGCGCGATTTGATTCCCACGCTGGTGCTGGCCTTGATCGTGACCGTGGCGATTGGCGCCGTTGGCGCACAACAGGGCCAACCAGCCCAACTGCCTCCACCGCCGGATGTGGCCGCCGCGCCGCCCGATGCCATCGTCACCGCCTCAGGATTGGCCTCGAAAGTGCTGACGCCAGGCCGTGGCACCGAACGTCCGACCGCAGCCTCGACCATCAGGGTGCACTACTCCGGCTGGACCACCGACGGGCAGATGTTCGACAGTTCCGTCGTTCGCGGCGAGCCGGCGTCATTCGGCGTGACCCGGGTCATCAGGGGCTGGACCGAGGGCGTGCAGTTGATGGTGAAGGGCGAGAAACGGCGCTTCTGGATTCCGGCGGGCCTCGCCTACGGCGACACCCCGCGCGCGGGCGCCCCGCGCGGCTTGCTGGTCTTTGACGTCGAGCTCCTCGAGATCACGACGCCCGCGGACGCGGCGGCCCATCTGGCCGGCTACAGCACGCACAAGGCGATGACGACGGCGTCGCCGTACAAACTGATCCCCTGGCAGTCGATTGGGCCGTCCAATCACACTGGGCGCATGACGTCGGTCGCAGTGGCCGACGTGATGGGCGCTCGCCATATTTACGTGGGCGCTGCCACTGGTGGCGTCTGGAAGTCTGCGAACCGCGGGTTGACGTGGCGACCCATCTTCGAACACGAAGCCAGTGCGAGCATCGGCGATGTAGCGGTCGCGCCGTCCAATCCATCGGTCGTCTGGGTGGGCACGGGCGAGTCCAACCTCTTCCGCGCGAGCATGGCGGGCACGGGCATTTACAAGTCCATCAATGCCGGCAGAACGTGGCAGCACATGGGGCTGACAGACACAGGCACCATCGGCCGCATCATCGTGCACCCGACCAATCCCAACATCGTGTATGTCGCGGCCTCCGGGCACGAGTGGACGCCCAATGACATGCGGGGCGTGTTCAAGACCACCGATGGCGGCAAGACGTGGACCAAAGTGCTGTATCGAAGTCCCAATACCGGCGCGGTCGATCTGGTGATCGATCCGCAAGATCCGAACACGCTCTATGTGGGCATGTGGCAGCGAGTGCGGCGCAAGTGGAGCGACCCGCGCGTGGAACCGAACTACAGCGAGGGCGGCGTATGGAAGACCACCGACGGCGGCGGCACCTGGCTGCCGGCAAACACGGGGCTGCCCGAGCCGCGGTTCCGAGGGCGTATCGGCCTAGACGTCTCGAGGTCAAATCCGAATGTTGTGTACTCCGTGATCGACAACTACGACGCGGGCCGACCCGCCAGACCCGGGGAAAACGACGCCTACGGCCGTCTGCTCCCTGCCAACAGCCACATCATTCGCGGGATGGAGATCTATCGCAGTGACGACAAGGGTGCCACGTGGCGCCGCACCAGCGGACAGACCCTGGACACGGCCGCGCAGATGATGGGACTCGGCAACACGTACAACTGGGTGTTCACACAGATTCGCGTGGATACGACAAACGAGAATCGCGTCTACGTGCTGGCGCTCAGCGTCAGTGTGTCCGACGACGCCGGCGCGACGTTCAAGCCGTTTGCGGCCGGCGGCGGCGACAACCACCGCATGTGGATCGACCCGGTGAATCCGAAGGTGGTCTACACCGCGCACGATCAGGGCTTCACCATGACCGAGGACGGCGGCAAAACCAAGCGCGAGGCCAGGGGCATCCGCGGCACGCAGTTCTACAACGTGGAACTCGACATGGCGAAGCCGTTTCGTGCCTATGGCTCCGTGCAGGACGCCGGCAGCTTCCGCGTGGCGGTTGACACAGCCGCGGCTCGCGGGGTGTTCACACCAAAGGCATGGCAGGGCGCGCCCGGCGGCGAGGGCAGCCAACACGCCATCGATCCCACAAACCCATACATCGTCTATTCGCACGGTTTCTACGGCAACTTCTCGCGCGCCGACGTGACCCCGGCACGTGCCGGACGAGGTGGGCGTGGAGCGACCCCCGCACAAGCGCCCGCGCATACGGATATTCGTCCGAAGGCCGCTGATGGGGACCAGCGAGCCCAATGGATGGCGCCGATTGTGTTGTCGCCGTTTGACGCGAACACCGTCTACGCCGGCTATCAGTACGTGTATCGATCGCGCGACCGTGGCACGACGTGGGAACGCATCAGCGATGATTTGACCGACAGCAACCCGCGTCAGATGGGCGTAAATCCGTCCGCCATTCCGTACCAGACACTCACGCACATTGCCGAGTCGCCGCTCACGAAGGGCCTCATCTACGCCGGCACCGACGACGGGAACCTGCATGTCACGCGAGACGAGGGCCGGACATGGACCAACATCGGCAAGAATCTGCCGATGGCGTTGAAAAAGTGGGTGTCTCGTATCGTGCCGTCGAAGTACGACGCGGCCACGGTGTGGGTGGCGCAGCGGGGCCGCGAAGACGACGACTTCGCGCCGTATCTGTGGAAGTCCACCGATTACGGTGAGACGTGGACCAGCGTGGTGGGCAACATCCCGTCGGGTTCGATCAATGTGGTGCGCGAGGATCCGTCTGTCCAGGGCATCTTGTACGCGGGCAACGACTTCGGCGCGTACGTGTCGAGGGATGGGGGCCGTACGTGGAACGTCCTGGGCGGAAACCTGCCGTCCGTGCAAGTCTCGGATCTGCAAATCCACCCGCGCGACCACCTCATCGTCATTGCCACCTACGGCCGTGGCATGTGGGTGATGGATGGCCGCCGGGTGCGTGCGGTCAAGTAGCGTTCTACGAGAGGATGACCGTTCCCTCGGCCACCTCGGGCGCTGCCGCGCCGGTGTTGGCGGCGTTTTTCATGATCCATTCGCGTGCGAGCCTGAGGCTCTCGTCCACGCCGCTCCGGTCCTGGCAGACCGTCACGGAGATGCCGCCGGTCTCGGTGCGAACCAGCGTATAGCTGACAAAACCCTGGACGGCGTGGATGAGGGGTTTTATCTCATCGAGGTTGGCCTCAATGACATCGAACAGTTCCTTCGCGCCTGGTCCTGAATACGTTCTGACGACTGCGTGCATGTGGTGACTGACTCCTTCTCACACGATGGGCGGGCATGCCCTGTCTGCGACAGCGCATCTTAGCACTTCGGTCATGAGCCGTGTCGCCGTGCGCGTCGCCCGTGGTGTTGTCTCAGCGACGCTTTGGCTGAAGATACTGATTCGGCACATTGTCGAACGGGGGCACCGCGTTGAGCCCGTGCTCGTCGGTTGGCCGCTCGCGCGTGCACATCGGCGCCCATATCGATCAGAACTCGAGCGGCGTCTGCGCTACCGTATTCGGCCGCCACGTGCAGCAGCGAGGCGCCGACGAGCGGCGTAAACGCCGACACCATCGTCGTTCGGTGATTCAGCAACGAGGGGTTGGCGCGCAGCGCGGCAGAGAGCGCGTCAACGTCGTTGAGGAGCACGGGGGCTACGGCCGGGTCGTCGAGGACGGCGCCGCGGTCCAGCAGGAGGCGCAGGCAGAGCGGGAAACTGGCGGACCGGCTGTACATTTCGGTCAGCCAGGTGGCCGGAGACTTTCCCCGGAGCGGCGCCCGCGGGTCGACGCCAGCGTCAAGGGCCGCCACAATCTGCGCCGGGGAATGCAGTTCAAACGCGGTCAGGATGTCGCTCATGGTTCACCAGTAGGCGACCCAGCCGGGGCAGAACTCATTTCGGCGGGCCCATCACCCACTTTCTCCACCGTCGTGACGAACGTCAGGCTGGCGGCGCCAACCCTCCCCGTCACTTCCCAGCACCCGGGCCGCCCTTCCACGGTCAGTCGCCCGTACACTGAACGCGCTGCCAGCCGAATGTCATTCACCGTCGATCGCCATTGCGCCTATCAATGCGACTCCGACCAGACCGAACACAGACAAAGGTCTCGTCGATCTCGCGAGTCAACACGGTGACCCGCGTCCCTTCTGGAAGAGGGTCCCCGTCGATAACGATCTTGCCTTCGACGACCAAGCCGGAAGTCATCACCATTTCGCGATTCTAACGCGGATCGGTCTCTCGTTGTAATTGGTCCGATACCCACACAATCGCCCGCGACTGAGTCAGTCGACTGACCTGCCAATCAAGGCCATCTACGTGCGCAGCCGATCGGCGAGGGCGGCAAGCGTCTGGACCGGTTGTCCCTCAAGAACAAGCGCCAGCACGCCCGTGGCATTGGCCACGGCGAAACTGAGGCCGCTGAAGTTACGCTCGGGCGGAACGTCGGGTATGGGTCTCGGGTAGCCGGACGCCGACACGCGGATGCGACCATCATCGTCCACCATCACGCGACACTCGTCACGCGGACAGTCCCAGTCCACAGCAACCGCCACCACGCCAGGAAGGCCACCCGGCAACCACGCCGCATCCGTCTGCGGCGCGGCCGACACCACGATCGCGCCACGCGCCGCGGCGTCAGCCACCGCCGCCGTCAACGCCTGTGCGTGCTCCTGGTTGGTCGTGCCCAGACTGAGATTGATGATCTGCACGCCCTGCAACGCCGACCACTCGATCGCGCGGACCAGCGCTACGCCGGTGGCTGCAAGGGTGCGATCGAACACACGCACGGCCAACAGCTCACACATGGAAGCCTTCTCCCGAATTGCCGCAGCAACCGCGGTGCCGTGGCCCAGGCGGTCGACGAAGTCATCGCTCAGTTCACCTGACGGACCAACACCGACTCCGCCTGAAATGCCGTCGACATGCGGATGATCCGCATGCACGCCGCTGTCGACCACGGCGACCCGGACGCCGCGGCCGCTACGGGCAGGCAGGGAACTGGGAGACAGAATCAAGACCGAACCTGCATGTCCTTCACGCCTCGTGTGAAACCAGGCCGAATAACGCGGCAAAGGGCCCGCCCGCGCGCTCGAGGTCGGCCGGCGTCCCGCGCTCCACCACGCGGGCGCCCTCGATCATGACGACGTGATCGGCGGAGCGCACCACCTCGATCCGATGCGAAATGACGATCGTCGTCCGGCCCTTCATGGCGTGGCGATAGCCCTCGATGAGGTGACGCTCGGACGCGGGATCAAGCGCAGCGCTCGGCTCGTCCAGAATGAGCACCGACGGGCTCGTGACCAGCGCACGCGTCAGTGCAATCCGCTGACGCTCTCCAGCCGATAACGCAACACCGCGGTCTCCAACCACCGTGCGCAGCCCATCCGGAAGCCCGCCCACAAACGTCGCGATTCCTGCCGCCTCCAACGCCTGGGCCACCTCCGCGTCACTCGCGTCGGGATTGGCGTACCGCACGTTTGCCTCAATCGACGTGTGGAACAACAGGGGCTCCTGCTCTACCACCTGGATGTGTTTTCGCAGATCGGCCAACTTCAGCGTCTTCAGATCGTGCCCATCGAGGCGCACCGTGCCCGAGTCTGGATCGAGCAGCCGCAGCAACACGTCGGCAATCGTGGACTTGCCGCTGCCGCTGCCTCCGACAATCGCCAGCGTTTCACCTGGCGCCACGCGGAAGCTGATGTCGTCGATGACGGCGCCGCCGCGACCGTACGACAGCGTCACCCGCTCGCACTCGACGTCACCCCGTACCGTCGGCAACGCGACCGCATCCGCCCGCTCCACCACCTCAACCGGCGCGCGCAGGATTTCCTCGACCCGCCGCCACGACACCTTGGCCGTCGCCAGCGCTCCGTACAGACCCATCAGCGCCTGCACCGGCGCCACCACACGCGCCTGATATGCCATAAACGCCGCCAGCGTCCCCATCGTCATCGTGCCTTCCACCACGCGCCAGCCGCCATAGAAAAAGACCGCCGCCGTGCCGCCGGCGAGTAACACCGAGGGCAGGCCGCCGGCCAGATAGTGCACACGCTGCAGCCCCATCAGCGTGGTGACAAACGCGGCATTGAGCTGCGTGAAGCGGCCAACTTCACGCCGCTCAGCTCCAGAGGTCACCACCGTTCGATTCGCCTGCAGGGTCTCGATCAGGAAGCTCCCGATGGCGGAGCTCCGCTCACGCAGGTCGGTGACGCGCACATCGAGCTTGCGCCGATAGAGCACCAACGCCCACGCGCTCAGCGGCAGTGTCGCAAGGCCGACCACGAAGAGCTTCCAGTCGAGCCATATCAGGAGGCCGATCCCGCCCGCCAGAAACAAGACGTTCCCGACCCAGGCCAGGGCAGTTTCGGCGGCGATTCGTTGAATCTCGCTGATATCGTTATTGATGCGCGACACAATGTCGCCCAACCGCGTGGCAGCATAGAACCGTGGCGACAACCGCTGCAGGTGTTCGTACAGCTCTCGCCGCATATCGAACAACACGTCTGCCGACACGCGCGTGTACACCAGGCCGCTGACCACGTTCAGCACGAAGCCGACCATGCTGATTCCGGCAAAGAGATAGACGATCCGGAAGAGGGCGGCGCTGTTGCGTCCGATCAGCGCCTCGTCAACGAGTTCCTTGGTGAGGTACGGCAACCACAGCGACAGACCCGTGCTGACCAGGCTGATCGCGAGTACGACAGCCAGTTGCGGCCGGTAGGGCCGGAGGTACCGAAGGGCGCCAGCCCCGCCGGAGCCTTGGCGGAGGCGGGTCACCGCTTGGGCGGCAGCAGGGTGAACGACGTCATGTCCGTGTCCAGCGTGAGTGTGCGCAGGAGCGTGAGCGTGTTGACGTCGTAGTAGTCAATCGTGTTGCCGGCGGTATAGACGTAGATGATGTTGCCGTTGCTGCTGACGCGATTGCTCATGCGCGGCCGGCCCTCAATCGATGTGCGCGCCAGGACTTTGCCGTTCTCGATATCAATGGTCCAGAACTCGTACTCACCGATATCGCTGAAGAGGCCGTAGGCGCGCTTGCGGTCGGGTGACATCGCCCACGACACCGGTTTGGGTGGGCCGATCGGGCGGAAGTCGATCTTCTTCTTCGCCAGTTCAACCCGGCCGATCCCGAGCATGCGCCGATTCTGCAGCGGATCGTTCATCGTGAACAGGCCCGTATAAAAGCCTGGCGCGTCACTGAACGGGTCCAGCCCGCCGAATGTCACTCGGCCCGCGCCTGGTTCGAGCGGTTGTGAGAGATCCCAGCGGTCGATCTGCGTAAAGTTCTCGGTCTCGTAGATCAGGATGTCTTCCGCAAACAAGTACATCAGCTTGCCGTCGGGTGAGAAGATCACCGACGCGCGCTCACGCTCTTCGTCTTTGGGCCAGGGGATCGTGCGCGCTATCTTGCGTGTGGCCAGGTCGTACTGCACGAGCGTGGGCGGCCCGATCTCCCAGTGGTCTTCATTCAAGGTGTACTTCTTGATGACCAGGATCAGGTACTTGTCGAGCGGGTCTGGCTGCATCCCCCAGATGCGGACCTTGGTCTTGCCCTCGCTGAGGGTGTGGACCTCAAGGCTCGTCCGCTTCTCGCGGTCGACGATCTCGACCTTCTCGTACGAGATGTCGGTGATATAGAGGCGCGCGCGGTCGTTGGAAAACGCGATGCGGCCCGGGATGCCTGCCTTGAGCGGAATCTCGCCGACCACCTTTTCAGTGGCTTCGTCGATGATCGACACGGTGCCCTTGTAGTTGCCGAGATAGATCGTGCCGTTGCCAGCCGCTGTGGGCGCGGCGGTGGCTCTGCCTGACGGCCGGGTCGTGACCTGGCCTGCGGCCGCCTCTGACACCAGCGCGAGCAGGATGACAAGTAAGGCACGCTTCATGGGAGACCGGACCTTCACGGGAAGATAATGTCGATCTTGCGCCAGTCTTTCTGGGCGGCGGCGCACTTTTTGGTCCAGTCGGGCGCACGATTCAACTGATCCGGCACCTGCGCGGGCCAGAAGCAGCCAAGGTGGCAGTCGAACAGGTCGCGTTCAACCGGCTGACACAAGCCGGCGGTGCCGCCCGTGCGGTCCACCTCCCACCCTGGCGCGAACACGGTGGAACATCCCAGCGGAATGTGTGGTCCCTGCGGCTGCTGGGGCGTGTGCAGGGCGACGACGTCGTTCATGGCACCTTCAGGTGCAGCGCCACCTCGCTGAGCGGTGACGCCTTCCGGTGCGGTGACCGCTGCGGCAAGGCGATGGGCTTTGGCGTTAACTGGGCTGAGGTGCTTCATTGGCGTCCTCGAACTGCTGAAGGAATTCCGGGTTCAGTTGCGCGATCGTTCCGTAGATGTGCAGGCACGTGTCGGTCCACCCGCGAATCCAGTCGCAGTAGTGGAGGTTTGGCTGGTTCGTGGTGCCGAACCGCGTGTGGGCCTCGTGATAACACCCGCCGGCACAGAGCGGCCGCGCCCAGCACGTCTGGCAATCGGTCTTATTGCTCACGTGATGTGACTCGAGAAAGTCGTGTTGCTTCGTGCGGTCGATGCCGTCCCTGACGGTGCCGAGCTTGTGATCGTCTGACCCGGCGAATCGGTGACACAACGCCACGTCGCCTCCGGTTGACACGCCGAGCAGCCCGAACCCGGCGCCGCAGGGCCAGGCCTTGCTCGCGCCCTTGTGAATTTCGCCAAGCGTCTCGCGCACGTTGCTGAACCCGTGATGGCGATTCTCGAGCGCCGCGGCCAGATAGTCCTGCGCCAGCTCGCGAAACTCCGACAGCACCTGCTCAAACCCGGCATCGCCAAACGCATGCGGCCGCTCCGGCGACGCAGTCACCGGCGCAAAGCCCACTTCCCAGAAGCCCATCTCCTGCGTAAGGTGGGTGTAGATTCGGCGGACGTCGAGCGTGTCCTTGGTCAGCGTCACGCGCGCGCCAATCGGGCGCGATCGATGCTTCGCAATCAGTGCCTTCACCTTCGGCGCCATGATGTCGTAACTGCCGGTGCCGTTGTGGAACACGCGGAACTTGTTCTGCAGATCCGGCGGCCCGTCCATCGAGATGGTCACGCCGAATTTGTGCTCAGCCAGAAAGTCGATCACCTCCGCACTCAACAGCGTGGCGTTGGTCGTCATGCTGAAGTCGATGGTCTTGCCCAGCGCGGCAGCCTGCTCGGTCGCATACGCGACGGTCGTCTTGAGGACACGGAAGTTCAACAGCGTCTCGCCGCCGAAAAACGTCATGTGCGCGTCCCTACCCGACTCACGCAGCAGAAAGTCCACGCTCTCGCGGGCCGTCTGCTCGGTCATCATCTTGGGCTGCTTGCCGTTGTCGGTCTGGACGATCTTGTCTTCGCCATACTCGTAACAATACGTACAGCTCAGGTTGCACTGATTCGTGACGTTCAGCACCATCGTGCTCAGCGGCACCGGCGTCAGCGGCAACACGATCGGAGGACGACGGGCGGGGGTGTCGACCCGGCGGAGGGCGCGCACCCTGACGAGTTCATCAAGGCTTTCTTCCACGGCCTCAGCCGGAAAGCGGCCCGCCAGCTCGGCCGTGATGTCTTCTGACGACCGCGCATGTGTCGCGATCACGTCAAGCACCGCCGCCGACACGTCATCAACGGCCATCACGGCGGCACTGGGGGCGAGATACAGGAACCGCTGACCGCCCGCCTCAAACGAGTGGCAGTCGCCGGGATGCAGCGCGTTGAGCAGGCGGCTCATCGGTTGACCCCCTCCTGAATCATCGGGTCACCATAGACGAAAAGTCCCAACGCAGATACAGCGGCACCGTCACCACCAGATGCGAACGCGCGCGCATCGGCGTGGCGTCAGGCGTGAATTTGCAGGTGGCCACCACCCACACGTCACCGATATTGTTGCGATTGCCGGACCGCGCCGGGTTGGGGCCGTCAAGCGCCGGCGTGAACAGGCCCGACGCACGGTTGACCCCGCCCACGAACTTCAGGTCGTCATCACCAAACGTCGCCGTGTATTCCTCCACCGACCAGGTGGCATCAACAGGCCCCAGCGCCAGGTCGTCCCTGGTGTCTGGCTTGCCGTCCGGCCCCATCGCGTAGGCAAAGGCTTCAAACTGCGCCAGCATCTTCGGGAACACCGCGCCGCCGACGCGGGCCATGTTCCACCCGGGCGTGACCTTGATGAAGTCCACCTTGTCGTACACCGTCAGCGCACCTGTGCGGAGCGTACCGGCGACAAAGAGATCGCGCGCGCCCACGGCGGCGTCTCTCGCGACGTCGAGTTCCACGGTAATCGTGGCAGGCGTGGCGTTCACCACGCGGGTGACGGTCACGCCTCGGCCGAAATCGACATCGCGGGGCGCGATGGCCGACGGAAAGTTCGCGCCGAAGATCCGCACGGTTTGCGCCGCGCCGCCGCGCCGGGCCGATGGGCGATCAAGACCGGCCACCACGGCCTCACGACCGATTCGCGTGAGCGTCACATCGGGTCCGAGTTCCTCGTAGTCGCCGGTGAACCAGCGCCCCGACATGGACTGCCAGTTGCGCTCCACTTCCATCACTTCCCGCAGCGACGTGGCATCGTCTCCATTGACGGTCGTCCGGCCACGCCACTGGTGCCCCGTGTAGACCACCGACCGACCCCGACGCACCACCGTGCGGCCGGTACGAGCGTACTGAAACGTGGTTTCGGTGGTGAATTCATCGGGCGCCGACGGGTTGGCCGTCATCGTGACCGTGCCGAAGATGGGGCCCCCACCAGGGTCGTAGCCGCTGAGCAACCATGCGCCGTCGAGCCGCGGACTGCGCATCGTGGCCGACCATGCCGTCCATTCCGGCGTGGTGAATGGGAAGGCGGGCTTGAGGTGCGCCAGCGCCTTGTCCATTGGATGGCGGTTGTCTGGCGGCCGGCCGTCGGGCCCGGGCTCGGTGCTGGCGGGGCCGCCGCGACGGAAGACCTGGCCATCGATGAGCGGATACCAGCCGCGGTGCATCGCCAGCACCAGATCCCATTCCTTACCTGTGCGCCGCTGCAGCATCACACGGCCAATCGAATGGCAGCTGGAACAGATCTGCTCGGTGTCGCGGTTGCCGGCGTACCTGAAGTCGATCAGCCGCCGTTCCGTTTCAAAGGATGCGGGCTTGGATTCTTCGGGCGCCAGTCCGAGGTTGTCCGACAGGTACTTGACGATCTCGCGCGCGTCGGCCGGTTCGATCTCGGCCTTGTTGAGCGTGACCATCCGGCGGATGGTTTCCTGCCAGCCTTCAGGAGTGGTCCGGCGGAACGAGATGCGCGACATGCGGCCTTTGTCGTCGGTCTTGTGGCAATCCCCACACACGGTCTTCACTTTCGCGTGGGTGATGGGGATGCCCTCGTCGCTTGTGGCGCCGCCCGGGGCTGGAGGAGTGGACTGAGGCGCCTGAGCGGCCAGCGCCGCACACATGGCCCAGGCAACGATGGTCAATGGCAACAGGCGCTTCATGACAGTGCTGGAGTTTCTCACACTTCGTGGCGGAGTGCGCCCCGCGCGATGAGAGTGGCGAGCGTACCCAGAAAGTCAGGCAGCGATACACCCGGCGATGCCCGTAACACCGCCTCGTACAGATCGCCCACGTCGCGGTAGTCGGGCGCCAGCCGGACGAGCGTCAAAAGATCAATGTTGCGGAGGTAGCGGATACCGACCGGCCACGCGGGCACAAAGAGGTGCTCCTGCCTGACGATTACGTTTCCCCGAATCGCAGGCCGGAGATCCGTCCGGACCTGGTCACTTTGGCGAAGGTTGATGCCCGGTCGCCGGCGCAAATCGTCGAGCGCGGCCAGCACTGCCGGGTCGCACGCGAGTGCGGCGGGGTCGGGGCCGTCGTCAAGGTCCTCCGGTTTGGCGAACCGGGCCTGCCAGAACGGGTGGTTTCCCCCATCGACGGCGTCGGCCGCGAACTGGACGGCCTGTTGGCGGAAGCTTGCCACCACGGCCTGTTCTCGCTGCTCGAAGAACGACATCGCTTCTTCGGTCATGCCTGGTGTCGTCAGCACGGTATTGGCGGTGATGGCGGCGAGCCAGCCTGACGCCAGCGCCTTCTTCACGCCAAATGACGACAGCGGATCGATGAAGGACGCGGCGTCACCCACTAACAGGAAGCCCGGCCCTGCGTGCCGGCGTGTGCCATACAGCGACGCGTCGGCTCCCCATGGGCCATCGACGGGCTCGGCGCTGTTGAGAAAGGGCGTGAAGGGTGTGACTTTGGCGAGTTCGGCGCGATACACCTCCACTGACGATGCGCCTCTGGTGAGGTGGCTGCGCTCCGGGTCCACCATGACGGTGACATAGCGGGTGTCAGGCGCGGTGGGCACCGACCAGGCCCATCCGTCCGCGTGCGACGCCACAAGCGTGTGTCCCCGCTGTTCATCGGGCCATGGCTGAGCAGCGCGCCAGATGCCCGCGAGTGCAACCGTTCGGTGTGATGTGTCGGCAACGCGCAGGCCCTTTCGGGCGATGACACCTGCGCGGCCGGAACAGTCGAGCATGAATCGTGCGGTGACGATGTGTGTTTGGCCGGCGGAATCGATGGTGGCGGAAACACCCGGGTCCACGTCGTGGACCCGGCCTGAACGTATGTGCACACCGGCCTCGGCGGCGAGCGTCCGCAACAGGGCGTCGAAGCGACCGCGCTCCACCTGGTACCCCGCCTCGCCTGGTGCAAACGCTTCCACGCGGGCCGCCGACAGGCCCCACCACACCGTGTTGCCCAGCCACGGCTCAAACCCGGCAGCGTCAACGGCGTTGCGCATCCCCAACGCCGACAGGACGCGCTGTGCGCTCGGTGGAATCGATTCAGCCAGCGCGTGTCGATCGCCCGCAGGCCGATCGATCATCAACACCTGGTGGCCGCATTGGGCGAGCAGCCGCGCGGCGGCGCAGCCGGCGGGCCCGGCGCCGATCACGAGGACATCCAGAGTCCAGGGTCCAGGGTCCACAATCACCGCGGCCTGACGGCCCTTTCCGAGATGAGCGTTTCCTTTTCCACGCGCGACAACTGCTTTACGGCATACTCGCGCGCCATGGCTTTGCCGATGGACCTGAATCCGCGCGAGTAGACGAGCGTGACCGGCTTCCGGCCCCGGGTGTACTTCGCCCCGCGACCGGAGTTGTGGGCCTCGACGCGCGCCTTCAGGTTGATGGTGTAACCGGTATAGAGCGTACCGTCCGCGCAGCGGAGCATGTAGACGTAGTGCACTACAGCCCGTGCAGCAGGGCCTCGCGAACCAGCGCCGGTGGCATGCTGCCAATGCGCAGCAACCGATCGTGAAAGTCCTTGAGGGTGAACGCCGCGCCACGGCGCTGCCGGTACTCGTCGCGCATCTTGAGGATTTCGGACATCCCCATGAAGTAGCCGATGAAATATCCAGGCCGTGCGAGGGCCGAGTCCACTTCCGCCTCGGCGGCCCAGCGGAGGAATCCGACGCGCTCGGTCATCAGCGTGACCGCCTCCTCGCGCGTCATGCGGCCGGTCTGCATCCCCACGTCGTAAATCACCCTCGCGTTGCGCCACAGCCGAAGCTGGAGTTGGCGCAGGTGAAGGCGTTCCGAGGGCAGGAAGCCGGTTTCCTGGAACAACTGCTCGTTGTAGAGACCCCACCCTTCAGAAAACATCGACGTGCTCTGCCGTTGACGCAGGGGCCGGGGGTTGTGCATCTGATACATGATCTGCACGTGGTGCCCGCCGTATGTTTCGTGCGGCGCCGTGACATAAATGACACCCCAGTCGTGCTCCACGAGGTAGTCACGCTTCCGGTCGGCGTCCCACGCGGGATCAAACGGATTGATATGCCACTCGCCCCTCAACGCGCCGTCGGCGCCCGCCGGTCGCGCCGTGGCGCCAGAAAAACTTCCGTAGTAGGGGTTGTTGCCCTGCGTGGGGATGCGCCGGACCACCGTGCACGTCTCAGGCCACGGCAACGACATCAGGTCTTTGGCCACCAGATGCGCGCGCGCCTTGTCCACAATCTCCTGATGGGCTTCGATCATCCGCAGCGGCTCGGGATGATCCTGTTTCACCTCGTCGGCAATCTGCCGCCACGTCTTTGAGGGGTCGATCGTCCGCGCGAGGCCTTCCAGTTCCCGAACCGTCGCGTCAAACTGGCCCCGCGCGTAGGTCCACAGCCCGGCGGCGTCGTACGGCAACAGGTGCTGCTCGCGCAGCATCCGCGTGTACGCCGGCTCACCCATGGGCTGTCCGGCTGGCGCGCTCACGATTCGACCAATAAGGATGGTCTCGGCAAAGCGGCGATCGATCTGTTCGTCGAACGACAAGGCCTGTGCATCGATCGCGCGCACGCGGGTCAGCAGTGTCGCAGGGTCTGGTCGAGGCGTGGCCGCCCCCGTCGTCCCGCGCGCGGCCCGGGTGACGATGGCGTCGATGACGGCATCCAGCGCGACGGTGGCGGGCGTTGGTTGCTGCGCGACGAGGCTTGCCGCCGCGCCAATGACCACGAGCACGACAATCACCACTTTGATCATGGTGGCGGCAGCATACCGCACCTGCCCTACGTGGTGGCCTTCAGTTTGCCGCCCGTGATCGTCATGGGAAGCAGCAGGGCTGTAAAGAGCACGTGAGACCACAGCGGAACATACGGCCAGGACAGCGCCGGCAGCCCGATCAGGGCTGTACCCAGAAAGGTGCGTCGCGTGATGGTCGTGGACGACTCCGGCCTTTTCATCACGAGAGCCGTCGTGTCGGCGGTCGTGTGCATGCCGTTGTTAGGCGCGGCGTCGGAGGCTATAGACGAGATACCCAAACACCAGCCAGATAACGCCCTGCACGATCAGCGCCTTGGCGGGACCTAGCAGCGGGAAGATTTGCGAATTCACTACGCCCACGGATACCGCCCACGCACCCTTCCACCACGACACACGCCGGGCAAAGAGCGCCGCCACGCCGAGCGCCACAGGCGCGATCATCTGGTACCACATCCCGCCCAGCACGTACATGATTGTAAAACGCCCCGTGGTCGCTATCCACACCTGCACACCGGCGTAGAGGATCCCGCCCAAGACGGCCAGCACCATGAAGACTTTCGTTATCCGGCCACGCTTCGTGGCGTAGAGGTAGAAGCCGAAGAGCCCGGCGAGGAAACCCGCCGCTTTGATGACCTCAAGAATGCTGTGGCCCCAGAGCTGAACGGGCGGGACGGAAGCAAACATCTGCGGATCGCCAATGGTGGGGCGGGCCAACTCCCAGATACCGTTCAAAACGCCGGACAGGAGCGCTGCAACCATGCAGGCAAGACCGAGCCGGGCGACCAAGTTCTCCCTCCGCAATGGGGAAGCGTCAGATAGTATTTCTGCTTGAGCTGTCGTCATGGTTCGATCTCCTAATTTACGCTTAGGTGTAGCGCCCAACGCCCGGCTTCAGCCGCGGCGGCGCTCATCACTACACGCGACGCCGTCGGCTGCACGGCAAGTTAGGCCGCGTGTTCATGAAGCAAGATCAGCATGGGCTCGCGAACAATCGGCCAATCATGGAGCGTCGCCGGATCGAAGTCCGCGCCATTGGGCCACGTCAGTGTCCCGACCTCGGAATCGAGGCGCACCTGATTGAACACCTCGATATCGCGCAGAGGACCGAATAACTCGCCACGGAGCACCGGGCGGAAGTTGATGACCTGTCGCGATCGGTCGCCGAACGTCACGGCCAGCGTGTACTTGGGCAGTTCGCCGCCCAGCACTTCAAGCCGGTTTCCGCGCGGGTTAGGCGGCACCGACGTGGTGAGAACCACCGCAACCACGCTAGATTACTCGAGGACCATCGGGAGGACCATGCACGACCGAGGCAATCGGTGGTGTTGTGCCTCGACCACTTCACCGCGATCGGCCTACGCTCCGGTTCAGCGGCGGGCCGCGTAGCGGACCGTCCGCTGCAACCGGTTGTTATGCAGCAGGCCTCCGTGGTTCAGTCAACGTCCTCATGATCGCTTCGAGTGGCCCACGCTTGAATCGGCTCCGCCACAGATGCGCAAACACAACGCCAGCAGCGCAGAATACGGCTGCGGCTAGCAGTGCAAACGGCAGCGTCTGGTGCTCCAGTCGACCGATGGCTTCGAGCATGCCCATGCCGAGCACCACGTGCCCGACATAGAGCGTCAGGGCGAGCTGTCCGGTCGCCACGAGCGGGCGGAGCCACGCCGCGTTCTCATACCGTTTGCTCAAGGCAACCGCGGCAGCGATGACGGCGCTGGCGGTGCCGGCTCCCGCCAGCATATAGAGGGGCATCGGCGGCATCGGTCCTGTGCCGAGCAGGGCAACCACTTCCTGGCCTTCGAGACCGGATCCCCGTGAGATGGTACGGATGAGAAGCCAACTGACGCCTTCGGCAGCAAGCGCCACACCCGCCCCCCACATGAACACACGCCTGCGCACGGAACGGTCGTTCATGTCGTGGCGCCCAATCGCCATACCCAGCAAGAGGAACGCGAGCCAGGGGACGACCGGGTGGAACCCGTTGAAGAACAGATGGCGGACCATACCCAGCGGTGTCCACAGACCGTCATAGGTGAGTGTCTTCCAGTCCCAACTGTGACTGTAATCCATCGTGAGGATCATGACGACGAACGCCAGCACGAGTATCGCGCAGTAGGTCCACAGCCGACGTGTCGACGTGCCGAGCAGATACGCTGCCGCGGCAATGTAGACGCCATAGAAATGGAGGATGTCGGCTGGCCAGATCGGCGTGTAGAGAAACCCGACGACGAAAAGGAAGAGCGCGCGCTTGAGTAGCGTGTGGCGATCCTGCGCAAGTTGGTCGCGGTTCTGCGAAGTACGTGACTGTCTGGAGATCAGCGCGATACCAACTCCAGCGAGAACTACGAAGGTCGCGGCCGCTCGGCCATCGAGTAGCCCGACCAGGCCGCCGAGCCATGCCGGGCCTCCCTGCTCCGCACTCATCACGGTCTTGAAATTGACTATAGTCACGAGAATACCTTCTTAAGGGGGGGCGATGGCTGGCTATAATCCCCGCATGCGCAGAACCCTCTTCGCTCTCAGCGTGGTCGTCGCCTGTCTGATTCCAGCCACCGCATCCGCCACGTGGTCGGTCATCGCGGTGGACCTGGCCACCAGACGTATCGTCATTGCCTCGGCCACATGCGTGAACCAGAACGACCAGTTCCTGATGGGTGTGCAGGCGGTGGTCGTGCCTGGCTTTGGAGTCGCGGCGTGCCAGGCCGGCGTGGACGGCACACACCAGAACCAGATGCTGGTGTTCCGCGAATTGCAGAAGGGCACGGACCCGAAGCAGATCATCGCGATGTTGAGCGCCGACCCGGCGTTTCAATCGCGCCAGTTCGGCATCCTCGATCTGCAGGGACGCAGCGCCGGACACTCGGGACTTGGCAACGGCTACGTCTCGCAGGACGTGCAGGGTCGCGTGCCAGGCACCGACATCTACTACTCGATTCAGGGCAACATCCTGCGGCCGGGCCTGGTGGTGCCCAATGCGGTGGCGGCGTTCCTGGCCACCAAGGGGGCGCTGACCGATCGGGTGATGGCGGCGATGGAGGCGGCCGACGGTTCCGGCGGAGACAGCCGGTGCGTGTGCCCGCCATGGCCCACCGACGGCTCGCGCCCGGTGAATGCCTGTGACGGAAGAACCTCGCATGTGGCCTACATCCTGATGTCAGACCCGAACGACACCAACGGCGACTCGCACAACAACGGCAAATACTCGATGTATCTGACGGTGGCGCAGCCGGGTGACAACCGTGGGCCGGGGGCGATTCGCGAAGGCGAGAATCTGAATCCGGTCAGAACGCTGCGGGCGCGCTACGACGCGTGGCGCAAGACGCAGCCCGCCAACCTGAAGTAACGCAAGGGAGACCGTGATGCGAAGCATTCGAATGACTCTTGCGTTGATGTTGGTGTCTGCCGCCGTGGCGCTTGTGCCGGCGCAGAGCCCGCCACCGGTCACGGCCGGCGCCGCCGGCCAGGTGGCAGGCCAACGCGCCGGTGGGCCTCCTCCCCAGACGCCGCCTGCGGGCGGGCAGCGCGGCGGAGGTGGCGGTCGCGGGCGCGGCGCCGTGCAAATCATGACGCTCACCGCGCCTTGGGCGCCGGGTGCCGAGATTCCCCCGAGGTACACGCAGGCCGGCAGCGACATGTCTCCCGCGCTGAGCTGGGACAACGTGCCAGAAACGGCAGTGAGTTTCGCCCTCATCGTGCACGACATCTCCGCCGCGGCCGGCCAGGGGACTGACGATGTGCTGCATTGGATGGTGTGGAATATTCCGGCAGCAACGCGGTCGCTGCCCGAAGGGGTGCCGCACGGGTTGCAGATGGCTGACGGCACACGGCAGATCAGCGTGACCGGGCCCAGCTATCGCGGCCCTGCCGCGCCCGCGACGGGGCCGCCGCACGTCTATGTATTCGAACTGTTCGCACTCGACGCGATGCTCGACGTGCCGGCGCTCGGGCCCACAGGCGCCTCGGTGCCACAGACACGGGCGGCCGTGATGGCGGCGATGGCGGGACACGTACGCGGCAAGGCCGTGACGGTCGGCGTGTTCAAGCGGCCATAGGGTGAGTTGAACACGCGTGCCCAACTGGATTCCCGTCGGCGTCGCGATTGTCGCTGCACTCGCGTACGGGTTGTTTCGTGAGCGGCTTCGCGTGTCGGGCATCGAGCGCTGGGCGCACTTACATGGATTTGTCCGGTCGGTGCCGTTTGCGCCGGCGCCGCCGGCGCCTGCGGTGACGTTGTCGAAGCGTCTCCATGTGCACGGGGCTCGCATCTGGGGCATGGGCCTCGAGGGCTTTCTCGACTCGCTCCCCTGCACGATTGCGGAACACGAAAGCGCCGGCGCCGGCACGCGGGAAACGGGCGAGTGGTTCACGCTCGTGGTCTGGCCCATCCGCGAATCGGCTGGGCCGTTGATCGTGTGGCGCGCACCGGGGGTGACCCCGTTGACGAACGCCGGGGTCGCCGGTCGCCTTGGTGTCGATGTGCCGGACGCGGCGACGTTGCGACTGACGACTCAGGGCGGGATTCTCATCGAAGCCGAACGGCACGTCAGGGACGCGTGGTTGACGCCCGAACGCACTCGGGCCCTCGAAGCGTGGCCACACGGTGGCGTCCTTGTGCGAGATGCGGGTTACGCGGCGTGGCGAATGCCAGGCACACTCTCAGCCGGGCGTCTCGAACAACTGCTCACGCAGATCCCTGAAGCCCGCCGGCTGATGATGTAACAAGCCGCTCGCTTTCGCGCCACAGTCGGCCGGCCACTTCCCAATCCTGCGCCACCCCTGATGGAAGCGCGGCCTCGTGCCGGTTGAAATACTGGCCGGTCACATCATCAAGATCTGGCCGTGACGCCAGCGCGATCACCGGCGCGGCGCCTTCTTCCACCGTGATGAACGTCCGGCTCAGCCAGAAGCGGATCAACGGTTTCGTCCATCCCGGCGCACCGGCCCAGATGTTCGTGGCCACGCGGCCGGGGTGCACACTGTTCGACGTCACTCTCGTGCCCACGAGCCGACGCGCCTGCTCTGACGCGAAGAGCACGTTGGCCAGTTTCGACCGGGCGTAGGCGCGCAGGATCTGATAGCCGCGAGCGAAGCCCAGGTCGTCAAAGTCCATGGTGCCGTGAGCGTGACGGCCCGAGGCCACCGTGATGATGCGGGCTGGCGCGCTTTCGATGAGGCGCGGCAGCAACTGTTGCGTCAACAGAAATGGCGCGAGGTGATTGACGGCAAACGTGGCCTCAATCCCATCGGCAGTCAGCGTGCGTTTGGCAAACACACTGCCCGCATTGTTGATGAGCATATGCAGCGTCGGGACATCACGAAGCACCTCGCCGGCGAGCCGCCTCACCGCCTGCAGCGACGAGAAGTCGCAGAGGTAGGACGCCGCGTCAGCGCCCGACCGGGCCTTGATGGTGGCAAGTGCCTGCGCGACGCGGCCGGCGTCGCGACCGACGATGATGACTTTGGCGCCCATGCCGGCCAGCACAGCGGCTGACTCCAGGCCGATGCCAGACGTGCCGCCGGTGATGAGGATCGTCTTGTCTTTCATGCCCCTACATAATGAGCCCATTGGCCCATTGGCTCATT
>CAZAZR010000002.1:0-41060 GCA_964489685.1 uncultured Solibacteraceae bacterium | reverse complement strand
CATTGGCCCATTGGCTCATTTCCTGAACTGGAAGGGAATCTACCGCGTATAGTAGATTACCTACCATGACGACACCTGCGAAGAAGCCCGGCATCATTCAGGGCACCCTGGATCTTCTGATTCTGCGGACCCTCGTGTTTGGCCCGCTTCATGGTCACGGGATCGTCAAACACATCAAGTCGGTCACCGACGAGGTGCTGACCGTTGAACACGGCTCGCTCTACCCCGCCCTTCAGCGTCTGGAGAAGCTCGGGTGCATCACGTCTGGCTGGGAGGTCACAGACGCCGGCCGCGAAATGAAGCTGTACCGGATCACCACCAAAGGCCGCGCGCAACTCAGGGCTGAAGAATCGAAGTGGGCGCAATTGACCGCGGCCATGACACGGCTGCTTCGGCCGGGTCAGGCGAGGTCCTGATGGCGACCCGAGGCTTCCGGGGCAACGACGACTTGGATCGGGAGATCCGGCAACATCTGGCGCTGGAGGCTGAAGAACGCCAGGCCGACGGCTTGGCGCCAGCGGAAGCACGCCGTGCCGCGGCAATGGTGTTCGGCAACGCCACGTCGGTTCGCGAGGACGCACGTGCCGTGTGGTTCCCGCTCTGGCTGCAGCAGGCGGCACAGGACATCAGATACGCGCTGAGACTCTCGCGTCGTACTCCGGCGTTCACCATCGGCGCTATCCTGATCTTTGCGATCGGGATCAGCGCCAGCACCACTATCTTCGGGGCCCTCAACGCGGTCGTCCTGGCACCGATGCCGTTTCCTGAGTCCAGCCGGCTGGTTCGCCTCGCGCAATCGAATCAGGAGCGGGGCGTAGACGCGTTCTCCGTCTCCCTGCCGCTGTATCGCGACTGGCAGGCAAGGAGTCAGAGTTTTACCGCGATGGCCGCCGAACGCAGCGGCGCCGTGACCGTGCTGGGGCTCGGCGATCCTCGACGGATTGACGCGAAGTGGCTCACCCACAACATGTACTCCCTGCTGGGACTCGCGCCGGCGCTCGGTCGTACATTCCAGGCAGACGACGACAGACCCGGCGGTGGGCTGGTGGTAATGCTGTCACACGGATGCTGGCGCAGCGCGTTTGGCGCCGACCCGCAGGTGCTCAACCGCGTGCTCAGCATCGATGGTCGCCCGCACACCATTGTTGGAGTCGCTCCGCCTGACCGACTCAACACCACCGATCACGTGCTGCTGCCCGCGGTGCCCTTCACCGAAGATCGCCGCGGCCACGCCGATCTGGATGTGTATGCGAGACTGATGCCTGGCGTGACCTCCGCCCAGGCGTCGATCGAGATGGCGACCATCGCCGATCAGCTCGGGCGCGAGTATCCCGACCAGCACCGCGGCTGGGGTGTCAACGTCATCCCGCTTGCTGAATCGGTGGTGGGGCCGCGTGCGCCGCGTGTGTTGTACCTGTTGTTCACGGCCGTTGGCGTACTGCTGCTCGTGGCCTGCGCAAACCTGTCGAGCCTGTTGCTCGTGCGCGCCTCGTCGCGCACCCGCGAGATCGCGATTCGCGCGGCGGTCGGCGGCGGTCGTGGCCGGATCCTTCGTCAGTTGTTGACCGAAAGTCTCCTGCTTGCCGGCGTCGGTGGCGCGCTCGGCGTGGCGATGTCATTCTCCGGCATGCGCCTGTGGCGCACCACCATGGCCGCGGACCTGCCACGCGCAGGAGACATCGGCGTTGACCTGTGGGCCCTCGTCTTTGCGTGCGTCGTTTCAGCGCTGACCGGCGTCCTCGCGGGTCTCGCCCCGGCGCGACAGATGGCAAGACTCGACGTGACGCGCGGTCTTCGCGACGGGGGTCGGGCGATGGCTGCAGGCAGCCAATGGTCGCGGAACGCGCTGGTCGTCGGACAATTGGCGCTCTCGGTGGTGCTGTTGAGCGCGGCGGGACTCACGGTGCGGACGTTGAGCCAGCTGCGCAGCGTTGACCTCGGCTTCACGCCTGCGCGCATCGTCACCGCACATATCGTGCCGCGCGAACGGCCCGAGGCGTTTGTCGCCACCCTGCTCGATCGCGTCCGCGCGTTGCCCGACGTGGCAATGGCCGGCGCCACGAGCAACGCCCCGATGACCCGAGGCAACCTCAGTCTCCACGTGTTCCCCGTGGGCGATGCGCGGCTCTCGCCGACCGAATCCGTCCAGGCCGACTGGCGAATCGTGACCGATGGCTACTTTGGCGCCATGGAAACGCCCATCCTTGCCGGCCGTGATTTTTCGGTGCGAGACGATGAGGATGCGCCGAAGGTGATCATCGTGAATCAGACGTTGGCGCGGATGGTGTGGGGCGATCGGGATCCGGTGAGCCGCCAGCTGGATCTCGGTGGCGGCGGCGGGGACCCCGCCACCGTTGTCGGTCTTGTCCGCGACATGCGTCATCACGACCCGGCGGTTGGACCGTCACCCACCTACTACGTGCCGGCAGCTGGGGGTGTATGGGGCGCCATGACCCTCGTCGTCCGCACGGGCGCTGGTGCGGACGCGGTCGTGCCGCGTCTGCGGGCCGCGGTCGCCGAACTGGATCCGACGTTGCCGGTCTACGACGTCAACTCGATGGATGCGCTCGTCCAACAGCGGCTGGCGCCGCAGCGGCTTGTGGCCGGCGTGCTGACGGGATTTGGCGCACTCGCTCTGGTGCTGGCCGTGCTCGGCATCTACGGGGTCATGGCGTTCTCGACCAGGCAACGCGCTCGTGAGGTGGCGATTCGCCTCGCGCTTGGCGCCACCCGGTGGACGGTGATTCGGCCGCTCGTGCGCGAGGGTGGCGTGCTCATCGCTGCGGGCGCGGCCCTCGGCCTCGCCGCCACGATCCCGCTGACGCGACTGATGCGCAGCCTGCTTGCAGACGTGAGTCCCGCCGACCCGCTGACACTGTCAGTGGCCGTTGCGATTCTGGCGGCCGCAGCGCTGCTGGCCTGTTACCTGCCGGCCCGACGCGCCTCCCGCGCCAGTCCCCTTCAGGCGCTTCGCGGCGACTGAATACGTCACAGTCAGGCGCGCAACACCGCCCGGATTCGTTCCCTGGTCGGTTCGTCAAAATCATCGCCGTACAGCCGATCGAAGATGCGCACCTTCAGCTCACTCGGCGACATCGTCGGATCCGAGTGTCGAAGACTTGCCGCGATCAATCGTTTGGCCGACTCGAACATGGCGCTCGACATCCGGAGTCGTTCAATGGCCGACACCGCTGCGAATCGGGCCGCGAACTGCGCCTCGGTGTCGTTGAATGTCCGCTTCATGATCGCACCTCCTGAAGCAGCGTGGCCACCGTCAATCGCAAGGCCCAACGGTCGATGTAGACCCAGTCCAGCGTCGGTTGCGCCGCGACGATGGCGCGCACATCCCGAAGCTGCAACTCCGACGGTGTCTGCTTCGCCCACGCAAGCTTCGACAGAATCAAGTCTTCGGGCGCGATGATCCACACGCGTTGACCTTCGATGTCCACCTCGCGCCGCCGCTCGAATTTCTCGGCCTCATAGTCGGAGTCGCGTCTGACAACGACGTCCACTTTCTGGATCGATTCGCGATGGAACACGGAGAAGGGGCGCCGCGCCTCGATGGCCGCTTCAATCACATCGGGGTCACACTCGAACACGTCACCAAGACCGGCGGCCAGCATCGCGGCATGCCGTGGATACAGGATCGCGACCAGGTCGATATCCCTGGTCATCCTGGGCTGGGCGTACCAGCCGGCGGCGACCGACCCGGTCAGCATGTACTGCACCCCGAGCGCATCAAACCGCGCGGCGATCATCCTGAGGACGTCCAATTGGTCAGCCACAGCACCGGTATTATCACCCCTGCGCGTTGGAGGCGTGCCGGCCGTGGCTCTCCGCGCGCGGGCGATCCCTTCTGTGCTGGTCAGGGGCGGGACCATGGCGCGGATCAACCTCCCCGCGAAAGAGACGATCGAGGCGCTGAACGCACTGCCGCAGATCTCCACCGGCGTCCTGACACTCATCCGGTATCCCGACGGCAATCATCAGCTCGCCAGACCGGATCGCAGCGCCTGGTTCCGGAAGCGCGGAATCCTGTTGAAGTGACCGATGCCCTCCGATGGCGACGTCGGCAGGCTGATCTACTTCACCAGAAACAACCTGTCCTGGCGCCTGAGCGCCCAGCGCACCTTGCCGTCGGCGCCGATGATCATGTCTTCCTCCTGCGCCATGCGCACCGGCTGGCCGCCCCACTCGGGCACGGGCGTCGTGGCCTGCAGTTCGATCGAATACCACATCGACGGAATGATCCTGGTGTCACCACGGCCGGGCACACCGTCCTGGTAGTCCCACAGCCCAATCAGCGGTCCCGCGCCGTGGCCATGCACGCCAATCGGATGTGAATACATCGTCCCGCTGATGCCCTTGGCCGTCATGCCTTCACGCACGGACTTCAGGATTTCGTTGCCGGTGCGACCGGGCCGAATCTCGGCCATCGAGATGTCCTGCATGGCATTGGCATTCGCCAGGGCTTTCTTGAGCCCCGCTGGCGCATCGGTCTCGCCCACTTTCAGCACATAGGCGTTGTGCTGCGTGTCGGTGTTGAGACGCGCCACCGTGATGCCGACGTCGCAGTGGAGCACATCGCCGCGCTGGATCACGGGGTCGGCTCCCGTCACGCCGCCCTGCCGCTGAATGCTGACGCTCGGCTGGAACCACGTGCCCAGGCCCTGATCGTTCACCCGCTGCCGCCACCACCACACCAGATCGCTCGTGCGCGTTTCGCCTGGCACAATGACTTTTGCCGAAAACATCGTCTGTGTCATCTCCCAGACGAGGGCGGTCATCTTCTGGAAGAACACTTCCTCGTCTGGCAAACGAGACGCGATAAGTTCGAGCGGCAGTCCTTCGGCGTCCTTGAACTTCGAGGTCCACGTGGTGCCGAGCGCGGCCGTCATGCCCTGAAGTTCGCCACTGGTCAGGCCGTCGGTGAACGCGAACACCGTCGATCGATTGATGCCGATGACGGCCGGCTTGCGCTCCTCGATGACGGTCTTCAGCAGTTGCCACTGCTCATCACCCCAGAGTTCGGCTTGCCGCCCGCCGACGGCGGCGACCACGGGCTTGGTGGACGTGCGGGCCTCGAACACACCGCCTTGTGATGTGCCACCCAGGGCGATGCGCTCCACGCAGCTCGTGGCTGCCGGCGCTTTCGTGGCCGCGCACTTGTCGAAGAATACGTAAATGGTGCGGCGCCGCGCGGCGAAGGTCTCGGGGGCCACGATGGAGGAGAAGACCGGGTCTTCGTTGTACTCGCGCATCGGCACCACCCAGAAGTCGATGCCGTGTTTGCGCATCAGGGCGGGGACGAAGGTGTCGAGGCGCTGCTTGAGCCACGCCTGCTGCATCACGGCCTGATCGCGCAGGGCGCCGAACGGACGCTCAGCCGGGGGCACGGCATTGGGCACGAGGCGGTTCTGCCCTGCCGCCAGAGTCAGGACGGGCGTCAGAAGCACAAAGGCGGCAAGAGCCGCGCGGCGGGTCAGAAAAAACGGCATTGGAACTCCTTCAAGGTTGGTGCACCATATTAAGACACGAAGCGCGCGCATGACCGGAGCCCATTCACTCGAGCGAATCGCGGACCACTCCCGCACCATCCGAGGTGTGTGGGCCAGCGACATCAAGCCCGGCGACTGGGTGGTGGTGCGCACCAGGAACTCGGTGTATTCGCTGGCCGCGCTGGGTGACGGCCGATTTCATGTGGCCGGCGGCTGGTTTGCCGCCGAAGGGCTCGAGTCCACGCCAGTCCGCGTCGCCGGATGCACCTGGGGCGGCCGCGCGATCCTCACCGACCTGGTCGCGGCGCCAGGCATGTTCATCGAATTCAGCAACGGGGTGCACACCACGCGTGTGAGCAATGTCCGCGTGCTGCGCGGCGGCGGCCCCGCGCACTGAGCCAGCGGCGCGGGCGACAGCCCTGCCCTCCATCACGCTACCGCTCCGCGATGTCGCCCGGCGTCCGGAGCAGGGCTTCGGCAGGCAGCGCAGTCACGTGATCGCCGAGCGAGTACTCCTCGCGCCCGGCATGGATCACGTAGCCCCGGGACAGTCCGAGGTCCTTCATGCACGCCACCACACTCTGGGCATCGTCTCGCGTCGGCGCGGTGTGCAGTTTGATCTCGAATGGCACCCGCCGTCGTCCATGGTCGATCAAGAGATCGACTTCCTGGCCCCGCGCCGTTCGCCAGAAATAGGCGCGCGAGGCGGGCCGGGTCCGTTCCAGCGCCGAGACCAGCTGATCAATCACGAAGGCCTCCCAGCTGAGGCCCCGAGCCGGATGCGTGTGAAGCGCCGCCTCTGACGAGATCCCCAGCAACAGATGGAGCAGCCCGGTGTCGCGCAGGTAGACCTTCGGGCTCTTGACCAGTCGTTTGCCGATGTTGGCGAAGTACGGAGGCAACGTCCGCACGAGAAACGTCTGTTCGAGCACGTCCACGTACCGATTCACCGTGTGGTAACTGGTCCCCAGCGATGCGGCCAGCTGCGACGCGTTCCACAGTCCCCCATTCAGGTGCGCCAGCATCGTCCACAACTGACGCATGCGCCCGGCCGACAGATCCACGCCGAGCGTGGGCAGGTCCCGTTCGATGAACGCGCGTGTGTAGGCATCGAGCCACTCGGTTCTCTCGGCATCAGTGCGGGCCAGAAAGGCCCGCGGAAATCCGCCGCGAAGCCAGAGGTCAGCGACGCGCGTCCGCTTCAGGTCGCAGACTTCGTCCCAACGAAACGGCGGCAGGTCGAGGAAGGCCGTCCGGCTGGCGAGCGACTCCGAGATCCCGCGCACCAGCGTCGGCGCCGCCGATCCCAGCAGCACGAACCGGCCGTGTTTGGCGCGCCGCTCGTCGATGATGCTCCGGAGCGCCGCGAAGATCTCCGGTACGCGCTGGACCTCATCAAAGATGATGTGGTCGCCCAGTTGCGCCAGGCGCGCTTCCGGGTCTGCCAGAAACGGCGCGGCGTCGGAGGGCCGTTCCATGTCCACGTAACTCCAGCCGGGCAGGGCCTGGCGGATGAACGTGGTCTTGCCGCATTGACGCGGGCCCAGCAACAGGACGGCGGGCCAGCGACGCAGCAGTCCCCGGAGAACGGTCCAGAACTGCCGCGTCACCATGTGTGTATATTAGAAGTGTCACTTCTAATTTGCAACCGCCCCACCCGCAGTCCGGCGCGCGCTATCTGCCGCCTTTCATCGCGGCCGGCGGCTCCACCTTCGACCACCACTGCGGCCCCAGCGCTTTCTGCCGCGGATACGTCTCGTTCAGGGTCGCGGCGTCGTAGAGCCGGCCATTCTTCATCACTTCCGAGATCTTCACGGTGTTCTTCAGGTCGTCGAGTGGATTGGCGTCAAGCACGATCAGGTCTGCCATTTTGCCCACTTCCAGGGACCCGATATCGCGGCCGAGGCCGATCGACTCCGCGCTCTCAAGCGTCGCGACACGCAATGCATCGTGGGCCTTCATGCCGCCCGAGGCCATCATCCAGAGTTCCCAGTGCGTACCAATCCCCTGCACCTCACCGTGGGAGCCCAATCCGGCCTTGCCGCCACCCTCCACCCACTTGCGCAACTGCTGCGCGTGCAGCGGGTACACATACTGATCCGCCCGGTTGAACGACGTTCGCTTCCACTTGTCGAGTTCGTCGTGGGGCGTGAACGTCCGCAGTCGCGAATCTGAATCAACATCGGTGCTGGTCAGATAGTGCTGCAGCCCTGTCGGCCCCCCATAACTCACAATCATCGTCGGCGTATACGTCAGGCCACTCGCAGCGCCCAGCTTGACGACATCGGCGTAGAAGGGACTGATCGGCAATGAGTGCTCAAGGCCGGCGTAACCGTCCTGCATCAGCGTGAGGTTCATCGTGAAGTTCGACCCGCCCTCGGTGGTCGGCGTCAGGCCCAGTTCCTTCGCGGCCATGATCACCCACTGGCGCACCTTCCGGTCGCCTGCCAGATACTGTTTGATGGTCTTGGTGTTGTAGTGGTCTGAGTAGCGTCGGAGCACGTCCCGCGCCTCTTCAAGACTGCGGATGTTGTCGACCGCGAAGATGCCGGGGCCTGTGGAATACAGGCGGGGTCCGATCAACTGCCCCGTGTCCATCAAGTCCTGGTACGTAAGCGCGTCCTCGGACGACGTCTGGGGATCTCGCTGGGTGGTGACGCCGTACGCCAGTTGGGCAAGGAACTGCGAGACCTGAGCCCGATGGACACCCCACGCCACCCACGTGTGCGCATGCACATCCACCAGGCCGGGCATCACGGTCTTGCCCTTGAGGTCGCGCACAACGGCACCAGCAGGAATTGAGACCGTGCCCGACGGGCCAATGGCCGTGATGCGGTTATCGGTAATGACAATGTCGCCGCGGGTGATGACCTCAACGCCTTTCATCGTGATGAGGCGCGCGTTGCGGAGGGCGATCGTCCCGTTCGGCTTGTCCTTGTCCACGATGATCTCGACGTCCACACGATGCGGCTCGTACTCGTAGGTGGGCGGCTTGGGCGGCGTGGCGGGTTTCTGCGCAGGATCCTGCCCGGCTGCCGGTGGTGCAGCTGGTGGTGCCGGAGTTGGCGCTGGCGCGGACGCGCGTTCGACCTCGGCCTCCGCTGTGGCGCGATTGGCAGCATCCACGTCTGCCGAGAACGCGAGGTCGTGCATGAAGAAGCTGCGGCCGATGGAATAAAAGGCCGCCGTGCTGTCGTTGGTCCAGCCCACGAAGTCGCCTCCAATACGGGTGAGGCGCCAAGTCGGGACTGACGACGGCGGGGCGGCCGAGACGGTGGGCACAACGCCGCCAATGGGAGGCACGGTCACCATGAAGACGTTGCGATTCGCGCGCACGAGCGCGCGTTTGCCGTCCGGCGACAACACCACTTCGTCAGGAGCGCCTCCACCGCCGCCGCCGGGCGGCGCGGGCGCGGTCACTTTCACAACCGGCTTGAAGTCTGTACCGTCGAACCGAACCGACAGCAGGCCCTCGGCTCCGGCCCACACATAAATACGCTCAGGGTCAGGACCGATGTGCGGCGCGTTGCGCCCTTGCTGTGTGGCGCCGCTGGCGACCCAGGTGATTCGTGTCGGCGCACCGCCGGCCGCGGGCAGCCAGACGTATTCAAGTTCCGCGGCGCCACTGTGATTGCCGAAGTCTTCGAGGGTGCGCATCCGGTGCATCTTCGAACCGCGGACCGCGATGAGGCGTGATCCGTCGCGCGAGTAGGTGATCTTGTCGAAGAAGGCCGACACCGGCGTGAGTTTCTGAGGCTGCCCGCTGCCGTCGGCTCGTACGCGATAGATGTCGCCCCCGGTGTCGTCGTTCCAGGTCACGTACGCAATGAACTGGCCGTCGGGTGACCAGACGGGCGCATGTTCGACGTCGGTTCCGGTCGTCAGTCGCCGAGCATTTCGGATGACTGCGGCGGCGGTCTGCGTCGCCTCGGCCGCAGGGGCCGGAGTGGCTGCCGCTGCCGCGCCGGCGGCCGCAGGTGCGGGGGCCGGGGTGGCGGGCTTCTCTTTCCTCATGCCTTTGCCCTGAGGCAGATCCGCCACGTACAGGCGATCGAGCGCGGTGAATGCCACGCGTTGGCCGTTCGGCGATGGGCGCGCGCCCCGTATTTGCGACGCCGTCAGTTTCTGGTCGTCAATGGGATAGTCGAACTTCACGAGCGGGCCCAACGGCTGGTCCACCTTCGCCGTAAAGGGAATCTCGGTCGCGTCACCCGAGGGCACAGCCACACGCCAGAACTTGCCGCCGTAGGTGGCAATGACCGCCGATGAATCCGGCGTGAACGCCGAGGCCGGCGCCACATCGCGGTCACGCGCGCCGCCGCCCTCGCTGTCGTCGCGCTGTACGTCCATCTTCAGCCATCGATCCTCGCCCGTCGTCAGATCAATGAGTTTGAGCGCCGGTCGGGCGTCGTAACGCGTGGCGTACACCAGCCACCGACCGTCGGGACTTGCGGCGGGTCGAAACGCGCCCTGGTGCTCGTGGGTGCGCATCTGCAGGCGGCCACTGTCGCGGTCGAGTTGCGCAATCTGATAGGCGCCGATCTCGCGAGCGGAGCTGCGGTCGCCGGCAGGATGGGGATCGTAGTTCGCTGCGGATTCGTCTTCGAGCATCCGGGTGGTAAACCCTGATGGCACGGAACCGCGGACGTTCACCCAGAGGAACTTTGGGTCACTGGCAAATACGGGACCGAGCAGCGCCGGTGCGGCAGGCGCACCCGGTACTGATGCGCCGGTCATCTGCAGGCCCGAGCCGCCGCTCTCGTGGTACAGCCACAGCTGCGCGCCCTTCGCCACCAGCACGTAGTCGCCGTCTGGCGTCCAGATTGGCGACATGTAATTCTCGCGCTCGGTCGTCGTCAACGCGCGCGCCTTGGTGCCGTCGGCGTTGGCGATCCAGACGTTCTCTGAACCGTTCCGGTCGCTGATGAAGACAATGTGCTTGCCGTCAGGTGAAAAGGCCGCCTGCATGTCGTACGCCTGGCCGCTGGTGATGCGGGTGGCCTCACCGCCGGTCACCGGCAACGTGTAGAGATCGCCCAGGAGTTCGAAGACGATGGTGCGGCCGTCTCGCGACAGGTCGAGCGACATCCAGGTGCCTTCGGAGGTGGTGAACGACACCGTGCGCGTGGTGATGAGCGGCAGGCCTTTGGTCTTGATGGCGTCGGCGGCGGCCTTGTCGTTGTCCTGCCGCGATTGGGCGGAGGGTGCCGGCATGAGGACCAGGGCGACGGCGAACGCGGCAAGCGACAGTCGAACAAATCGGGGCATGGATTCCTCGCGAGAATTGTGTGGAAGGAGAATGCCATAATTCGGGCTGTCCACGGAGGTTCTCATGTCTGCGCGCGTTGTTCTGGTCATCGTGTCCGCGGCGTTCGTCACTTTGGCCCTCGTGCCAGAGACGGGCTACAAAAACCTGTCGGCGTTCGTGCCGCTTGAAATTGCGGCCATTGAGAAGCTGATGACCGAGCCTGGCATGACGGCCCTGCTCAGAGCGCGCAAGGCGAGGTGATACTCGCGTCGAGACTCGGGCTTGAGGACCAGGCCGAGCTACGTGCCGGGCCATGGCTACCTACCGGCCCGAGATCCTTCCGAACGTAGCTTGGCTGCTCGGCTGCTCGGCCTGGGTTTCAAGGCCGAGGCTCGCGCGGCGGCAGGGGCGCCTTGCGCAGCTCCTCGATCTCGCGCAACATGCCGGCCACCATCGCGTCCACCACGACGCGGCCCTTCTCCCGAGTGGCCAGCGTGGCGTCGCCATAGATGCCCGTCGGTGAATATCGGCCGACGCCGCGACCCTGCACCCGTGTGAGGCCCCCGCGGCCGCCCTCGCGAGGACTGATATCTTTGGCGGCCTTGCTCATGTCCACACGGTCGGGCGCGATGTAGAGCATCATCGACGTCTCGATTTCATCGGCGTGTGTGCCTTCCGGCTGCTGTTTCACACTCGCCTCGGCCGTCGTTGCGATCGTCAGCACATCCGTGTATCGCATCAGCACGCCGGCCTTCGCCAACTCTTCCGCGCTCGCTTTGAGCGGCACCAGTGTAGACACGCCCGTGTTCAACACGTAGAACCGTCGCGGCCCGTACGGAGTCAGGCTGTTCACGATGTCCACCACCAGGTCTCGGGCCGTCTCCTGACGCAGGTGTGTGGACCCTGGGTATTCCAGAAACGCCGGGTAATAGTGATAGGTGATCGTCGGCGCCACCACGACGTTGCTGGCGGCGAGCACACGACGCTTGAAGTACTCGGCTAGCTGATAGTCGTTGTCGAGACGCAAGTGCGGCCCATGTTCCTTCGAGCCCGCTCCGAGTGGAATGACCACGACCGGGTCTCCGGCCAGCGCCTTCTCGGCTTCAACCCACGTCAGGTTCGCCATCTCAACGCCACGTTGCTGAGCAAAGACGGGCACGGCGACAACACACGCCAGAATCGAAATGCGTAGCCGCATGGTGCTACTGGAGCGCCTTCCTGAGGCTCAGCGCTTCGGCGTGAACGACACGTTCCATCGCGGACGGAAACGGCATTGTCAGTACATGCTCGACCTCAGCCAGCGCAAGCTGGGGCCGCTTCGTGTCTCGATACAGGCGCGCCAGTTGCAGGTGGTGGTCGCTCACCTCAGGCACCTGCATCTCCGCGAATACGAGATCACGTTCCGCGTCGGCCCAATTGGCCTTCTTGAGCTCGCCGCCGCCAAGGAGGCTGGTGGCGAACCAGCGCGTGACGCGGCTCATGCGGAGGACGCCGGCGCAAAGCCGACCTCTCATGTGGCGAGCCCTGCCATGCTCAGGATCGAGCGCGAGCGTCGCATCCAGCTCCTTCTTCAGATCGGAGGCCACGGCGACCTTTGTCCTGCCGCCCTCCCGCTCCGCGCGCAGACCCAACACCACAGCCAACGCGAACCGGCGACCCACCTCACCCTCATGTCCCACCACCGCGCCGCGCGCCTGGACTTCCGCCCCCTTCAGGAGTTCCCGGGTGCGGTCCTTGTCCGTCTCGGCGATGGCGCCTTCGACAGCGATCCAGATGGCGTCAGGCACGCCAGCCACGACCCATGGAGGGCGCGCCGGAACAACCGGACCGATCTGGGACATCACGACCAGCGCCGCGAGCCCAAGGCTTGTCGTCAGACCATCACCGTGCGTGGAGCATGCGCCTTGGAACCGTCGAAGTCAAAGGCAGTCGGCTTCCCGGTTGAAATCCCGCGAGGCGCCACAACCGCGCGGGCTCATACATCTTGCCGTTCGTGACGACGAAGCGTGTGCGCCTGATCGCCGAGATATCTGTGAGCGGATCGGCCTCGAGCACGACCAGGTCCGCACGTTTGCCGAGTGCGACGCTTCCGAGTTCCGCGCCCAGATCAAGCGCGCGCGCCGAGACACTGGTCGCCGCCTGAATCGCTTGCAGCGGCGTGAATCCCGCCTGCACGTAGAGTTCCACTTCACGCAGCAGGCTATACCCGGGCAGCGCACCGTCCGTACCGGCCACGATGGGCACGCCGCGGTCGCGCAGCGCTTTCAGGATCGAGACCGAACGCGTCGCGGCCGGAGCTGCCGGACTGGCCGCGGACGGCCGGGAATTGTTCAGCACGCTGCGATAGTTCGCCGCGAGCGGATACGGCGCGTGGGCGATACCCGGCTCGATCTGCTCAGCGCGCATCTCGCGCGGTCGGCCGAGCAATTCCCCCCAGGCCAGCGTCGGATCGATCACGGTGTGGCGCTCGGCCAGCAGGCCGATGATGCGGTCGGTCTCGGGCGTGCCTGCCTGGCCGCGCACCGGTTGATGCGCCACCTGATCCATCCCGGCGAGCACCGCGTTCTCGAGGCCGAGCGCTGTGGGCACATGACCGGTCACCGGCATCTTCAGCTCGTGCGCACGCGCCGTGATCGCGTTCACCACGTCGGGCTGTACCAGGCTGTAGAGCTTCATCTGGCTGAAGCCCAGCGCGTGGTAGCGATCGACGATGGTGCGGCCCTCGGCGGGCGTGGACGCCACCACCGTCCCGAACCCTCCCTCACCCGGACCATCCACAAGCCCCGCGAGCTCGACCCGGGGGCCGAGCCCTCGGCCAGAGGCAATCTCGTTGCGGAACGCGCTCAGGAACCCCGCTTCCCCACCCATATCTCGAATGGTCGTGACTCCCGCCGCCAGATACGCAGGCGCCCATTCGATCTGCGAGGCATGTGCGTGCATGTCGACGAGGCCAGGAATAATAGTCGCGCCGCGCACGTCGATCACGCGAATGCCCTGCGGCAAGGTCAGGCCGGTGCGTGGCCCAACGCCGGCGATGCGCCCATTCCGCACCCACACCACGCCATCCTCAATTGGAGGCGCATCGTCACCCGTGATGATGCGAGCGCCGGAGAGGGCGTAGACACCCGTGGCGGTGGGAAGCGTCGCGCTCGCGAAGCCTGCGAGATCGGCCATGCGATCGCGCACCGAGCTCGCCTGGAGCGCCGGTAGTGCCGTCACCAGATCCTCGCGCACTGCTTCAAACGGCAGGATGTGGATGCGCGACACCAGCGCGGCAAACTCACCGCGCGCGTCCACCCACACCGTCTCGCGACCCCACACCACACCGTCCACGCTGTAGCGGCGCAGTGGCACGGTGCGGGCGCCCACTTGCACGGTCTCATCACCGCGGAACGTCACCACGATGCGGCTGTCGGCATCACCGGGCAGCAGCGCGATGCTGGCCGGCCGCTTGTGCCGCTCCCAATAGGTGATGAGCGAGGCCCGCGCTGACACGGGCGACCAGCTCCGCGCCGGGAACCACACCGCGGGCGTTGGCATCTCCGACTGCTCGCCCATCGAGGTCACCCGTACGGTCGTGGCATTCAGGCCGGCTTTGACCTCCACGTCCACGTTCACAAAACGGTAGCTGCGACCGACGGCCTTGAAGTGCATCGGCGTGCCGTCTGCCTCAGTGCTGAGCGATGAGGAGAGCTGCAGGCGCGTGCCGCGGTCGACGAGCTCCATTTCAGTCGTCAGCGTTCGGCCCCCGGTCGTGATCCACATCTCCTCGACCCGCTCGGTGCCGACCGGACGTTCGATCAGAAATAGCTGGATGCGAGTGGCCGGTGGCGCCTGAGCGCCCAGGCCGGTCACCAGAGCAAGCACGAGAGCGGCGGCGATTCTCATGGGCGGCCCGGCCCGACCTTGAAGCGGAAACTACCGTCGAGCATCTCGAAACGCACGCTCACGGTAATGCGATAGACGCCGGCCGTCGTGATTGTGACCCGCGTCGGTGCGTCGCCCATCAATCGGCCCTGCTCGGCCGTCAGCAGCATGGCGCCGTCTGGCGAGGCCAACGTCCACGACGTGCGCTCTGACCCGGTGGAGTCGAGCAGGTAGCGGCCCGGCGTGAGCCTGATCGTATACACCGCGCGCGCTTCTCGACCATCAAGCGATCCTCTGGCCTCCGCATTCAACGCGAGCAGACTGCCGATCGTCTGCAGGCGGGCGACCATTTCACGGCTGGCGTGTTCGGCCGAGCGCACGAACGCCTGGTCGCCTGTCGCGGCCAGGTCGAACGCGCAGGCGTCGCGCGCCTCGGCCTGAGTCACGCCATTGGCGTCGCACCTCGCCCGGGCCGCAGCCACCACCTCGCCGCTGGCCTCGGGTTCACGTCCAGGAAACGTCCGCGGATCCGGCACGGCCGGCATGCGCCTTGACACCATGAGATTCGCGGCCGGCACGCGCCAACTCGCTCCGAACTGCGAATACAGCGGATGCGTGAAGTCCATCACGCCGGCCGACAGCGCGATCACACGGCCATCGGCGGTCTTCACATCGTTATCCACATCGCCATCGAAGTTGCCGAGCAGGCCGCGAACCTTGCCGCGTCGATGGTGGGCAGGCCGCAGGTAGAAGTCCACCATCTCGCTCGACACCACGATGGTGAGCCGGTCGCCAACCGACGAGATAAACAGATAGCCGTCTTCGGTTCGGCTCAGAGTGCCGCGAGACCGCAGCTGCACTTCGCTGCGCACATCCATCGGCCTGGCCACGCCGTTCAGCAACGGGTCCTGCCGGTCCACTGCCCATTCAACACGATCGGCTCCATCGCGAACGGTCAGTGCACTGTTGACCGACGCATAGCCCAGATCTGTGTAGGCCTGCTGCTGGACCTGGATTTCGACATCGTTCCGCGCTGACGCGAGATAGGTATCCATCGAGCGTCTTGACATGCGGGTCACCAAATCCCCACCCAAAGCTGGCATCGTCTCCCGGACAACCCCAGCTTGGGTCGCGCGGCTCCTGCATGCCGTTGTAGCCGTAGGTGAAGTCGGTGGTGTCCGTGCCGCTGCCAAAGCGGATGATGCCCGGCACACCGGTCTCCGCACTGATGCGCCGGTCGTCGGCTGAGGCTTCCCAAGTCGTCGCGCCATCGTCGCTCGGGTTGTCAGGGCGCCCCGAGCCGGTGACGCCGCCGCCAGGGTGTGTATGAAAGTCGGCAACCAGGCGGCAGGCCTCGTCGCCCACGCGCGGGGGTGTTTGGTCGATGCCATCGACTGTGCCTGGAGGCCAACGCCGGATATCGGTGTAGTAGCGATACGTTCCGTCAATGACGTTCTGCATCCGGCACTGATAGATCCAGCCGCCCTCCTCGTGCTCATCCGGCTGGCCTTCGCGCGAGTCGCTCCACGCACGGTCAAGTTCTGCCTGCACGCGCGAGTCCTTCAAGACGTCGTTGACGTTCGATGACGGGCAGCCGGCCTGCGCCGCGGCCGCCCAGGGATTGGCCAGTATCGATGTCAACGCGATGATCACGAGCTGGCGTGCGCGCTTCATGTTTCCGGGGCCTCAATGGACAGCCTGGCCCGTGCCACCGCGCCCGGGATATCAAGCGGCTGGCCGTGCAGCGACCGCGCGTAGGCGCGCAGGATCACGCTCGACATCTGATCGGCGTGTGACACACCGGCCGCACGAAGCGATGTGGTGAGTGGATTGTCAGAGAAGAGGTGCAGGGTGTTGCGCAGCCAACGGCCAAGGCCGAAGTGCACGCGCGCGACCCGGACGTCCTCGTCGGGAAAACACCGCAGGAATACCTTGTGCGCGTCGGTGAGTGCGGCATCAAGCGCCTGCACGACTGCTTCCACCGTGGGAGCCGACGGCGTCAGTACCGTCGGCAGCGGCGGGGGAACGGGCAACGGATCGCATCCGCCCAGAGGTAAGCCCGAGACCTGGTTCGCCGCTGGCGCGGTCGAGCCTTGCATCACCCACCAGCCAACCCCCAAGGCGAGCACGAGGGCGACTGCGCCCAGCGTTGGCGTTCTCAGCACGGCCTCAGTGTGTCATGACCCGCAAAAGTCGCGGGCGTTGAACTATGTTCTGGACCCAACACACTGCGGCGGTCGCGGCCTGCCATAGGCGGCACGGCAAGGGCCGGCATGAGGCCTGGCGTGACCACGGCGCTCACTGGCCGGCTGGGTTGCGCTGTGCCCACAGTGACACCACCGGCGGAGAATCCGCCTGCCGCGCTGAAGCTTTTGTTGTGGGCCTGCAGTTCGAGGAGTTCAGGTGGCGACATCCAGAACTGGTCGAACCCAATCGCGGGAAGGCGCGTTGGATCGGGGCGTTCGTGGCCACGGCAGTTCAGCGAGACTTCTTGTTGAAGAGCTGCTTCTCGCGCGCGGCGTCGACATAGGTGGCCAGTCGCCGAGCTTCGGCGGCGCACGCCCTCCGGCCCGCGGCCGTCAACCGGAAGAACCGCGGACTTCCGGCCATTGGTCCACTGGCGCTGTCGATTTCCTCAATCAGGCGCTCAGCCTCGAGCTTCTGCAGGTTGCGATAGAGCATGCCCGGCCACAACCGCATGCGGCCCTGCGTGCGCTCAAGCACCTCCTGCATGATGGCAATGCCATGCCGATCAGCATCCGCCAATGCGAGAAGAATCTGGAACCAGATCGGGGACATGGGCGCCATTGTATACTTATTAGTATCAATCTCGATCAGGATAGTCATCGCGGTTACTTCTGGGCTAGCATTCGCCGCATGCGTATATCCCCGCGCCTCGCGGCCGTTTCTATCCTTGTGTTGGCCCTGTCTGTCGTGGCTGTGAGCGCGTTTGCACCCCAGCAGGTGCCGCGCACGGGCGACCCGCTCAAGCGCGGCTACACCGACGCAGAGTTTCCCCGGGTGCAGAGACTGGCCGACGGCGTGTATTCCTACGAACAACTGCGCTCGGCCGGATCCGAGAAGTTCACGACAGTCAGCCTGTTCGTCGTGACCTCTGAAGGCGTGCTTGTGGCCGACGGCCAGGGCAGCATGGAGGAGACCCAGCGCATGCTGGGCGAGATTGCCAAGGTCACCCGTCAACCCATCACCCATATCGTCATCGGCTCCGATCATGGGGACCACACGGCGGGCAATGCCGCGTTTCCGTCAGGCGCGAAGGTCTTTGCGCATCCCACGTCGAAGGCCATACTCGAGGGCCCGTCGGGCGTTGCGCCGCAACCCATCACGGCCGTGCAGGATAAGACCACGCTGACGATGGGCGGGGTGGAGATTCAGATTCTCTTTCTCGGTCGCGCGCACACGGGCGGAGACCTCAGCGTGTATCTGCCGAACGAGAAGGTCCTCTTCATGAGTGAGGCCTATCTCAACCGCATCTTCCCGGCGATGCGCTCGGCCTACCCTTCGGAATGGGTGGCCACCATCGAGAAGGCGCAGGCCCTGGACGTCACGACGTACGTCCCCGGCCACGGGTTCGTGGAATCGCCGGCCGTTCTCAGGGAAGAACTGGAGATGGCCCGCAAGGCCCTGTTGCAGGTCATCGCGGAAGCGAAGCGGTTGCACACCGCGGGTGTTCCCGTCGAAGAGGCCGTCAAGCAGGCGCGCTTCGGCGATCTGGAAACGTGGACGATCCGGTCGAGCCAGGCGGCGACGGCGATTCGCCGCGTGTACCAGGAGCTGGACGGCAAGCTGCGCTAGTCGTTCGGGGGAGGCAACCGCCAGAGCGCCAGCAGCGACAGAAGCACTCCCCAGCTCAGGGCCAGCGCCCCGATGGCTCCAGGGTCGGCAGTCATGCTCTCAAGTACCGTGGAGGCGTTTCCGCGCGCCAGCGCGATCGGCAACAACCACACGAGACTGACGATGATTCCCATCGCGTACACAGGGGCGCCCACGGTTGATGTTTGAGGCGCATGTGACAGCGTGGCCTCCTGCTCACTGCGGGTCCAGAGGGCCCACACCGAGAATAACAGGCTCGACGTGAGCCACGCGGCAGCGGTGACAAGGGCGGGCGCAAGCGTCCATTGGGCAAGCGGCGAGCTGCCAAAGGGCACCCAGGTGGGAATATCGATGGGCAACGCAACGACGGGTCCGTGCTGACTCCAGAGAATGGCCAGGACCATGAACCACGCCACTGTCGTGGTCCAGGTCGCCAGTCGAAGAAACGAAAGGCGCCACGCTGCCCGCCGATCCACGGCGCGCGTTTCTGGCGGAAGCGCCGCCAGCCAGGAGCTCCTGGCGGCTTCGGCACACACCCGCGCCACCCGCAGGACGAAACCATCAAGGTTCTGCCAATAAGCTGTGTGGTCTGACATCACCGACCCTCGATTCCAGATGGCGATTGAAGTGAGAACCTTCGCCTGCCTGATCCGGGTCGGCCCGTTGGGCACGGGATCAGCTGACGCGTGCAGGTCGACCCATCGGGTCAAGCCCGTCGGCTCTCGAACGGGCGCCGTGACGGCCTCCTTGATCTCTGACGAGAGAATCAGGGCCAGGGAAGCCATCGCCATCAGGATCGCAAAGAGCAGCAGATTCACGGTTCCGAGCGGCAGGTTGTGCCGGTCGCTGTAGTAAAAAGCGATGCCGATAATGGCCACGACGGCCACGCTCGGGATCAGAACCTGAGGGCTGGACTTCTTGCGCCCGGAATCGGCGCGTGCACTCACGGCCTTCGTGAGCCACCGTTTGCTGGCCACAAACACCGCGCAGATCAGCGCAAAGGCCGACGCCAACACGGCCGCAGCCTGAAACACGGCCGACATCGTCGTAAGCCCCGCCCGAAGATCCCTCACCAGCCACGTCACCATTGCGACCGTACCGAGCAGGGCGATCACACCGAGGTACGCGGGGTTGCCTGGTATCGTTCCGGGCAAGCCGCGCGAGAGGACCTTCAGGCTCACCAGTTGATTGATCCCGGCGCCAAAGGTCAGCAGCGTATCGGGCACAGGTCCGGCGGGCTCGGGTGGCGCGTTGGCATCGGCAATGCCTCCCAGGGCGTCGAGCACGGCGGCCGCTCCCTGCGAATGCGCGACCACCACCGTGTGGTCGCATTGGCCGATCAGCCGCTCGAGTGTTTTCAGAATGCGTGTGCGGATCAAGGCGGCCCTGAGTGGACTCTCGACAAACGCCAGGCTGTCACCCATCGTGCCGGTCAGCACCGACTGCGCAGAGAGGATCACCGAGCGCAGCTGCGGAATGGGAAGGAGTCCGAGGACCATGGTCAACATCAGAACGAGGATGACAAGCGGTACAAGCGCCAGGGCGAGCAGCAACTGGAGCACGGCGCCGCTGCGCGCCAGAAATGTTCGACGCCGGTTCGCCGTGTCAAACGTTTGCCAGTAGCGTTGTGCGATGTGAATCGCGAGTGCCCAGGGCACCGCTCTAATGCTCCACGACACCAACTCCCGATAGGTGGGTGGTGGGAACGTGTCGGCCCAGCAGGCTTCGGCGAGCAGCCATTCTTCGTCACCGGGGTGAAAACGAACGATGGCTTCCGCCGGCTCGCTCCCGTCAGCCTCGCCGGGCTCCGCGCGCTCGACCCTCGGCTCGACGACGCGGCCAGTGGCGCGCGCAATGACCCGCAGCAGTTGATCGCCCCACTGGACGAGCGTGGCCCCGGGAGACTGCGTCCCAATACCGTGGATGAAGAGGACGCCCAGTCGAAAACGCTTTGCCATGGTACGTGCTGCCGCCCGATGGATCCGGCTGCCTAAAAAGGGTTCTCGTCTGCACTCGGCCCGTACACCGACGGGACCGGCACATCGAGTAGCCGCAGATACACCGTGAGCTGGCCGCGATGGTGGTAGATGTGGTTCATCAGGACGGCGCGCACCAGCGCCGCTTTCGGCATCTTCATCTGGGTCTTGCCGCCGCCCGTGGCGGTCCACATGTCGCCAAGCTGTGCATCGCTGAGCCTGGCCAGGTTCGCTTTGGTCGCAGACGTGCCCTGGTCGTGCGCAGCCAGAATTTCGTCGGTGGAAGACGGCAACGGCGCGGGATCGCCGGAGAACTCGAACGTATCGGTCAGGGGCCAGGTGGAAATGAACCCCGGCGCGGCGGCGATGTGCATCGCGAGTCGTCCGAGCGACATCGACTTCGCATGCGGCGCCCAGGTCAGTTTGTCGGTCGGCACGCGCTCGAGCACGCGACGGGTGGTGGCCGCTTTCCTCTCACATTCCTGAATCAGCTCGGCAATCGACATGGCGGTTTGTCTCTGCTGGCGATTATGGATCAGCGTCTGCCCAGTGCGCGTGTGATTGTGGCGTCGGCGTCCTGGTGCAGCGTCGGTGGAGCGCCGTAGTGGGCGCCGGCGAGCCGCCCGCGGGTGTCGTACACAAGCAGCGTCGGCACGACGCTGACATCGCCGAAGGCGGCGAGCATGGCCGGTGATCGGATCGCCCAACGCAAAGGGACGTTTAAGTCCGAGGCCAGGCGCCTGACAAGCGCCTCGTCCGACTCGACAGCCAACGCGAGCACCACGACATTGTCGCCATGGCTCTTCTGGAGTTCGCCGAGCCAGGCGAGTGTGATGCGGCACGGCGGACACCAGGTGGCCCAGAACTCCACGACCACCACTTTGCCCGCAAGGTCGCGCGGCCGGACCAGCCGGCCGTTGAGATCGGTGAAGTTCAGTGCTGGCATGGCGGCGGCCTCACCGGTATCAGCCGGCGCCGCCATCGCCGAGGCGGCCGACGTTCTTCCAGCGATGAGCAGGTCGATCACGCGCGTCAGGTCGGCCCGGAAGCGTTCGTGACTCTCGGCCTTGCGCAGAGGGGCGTACCGGCCCGGTTCTGCGCCTTCGCCCTGGGCGGTCAAACCGAAGTCCTGTATGTCTTGACCACGCTTTGTGCCAGCAGACCTGCTGGGTCAGAGAGGTTTCAAGTGAACGGCCAGCGCACGAGCGTCACAGTGACGCGAGGCGTGCGCGGCGTCGTGGGCGCGGGTGCCGATTCGAGGGCTGCGAAGTACTTTGGCAGCACGTCGTCGGCCACGGCGAGCGCGATGCCGACGGATGCCGCCGTGGCGTCGGGGCGTCGGGGCGATCGATACTCGATGCCGGCGTCGTACATCACGTTCACTTGAAACGCCGACGCCTGGGCCAGTGCGCGCGCCGCTGCGGGAAATATCCGATCACAGCCTGGTGCCGCCGGTGTTTCCCTGGACGCACCGAGGACGCCGCCCATCCTCACCCACTCCGCTTCGAAGCCCGGCACGTCACGCCGAGCCTCTGCAGGACGATCGGCCACGTACTGCGCCGCGACCAGGTTCGCGCGTGCAGCCGCCAGTTCGTCACACAATTAACGCCCGCCGCGATAGAAGCGCATGCCGCCACTGGTGGTGCCCACCAGCAGATCCGGAATGCCATCGCCATCAACGTCGGCGAACGCCGGCGCCGAGATTGGCGGCAACGGCATCGGCAGCGGCTCGGTCATCACGAACTTCGGCGAGGTGCGCGTGCCAGCGTTGCGCGCCACCATCAGCGGACCTCGGTCCTCGTGTCCAATCACCAGGTCGAGTAACCCGTCGCCATCCACATCCACAAGCGTCGGCGTACTGCGACGGCCCACCTTGATGCCGTCCAGGCTGTCGCTCACCAGCGTGAACTTCGGCACTCGCCGCGTTCCCGCGTTCCGGTAGAACAACAACATGCCGTTGGCCTGCCCGGCGATGAGGTCCAGGTCGCCATCGTTATCAACGTCGCCAAGGGCCGGCGCGAGATGGCTGGCGCGCGGCGGCTTGATCGCACCGGACGGGTCTGGCACCCATTTCGGCGCTTGCGGCGATCCCTCGTTTCGCACGAACACCAGGTCCTGGTTCCACGTGCCGACGATCACATCGATATCACCGTCGCTGTCGAGATCGCCCGGCGCAGGCGTGAGATTGTAGGCGTCGATCAGCCGCACCGGCTCCATGGCCCGAAAACGAGGCGCGGTGCGTGTACCGTCGTTCCGGTAGACCTGCAGCGACGGGTACGACCCGGTCTGCGCATCAATTTTGCTGCCGACGAGCAGATCGAGATCGCCGTCGGCATCGATGTCCGCAAACGCCGGGGCGGCATCAGAGCCATGGTCAATGCCGTCCAGAAAACGCTTCGTGCGCAGCGTGAATGCGTCGGCTGCGGTTCGTTCCCAAAAAAAGAAATTGTCCTCACCGGTGCGAATCGGATTAAACGCCCCACCGATGACACCAATGAGGAAGTCGAGGTCGCCGTCGTGGTCGATGTCCACCGGCGCCGGAGCGTTGTAGCCGCTGGTACGGCTGCCGTCGGCAAACGGCAGAGTCACGGGCGGAGACTGAAACGATGGGTTCGAACAGGTACTGCCAACGTTTTCGATCAAGAGAATCGCCGGCTCGAAGAAGTCGCCCCAGAACAGGTCCTGATCCCCGTCGTTGTCAAAGTCGTGCGACGCGATCGCGTTGGCGCCATGGCGGGCGGTGGGCATGCCGATGCCGCCGATGATCTCGATACCTTCATAGCGCTCGGCGATGAGCGCGAATTGGGCCGCGCCTGGCGCCGTGGCTTCGTAGCGGTCCACCACGCCCTCGACGCGGCCCACCAGCATGTCGAGGCGGCCGTCGCAATCAATGTCGGCGAGTGCCGGAATGTTCTGGCGATCCATGAACATCGGTGCACCGGTACCATCACGCAACTCCCCCACCAACGTGAACGCCGGCATCGTCTTTGTGCCGGTGTTGCGGTAGTGACGAATGTGGCTGACCGGCGACTCGGTCAGCAAATCGATCGCGCCGTCGGCGTCGAGGTCGATGAAGCGATACCACTCGCCGATCTCGATGTTCTGGTAGCGGTCCGTCCGCCACTCATGGCGCGGCGCCCTGGCCGTCCCCGTATTCTCGAAGAACCACAGCGAGTTCGAGTACTCCTGCAGGAAGAGATCCGCGTCGCCGTCGGCGTCAATATCGACAAACTGCGGCCGCGGCACATCCAGGCCGCCGAGGAACGGCAACGCATACGGGGATCCATCGGGGCGCGTCACGACAAATGGAGTGACCGCGCGCTCGAACCCCACACCCGCAATGGACGGCATCGCGGGCGCAGACTGCGACCAGACTCCGTCCGGCATCAAGACCGCCGCGACGACCACGGCCATCGCCATCACGCCGCGGCGCCCCAGCATCCGGCCTACCGTCCCATGCCCGTCAGATTCTTGCCGAGCGGAAGGGTCTTTGTGACCTTTCGGGTGGCGACATCCATCACGACCAACGCTGCCGTGCCATCAGCTCCCGGCATGTCGTGGCCGGCATGCGCAGGGTCTGCCATGTGATCCATCTTGTTGTTGTTGGTCACAAACGCAGTGCGCCCATCTGCGGAAAACATCACCTGATGCGGCTGCATGAACGCCGGATCGGTCACCCGCGCCACCACTGCCCACGTACTGGTGTCGACGATGGCGATCTCGTTGGCCATCTTGACCGGTACCCAGACGAACCGGCCGTCAGGAGTGAAGACGGGGTCGAAGACCATCTTGCCAAGAGGCACCGAGGCTTTGAGCACCGGTGCTGCGGGCGCCGCCAGGTCGAACACGAGCAACTGCCCTGAGACTTCTGTGGACCCGACCAGCGTCCGCCGATCCGGCGACACGGCAAACTGGACGAAGCCGTGTGTCGGCCCGGCCACTTCGACAATTCCCACCTTCTCGTCCGCCAGCGCGATCGCGGCGAGCTGATTCACACCCAGGCTGGCCGTGTACGCATACCCGCCTGCGACCGCCACAGGATGCGGCCGCGGAAAGAGGATGTCGATCTCGGAACCCTTCATCGTGGCGCGGTCGATCACCGCCACGCGTTTGGGCGGATTCACCGCACTCATCGATCGGCTCACCACCAGTTGATTGGCGCCGGCCAGCGACAACATGCCGGGCGTCTCCATCTCGAAGTGCGCCACCGGCGTGCCCGCGCGGTTGAACTTCACCACACGGTTGGCGCCGATGAGCGACACGTACCAGTGCGCGCCGTCCGGCTCCACCACGATGTAGTGCGGTTTGGCTGTTGCCGTATACCCGAGCGACTGCAGGTCGATCATGCGCACGACCCTGGCCGCCACCGTATCCACAATGGCAATCTTCGCGTCGTCCTGCACGCACACATACAAGGGCGAGGACGCCTGCGGAGCGCCGGTGAGCGGGCCGGCGAGTGTGCCGACGCCGATGGCTGCGGAGACGAGCCGAGTGAGGAACGACATCGTCAGCGACGAACCGGCCGGTCGGTCGGCCGGATAAGGAACAGACCCTGCTCGATGCTGTTCACGATGATGACCCCGCTCTTGAAGAACGGGAAGACGCTCCACGCGCCGTTAAAACCCGCACCGTTGTCCGAGTAGGGCGCGGTGTCGAAGTACGCCACTTCCCTGGGATTTTCTCGATCCTTGATATTGAGGATGCGCAGGCCCGATCGGTAGTTTGCCTGGTACATGTAGTCGCCCAGGATGTAGAGGTTGTGATCCGATGCGGCCTCCACGCCAAGGTGCTCCTTCGCGAGCTTCGGATTCTCCAGATCAGTCAGGTTCCAGACCAACGTCCGGGTCTTCGTCACCAGTCCGCTGGTTTCGTCGCCTTCGTCATTGAGGTAGTAGTAGGTGTGATCGTCGGTCAACCAGCCCTGGTGGGCATACGCCACGTTGGGATACCCGGCGCGCGACAGCGCCTTGGGATTCGCCTTGTCGGTCACATCCGCGATCGAGATGGTGTTCTCGTTCGACCCGATGCAGATCTCGTGACCCTTGAAGCGCTTGTCCGGTCCCTTGTAGGTCACGCACTGCGCGTCGTGGGAATAGCCGGTGCCGGCGCGGCCGGTCTGGTTATCCGCAAAACATCCGGCGAACTTCGGCAGCTTGGGCTCTCGGATGTCGATCATGTGGAGGCCGCCACCGCAGGTGGTGCCGCCGGCACTTGAACCCACCGAGTACGCGTAGCCACTGTCTTCGTTGATGACAATGTTGTGCGCGCTGGCGATCTCTTTGTAGAGATAGTCGTACTCGACCTTGACCGGCTGGCCGTTGGCCTGCGGCTTGAGGGTGCGCAACCGCGTGAGGTCGAACACCTGCATGCCATGCGGCCCGGCGCCGTCAGACACGATGTACGCGTGGTCCTTGTAGATCTTGATGTCGCGCCAGGCAGCCGGACGCGCGCCGTCGGTCAGCGGCAGATCGGCCACGGGAATCGGCCGCGTGGCGTTGCTCATGTCCACGAACGTGGAGCCATCGCGTCGGCCCACGAGCGCCCATTCCTTGCCGGTGCGAGGATCGGTCCAGCCCCAGATGTCGTTCATCTGAATGTAGTGGCCGTCGTGCGTGAGCTTGGAGGGCGGCAGGAACGCCGTCAGTTCCGTGCTGGCGCAATCGAATACTTCAACTTTGCCTTGACTGTTGCAGCGGCGTTCCTCGCCGACCAGTGTTGGCAGCTCGTCGAGGGCGGGCGTCACCATCGGCTGTGAAGTCCACGCCCCGGCGGCGTCGCGCTCATAGATGATCACGGCACCGCCGCCGTATCCCACGCCTGTGGCGCCGATGGCGGCCACGCTACCCCGCAGCGACACCGACTGGCCGGCGTTGGCGTTGGGCGCCATGTTGGCGGGCGTCAGCACGCTGGGGCCTGCGATCGTGTTTGTCGCGGCATCTCGGGTAAACACGGCCACCGCGCCGGTGCCTCCGGCGCGCGGCGCCGTGACCCAGACCTGCGTGTCGTCGGCGGCCACGGCAGCAGCGAACCCGTTGGCGCGGCTGCCAACCGGCTGCGTCAGACGTGCCAGCTCAAGCCACGCGAAGTTGCCGCCGGCCGGCGGCGCCTGGCCGGCAGCACCTGCGCCACCGCCCCGAGCGGCCTGCTGCACTTTCGTCCAGACATACGCGGCGCCGTATCCACCGGCATCGCCAGGCGCCGTCACCACCGCCTGCTGACCGTTGAGATTGATGCTGGAACCGAACATGTCTGCCGGGCCCGCGCCCTGAGGCGTGAAGCTTCGCGCGCGCGTCCATACGCCGGCGGCGTCGAGTTCGAACTCGTGCACCAGGCCGGCGCGGTTGTTCTGCCCGACTGCGCCGATGAGGGCCGACGACCCCGACATGGCAATCGCCGCACCAAATCCGTCGCCGGCCGGCTGATCCAGCGCGGTCAGCGTTGAGGCAAACGCGTACCGGCCATCGGCGGCGCGTTTGAACGCATACACTTTGCCCGCCGGAAGGGGCGTGGCCGCGGCTCCTGGCGCACCGGGCCCGCCGCCACGGCGCCCGGCCAGCATCACTTGTTGTCCGACAAACAGCCAGTCGCCCGAAGCGCCAACAGCCGCAAACTGCACGCCTTCGCCACCGGTGACGGCGGCGTTCTCAATCTGGCCTGCGTGTGTCCACGTCCCGCCACGCTTCTCGAACACATGGACGGCCGTCGGCCCGGCGCCGACAAACAACCGCGACCCGTCGAGCGCCAACGACGATCCAAATCTGTCGCCTACGGCCGCGTCGGGCTTGCGAAGGACCGCGGCCTCCTGCCATGCCGCACCAGCCTTCCGGTACACGTAGACCATGCCCGGCCGGAACTGATTCGCGGCCTCGCCCACGAACACCTCGCCGTCGCCGACGATCACGGCTCCGCCGAAACCCATGGCCGCGTCGCCCGCTTCACGGGCGCCTGTTTCCGCGCGCATGCCGAACGCGACGAACGCAAACACGGCCCCACACAAGACAACTCGCTGCACACTGCGCATAGGAACTCCTGATTGGTGAGAACGGGCGAATCGTAACACGGCCGTTCAGCGAACGCCCATTCGCTGAAGGCGTCTGAGGTTGTCAAGCGCCGGGCCGTGGTTCGGATCGAGCTCCAGCGCGTGCCTGATCTGCGCCATCGCCTCTGGATATCGGCCGATGGAAGCCAGCGCCCCGCCAAGATTGCTGTGCATGCCCGCCGACCCGGGGTTGAGCGCGACCGCGCGTTCGAAGTGTGGAATGGCCTCTTTCGTGCGGCCTTTCGCCAGCAGCATCGCCGCAAGATTCACGTGGGCATCCCCGTAGTCGGGATTCACCGCGATCGATCGCTTGAAGGCCGCCTCGGCTTCAACCGATCGGTCCAACTGGCTCAGCGCCGTCCCAAGGTTGAAAAACATCACCTCATCCCCGGGCGCGCGAGCGGCAGCCCGGCGGAAGTGCTCAACGGCCGCAGCAGGCTGACCTTGCGCCATCATCGCGGCGCCCAGGTAGTTCCGCGTGCCCGCGGTCCGATCGCCCAGCCGGATCGCCGCCTCCAGCCGCGCCACGCCCTCGGCGGGCCGGCCCACCTCGACGTAGGCGCCGCCCAGGAACCCCAGGTATTCAACGTTCGCAGGTTCGTCACGCACCCGGATCTCGCCGAGCGCGACATTGGCCAACTTGTCCCGTCGATCAAACTCCTGCACCAGTCGCAGCGCGTCGGCAGACGACTGCGTCAGCAACTGGAGTCCAAGCTCAGCCATTTCGTCTGTCGCCTTGGGTCCGGCCTGTACCCGCCTGGGCGGCGTGTTCGGGTTGTGCCTGTTCGCATTGGAATTGTCGAACGTGTACCTCATCGTCACCTTCGTGCCGCGCGGCAGCGAAATGGGTGAGACAAAGCGGTAGTCCTGCTGCCAGTGAAAGTCCCAATGTTCGATGTGCAGCAGCGATTTCACCGAGCCATCGGGCAAGGTCGCGAACGCGCGCATCTGCCTGCCGAGAAAGTGAGCGTGAGGGTAGACGCTCAGCAGGTCAACGGCGACCGGTAATTCATAGGTGTCGGTCACGAGATAGTCGTTCTGGCCCGCGGGAATATCAATCGACTTTGATCCCAACCTCACGGTGACTGGCCGCTGCACGGGCGGCGTCCTGGTCAGGAACAATCCGACGGTTGGCTGCAACGAGGAGCCCTTGTCCGACTTGATGACGTGCAGTTCGACGATGATGTCCGCGCCGCGTTCGAGCCGCCACGGCATTGTGGCGGGTGACACGATCGGCCCCCGGCCTGGTGCCCAGCCAATGAACTGCCCGTCGGGGTCGAGCACACTGAGCGCCATGCCGTCGAATCCCGGTTGGCCGTCGGCGCCGTCCCGCCGCCGTGACGCCGAGGTGCGGTCTACACGAATCACGGCGTGGTGCACGGGCGCACCGTTCGTCTTGAACTCCACCGCGCGTACGAACGCGCCTTCCGTGAGCGGCGTCCGAAACACCAGATTGCGATACACGTCATCGGCCCCCGCGCGAATGTTGTAGGGCCGCTCGGTGGTCAGAATCACATCGGGCGTTCCAAGTTCCCATCCGTCAGGAAAGGAGGGCGTGGCAGGCCGCTCGGTCGCGTTCCCCTCATGCGACCCACCCTGGACCCATCGCTGGATCGCGTCAACCTGATCTGCGCGCAACCGGCGATCGCCGACGATGGGATACTGCCCCGGCGCCGGCAGCCATGGCGGCATCTGTCCCGCGCGGGTGACGCTCGCGATCACATCCGCGTGCTCGACGACCTCCGCGTAAGTCAGCAGTGAAAACGGCGCCACGCCGCCAGGACGATGGCAGGACGCGCAACTCGCGAACACGATCGGCGCAATGTCTTTGTTGAACGTCACTGCCTGGGGCGCAGGCGTGGCTTTGCTGCAAGCGCCGGCGAGCGCCGCCAGGGCAGCAACGGCGAGGGCGGTGCAAGACGAACTCATCAGCGGTCTTGAATTATAGTCTCCGTATGCGCCAACGAGTGGTTCTGGTCCTACTGCTTGCGGCGGGGGTTGGCGCGTTGCGTGCCCAGAATCCCCGCCCGGCCCAGCCGTGGCCTACGTACGCGGCCGACAACGGCGCCACGCACTATTCGCCGCTGGCGGATATCAGCCCGGCAAACGTGGCGACGTTATCGATCGCATGGGAATGGGCGACGGGCGAACAGCCCATGCAGGAGTTCGGCGCGCAGCCGGGCAACTTTCAGAACACGCCGCTGATGATCGACAACGTGCTCTACGTGAGCACGCCCTACAACCGTGTGGCGGCCCTCGATGCCGAGACAGGGAAGGAGATCTGGTCCTACGACCCGAAAGCGTACGAAGATGGCCAGCCGCCCAACGGTACAGGGTTCGTCCATCGCGGCGTGGCCGCCTGGCGCGACGGCGCGCAGACGCGCATCTTCCTCAACAGCCGCTGGCGGTTGATCGCGCTCGACGCAAAGACCGGTGAGCCGATCACGGCCTTCGGCATCAATGGAGTGGTTGATCTCACGCAGGGGCTGCGCCGCGAGGTCAATCGCACGCACTACACGAACACCTCGCCGCCTGTGGTGTACAAGAATCTCGTCATCCTGGGGAACGGCGTAGGCGACCGTCTGACGTACAAGGGCGATCCACCCGGTGATGTGCGCGCGTTCGACGTCCGCACGGGTACGCAAGTGTGGCGCTTCAACACCGTGCCGGGCGCCGGGGAATTTGGCAACGACACGTGGGGCCGGGAGTCCTGGAAAACCACAGGCCACACAAACGTGTGGGCCCCGATGTCGCTCGACGAGACACGCGGTCTGCTCTATCTCCCCGTCAGCACGCCGAGCAACGACTTCTATGGCGGGGATCGGCCCGGCGCCAACCTCTATGGCGAATCGATCGTGTGCCTTGATGCCTCCACAGGCCGGCGGAAATGGCACTTCCAGATCGTCCATCACGGCCTGTGGGACTACGACCCGGCCTCAGCCCCTGCGCTCGTGACGATGACCGTCAATGGGCGCCGCGTGGACGCGGTGGTGCAGCTCACCAAGCAGGGCTTTGCGTTCGTGTTCGATCGGGTGACTGGACGGCCGATTTGGCCGATTGAGGAACGGCCCGTGCCGCCGAGCGATGTGCAAGGCGAAGCCGCCTGGCCGACACAGCCGTTTCCGACGAGGCCGGCAGCCTTCTCGACGCAGGGCCTGTCACTCGGCGATGCGTTTGATGTGACGCCGGAGTTGAAGGCGCAGGCTCAAGCCGAGATGAAGAAGTACCGGATGGGCCCGCTCTATACGCCACCGTCGGTCGGCGGTGCCTTTATGAACCCGGGGGTGATTGGCGGCGCGAACTGGGGAGGGTCGGCCTTCGACGCGGAAACGGGGCGCCTGTACGTGAAGACCAGCAATCAGCCTGCGCTGGCGCGCATTCGACCGTCGGATCGCACCACCGCAAATCCGCGCGCGTCCGAGGTGGATGCCGACTTCATCGGCGCCATCGGCGGCGCGACCTTTACACCCACGCCGCCATCTGGGTATACAGGCAACGGCCGGATGGGTGCACTGCCGCTCGTCAAGCCGCCCTACGGCGAACTGGTGGCCATTGACCTTGGGCTCGGCAACATCGTGTGGCGCGTGCCGTTTGGCGACAACGCGTCGGTGCGGGCGCATCCTCTGTTGAACAACGTGACACTGCCCGAGCGACTGGGCGCTGCGGGCGCGCCCGGTGTGATTGTCACGAAGTCTGGCCTGGTGATTGGTGGCGGCGGCGACAGTGCGTTGAATATCTTCGACAAGGCCACCGGCAAAGAGATCGCACGATTCCCGTTGCCGCGGCGCTCGAGCGGCACGCCGATGACCTACCGCGCGCGTTCGGGCCGGCAATTCATCGTCATGGCCACAGGCGGCGGCGCGAATACGTCGCTCGTTGCGTGGACGTCGGCCCAGAGCGCAATCATGCGGTAGAGTACTACTGGGCCGCGATCACGAGTGTTCAAAAGGGAACTGCTTATTGTCGCTTTCGGCCCCAATGTCTGCATACGGAGAGAGGAATAGCCCAAATGACGAACAAATACCGACTTCGAGTCGCAGGTGCTGGACTTTTCGCGCTACTGCTCGCCCCCGCCGCCGCCTTGGCGCAGGTATCCCCGAGCCTTGGGACTGCCGGCACCTACTCTGTGCTGGCCGGGTCCACAGTGACCAACACCGGTTCCACCACCATCAACGGCGACGTGGGCATTAGCCCGGGCATCGGCCCCACGCCGCACTTCTCTGGCTTTGACACGGTGGCGCTGGGTGGCACCATGCAGGACGCCACCACCGCTGCCGCGAACGCGCAGGGTGACAAGAACACGGCATTCGCCGCGTTGGACCAGGGCTGCACAATCACTTATATCGGAGCCTTCAAGGAGCTGGCCGGCACTACTCTCGTGCCGGGCGTCTATTGCGCGACGCAGTTTCGCCTGAGCTCAGGCACCCTCACGCTCAGCGGCGGCGCTTCCGACGTGTGGGTCTTCAAGTCGTCAAGCGATCTGATCATTACGGGCGGCGCTGCCGCCGGAGTCACCAGTCCCTCCTGCAACGTCTGGTGGCGCGTCGTGAGTTCGGCGACGTTTGATGCGGGCAGCTCGTTGGTCGGAAATATTCTTGCCGACACGAGCATCACCCTGGCGTCGGGCGCCAGCCTGAGCGGGCGGGCGCTGGCACGCACCGCTGAGGTCACGCTGAGCAGCAACACGATCTCCGCCTGCGCGATTCCGGTTCCAACGCTCCCGCAATGGGGGTTCGTCATGATGGCGCTTTTGCTGACCGGCGTGGGCGTGGCCGCGGTCCGACACCGCCGTAGCCTGGCATAAGACGCCGCGCCGGCGTGTCACCAGCGGCGTGTTGCGGAACGACGGCGATCGCGCGCGAGTGGCTGGCGATCATGTGGGCGATAGCGAAGGCTCGAGCCCCGTCCTGTCGGCCTTGCTGCCGATGCAACGTTTTGATGACGTGCACATTGTGCCCGCCCCCGATGCCGCGCACAACGTAAGATGTCGATACGCCGCGACGCTACCCAGAGCCTCGCTTCGCATCAGGAGCCTGCATGAGTCCAGCCCCTGCGGTTGGCGGGAAGGTCTATGTTGTCGACACCAGCGTTCTCGTTTCCGCGCCCGAGGCCCTTCATCACCTGACGGAAGGCAATACCGTCATCATCCCGTTCCCGGTACTGCAGGAACTCGATCGGCGCCGCGTTGATACCAACGGCGTTGGATACTCGGCTCGAAAGACGATTCGTTTCCTCGACCAGTTGCAATCACAGGCCTCGCCTGAGGCGCTGCGTGACGGTATCGAGCTGGGCGGGGGACTGATTCGGTTTCACGGGGGCGAGATCGACGACTCGCGCGCCTGGCCGGGATTTTCGCCCAGCTACGCCGACGATGCCATCATCCTGATGGCGAGCGCGTATCAGGATACCCATCACGATGTGCCCGTCGTGCTGATCACGCGGGATGCGGCCATGCGCTGCAAGGCGCGTGCACGTGGTGTGGTGGCGGAAGACTATTACAGCGACCGGCCGGTCGCCTCACCCGACAAGTTCTATTCCGGCCGCATCAGAATCGATCTGCCGCCTGAGAAAGCGTCACTGTTGTCGTCCCTTCACGTCGAGCAGCGGCTCCCCGTGTCGGAGTTGAAGGAGTTCGTCGATACGTCCGCGCTGTTCGCGAATCAGAGCTGCGAACTGCGGGTGGAGGGCAGCGGCAAGTCGGCCTGGGGCATCTACAAGGCCCATGACGGGGTGGCCTACCTCCGCCGGGTGCAGTTCCGGCAGACCGGCAAGTTCGGCCCGATCAATCCGGAACAGGCCTGTGCGCGCGACCACATCCTTGATGAGGACACGCTGGTCACCAGTCTCGTGGGACTGGCTGGAACGGGCAAGACGCTCATGGCCCTGTTGTGCGCGTATGAGCTCTACCGGACCGGCCGCGTGTCGAAAATCGAAGTCTACCGCCTCAATGCTGAAGCGGGCCGCGATCTGGGCTTCCTGCCTGGCGGCGTCGGCGACAAGATGGCGCCCTGGGCCAAACCGATCATCGACAATCTCGATTTCATCATGAAGCGAATGGCGGGCGGGGCGCGATTCACCAACCAGCCTGCCGACCACCAGTCCGACCGACGAGAGGGAGGAGCCTTGGCGTCGGTCGAAGATCTTCTCGCCAGGAATGTCCTGGAGATTTCTCCGATCAACTACCTGCGCGGCCGTTCGATTCACGATACGGTCGTCATCGTCGATGATGGCCAGAACCTGACGCAGGCGGACATGAAACTGGTGCTCACGCGTGCGGGCGAAGGCACACGCGTCATCCTGACGGGCGATCCCGATCAGATCGACCGAACGGAGGTCGACGCGCTCTCCAACGGGCTCGTGCAGGTGGTGGAGCGTTTCAAGGGAGAGCCCAGCTTCGCTCACCTGACAATGACTGAAGTTGTACGGTCGCGTATCGCAGAATTCGCCGCCAAACTGCTGTAGCGGACGCAGTTACCGGCCGCGCACCCGGAAGGAATTCACATTGCCGCCACCCAGAACGGCGTCGATCGAGTAGACGATCCGGCCCGACGCGTCGAGCACGGTCACGGCGAACGTGTCGTTGCCCGCACCCGGCTCGCCTCGGTCGGTGGCTCGAGCCTCGAACGTGTACCCGGCAACGTTGTTCCAGCGCCCGCGTCCACGCATCACCACGGTATCCACGATCGGTCTCGCCCACCAACCCGGCACCCATGTCGGGCTGTCGAGGAAAATGACCGTGCTGATTTGAGTCGCGTCGAACGAACCCTTCGACTTGAGTCTGCCCCACCTGTCCGTGGTCCTGAGAATCATCAGCCCGTTCGTTCTGGAAGGACCGGTGACGTCGAACGAGAAGAGCAGCCGCGAGCCGGGGTCTCCCACCACTGGTAACCAGCCGTAGCCAGCCATGTGACCAGGTGGTGAGACGACCGAGTAGGTGACGGTCGATGTGCTGATCAGACCTTTCACATCCGTGGCCGTCACCGAGAACGTCACCGGTCCCGGAGCGCTCGTGTCAATGGCCGATCCGGCCGCAACGGTCCCCACACAACTCGCCACGCCGGAGCCAGAGTCTGTGCACGCATAGTTGGCCGCCACCACTTGACCGACGTTGTAGCTGACCGCAGCGGGGGCCACGATTGTGATCGCGGGCACGGTGGTATCGACGACCGTGACTCGGAACAACGCCGACCCTTCGTTGCCGGCGGCGTCCATTGATGTGCAGCGAACCAGGGTCTCGCCAAACGCGAACACGGAGCCAGCGGCTGGGTCGCATGACACGGCAGTCGCGCCGCTCACGATATCGGCGGCCGTCGCGCCGAAGCTCACGGCCGCACCGCCTGGACCGGTCGCTTCCACCGTGCCATCGGCCGGGACGGTGACCACGGGCGCGGTGGTATCGACAATGGTGACGGTAAAGGTTGCGCCCGAGGAATTACCTCTGGTGTCCGTGGCCGTGCACGACACGGTTGTCGTGCCGATCGCAAACGCCGCCCCCGACGCGGCATCGCACACCGGGGTGACCGCCCCATCGACCACATCCAGTGCACTTGTGCTGAAGGACACTGTCTTCCCGGCTGCTCCGGTCGCCTCGGCCGTGATCGGGGCCGGCAGAGACAAGACCGGGGCAGTCGTATCCACCACGGTCACGCTGAACACAGAGTCCGGCGACGTGTTGTTATTCGCGTCGGTCGCCGTGCACGTGACAGCGGTGGTGCCGAGCGGGAAGCCCGACCCCGACTGAGGCGTGCACGTCGCGGCAACGGCGCCGTCGCTGGCGTCAAGTGCCGTCACCACGAACGTCACTATCGTTGAGGTGCCCGTCCCCTCGACTGAGAACGACGCCGGGACGGTAACCACCGGTGGCGCCGAGTCAGGCGCCAGTGTGAAGTACCCCACCAGCATGTCGTGGTCGGTCACGCGCTCGGGCCGTGTCGCGTCATTGCGATACACCTCAGGGAAGTCCGCATTGCTTCTGGCGTAGTCGAGCGATCCGATCAGATTCTGCGTGACCAGGATGTGATCAAGGCTCTGCGCATTGCCGTCGAACATGAACGAATATCGCTGATCCGCCGCCACGTTCAGTACCAGGTTCACCAAGTTGGGATTGACCACGTCGGCGCTGGCCTGGGCCACGAAGTCCGCCGGCGTGGGGTCGCCAAGGATGGTGCCGATGACATCAACAAACCCATCGTTCAACTGGAACGCATTGAAGTCCCCCACCAGAATGATCCGTTCCGCGGGATCGGCTGCCTGTCTCGACTGCACGTAGGCGGCCAGGAACTCGGCCTGCAGCCGCCGCTTCGTGCGGACACGATCACCATCGGTCGGGTGGTCGATACCACTGAGCGACCGCAGGTGATTGACGATGACAGTGACTGGATAGGCTGGAAAGCCAGGCACGTTCATCTGCGCCCTCAATACGAGCGACGGGCGATCGTTGAGCACTGCCGGCGTGCTGGCACCAGGAGGCAGATAGGTTGTGTCCTTGCCGATCTGGGTGACATCAACAATCTGGACGAAGGCCGTATTCACGAGGAAGCCGACATCGATGCCGCCGATGTCATTGCCTTCCATCAGCTGCGCCGCGTAGAACACGTTCAACTGCCCGGCCGCCAGTGCATCGCTGTTGACCCGATCTGCCAGGGTCTGGAGGATCGACAGGTTCTCTACTTCCTCCACGCCGACGACATCGGGCGTTCGCATCACGTTCCGAATCGCGAGCGACGCCTTCGCCAGCCGGCGCTCAACAGCGGCGGGGGTCAGCACGACATCACTGGTGCTGCCGTCGTTGACGGTGTCATAGAAGCGTTCCATGTTGAACGTCGCCACCGTGAACTCATCGCTCTCGCGAGATCTGACGGCGTTTGCGCTGATGTTGCCGGCGACCGTCGGAACCGCGGTCGGCTCAACCAACAGCGTGGACGCCCGGAAGCGGAAGTCGAACACCCCAAACAGACCACTGACCGTCGCAAACGTCGTGACGTCGATCGGGCTTCCCCCGAGGGTCGTCGTCTCTACGCGGATGCGCTCTGGATTGGCGTCGAATCGGGGGATTGTCCCTGGTGACGTGGCTTCCGGAGGCGCCGGGTCGCCAATTTCGAGTCCGGTCTCACGAAACGGCCGCGCCACGCCTGGCAGAACGCCGTAGAACACGCCGCTGGACGTCGACGACGCGCTCGACTCGGTGATGAAGCCCGCAGTGGGTGACACGACGGTGAGCGTGGCAATGAAGACCCGCATCCCTTCGAACGCTTCGAATGGTTCGAGGCCGACCTGCATACTGGCCGCGGTCAGTGAAACCGCCGACGGCAACGCATTACTGGTTGACTGGAGTGTCACAGACGGGGCCACCAGTTCGGTGATCGGAGGGCTCCCGGCATCCGCGGACGGCACGAACTCCACCACCGTGCCCGACACCACCACAAGGTTGCCCACCGCGGCCGACACCGGCGGCGCCGAACTGGTGAAGACGAAAATGCCTTCCGACGTCAGGGAGTCCACATCGACGTCCGTGTCCGGTGTCTGGATATAGAAGCCGTTGGATTTGCGCGCCGTCACCACCCCGCGGGTGGTCACGGACGCACCCACAAAGGGCGAGGCCGATCCTGCCCCCTGAATCGTGTGTATGGCGGTCGTCAGAATATCGTTGTCAGCCACCGTCACGGACACCGACGACACCGGCGTCAGCGCATCGCTGTAGGCTGGGTCAGCGCTGACAACAATTGAGTGCGTCACTGTCGTGAGCGTGGTTCCGTCCGTGACCGCATCATCGATGGCCCGGACGTACACGATGCCTGGAGTCGTCGTGGTCAATGTGACGATGACCGTCTGGAAGAAGCTCACGCCGTCGAGGCTCAGTTCAGCTTCGGCACTGCCGGTCGCCTGGATCTGAACCGCTCCAGCCGGCGCCGTGCGGAGCGCGATCGTGTAAGAATCCGTGCCGCCACCTTCTGCCACATCGGTCGATCCGCCGCCCTGGACGATGACAACACCGGGGAGCACCGATCCCGGTCGAAGGCCGCTCAAATCCTGCGTCGGATTCGCGTCGCCAGTCGTCGTCGAGGCGTTCGGAGCACCGTCGTAGCGCACCCAGTTCGCCGCGACGTCGTTGCCGGCTGCGGTGCTGCCGATGTAGTAGGCGTTATCGGCCAGGCTGAGTAAATCGATCGCCGCGAATCCGGAGGGCGCGCCACCGCCGCCTTCCCACGACACGTAGTCCAGGTAGACGTTGTCCGTGCCGGCGCTTGTCCCGTTCGGACCAGGCAGATAGAGGTACAACGCATCGCCGCCGGTGGAAAGTCCCAGATTCAGCGAACCGCCAAGGCCGTCGATACTGCCCGTCACTCCCGTGCCTGGCGCCAGAACCATCCGCCAGTCGATCACCGCTGGATTGACGACGGTATCGGTGACCACACCGGCGGCGAGCGTGTAGACCGCGATGACCGTGCCCGCCGGCACGTTGCTGAGATACACGTCGTTACCAAACACCAGAACCGACTCGTTGTTGTTCAGCGAGCCGTCCAGCTGCACTTCGTTGTCCGACACGCGCAACCCACGCAGGTCGAGGCCGTCGTTGATCACCAGCAGCTCGAAGAAGTCGTTGCCGTTGAGGTCATTGTCAGACGCGTATTCATTGATGACGATGTCGCCGGGCACCGGTGTGGACCCGGTACTCGTCTCGGGCGGCGCCACCGCTCCGAGGGCGACGCGCTCCGTCCTGAATTTCCTGAAGTTCGGCTCCGGCAATTCCTTCGCGATGACGGCATCGTTGTAATACACGACGTCGCCTGTGTCGACGATGAGTTGGAGCACTGTGGTCGCGTCGAGCACCGCCGGCACCTCGACGATGCCCTCGAAGGCCCCATCTGCCTGCAGCGGTGTCAGGCTCGCCGTTCGCAGTACTGGCGCGTTCGCAGCGCTGCCCGTCCATGTGAACAGCCGGAAGTCGTTTGGTGCCACGCCAGTGGCGACTCCGGAAGGACCGGCGACGACCACATACTGGGCCGCATCGTTTCGCTCGATGCTACGGATGCTCCGGCCACCCAGCGCGAGTTCAATCGGCGCTCCGAAGAGGCTCGACCCCACGACGCCGCCCGTCGGTGACAAGAGGGCATCGATGTTCAAGAGCGCCACAATCAGCGCCTTGGTCCGCGTGCCGGGCGTGGCCAGCGGCGCGCGAAAGGCGAGATACACCGTGGATCCGTCTGGCGCGACCGTCATCCCCTCGAGGTTGAAGCCGGATCCGTTGGCCGCCTCAGGCGAGATTCCCGATGCCGCACTTGCCGCGAGGCCGTAGTAGTCCGCGCCCAGCCCGTGAGCATTGCTCGAGTCCCACGTGATGAGATCTGCCCGCAGGTAGTCGTAGCGTCCTGCAAATGTCAATCCGGAGTCGGCTCCAGCCAAGGTGAGGTCACTCGCGAACAACCGGTACCGGTTGGGCCGAAGGTCGCCGTCGGCCGCATTGCCCTGTGAACCCGCCCAGTAGATGCGGTCGCCGATTCTGGCCGATGCTTCGATGTCAACCTCGCGGATTTGACCGCTGCCGTTGATATCGGTGAGCCCAAGCACCCCGGTGAAATCAAACGACTTCAGCGGGCCGCCCGAGAGCATCCGCGAGTACAACCGAATCGTCTGATTCTCGTCGTCGGCAACGAGCATGTGGTCTGTGTCGACGGCAACACCGGTGGAACCATCGCTCGCGCCCGTGTGATGGCGTGTGGTGGCGGGCACACTTGAGGCCGCGGACGCCGCATACGCCAAGAGTGACGAGGCCGACTGACCGCCGGCATCGGTGACCGTGATGGTGATTGAGGCGTAGCCAACGCCCGCGGGCGTGATCGACACCGTGCGCATGGCGTCCGTGCCAGTGATGGTGATGTTGCCCAGTGGCACCACGGAAGGATTCGATGTGGCAGTCGCGCTCACCGTGAGATTCGCGACAGGCGTCTCGGTATCGGCTACGACGACAGTGGTGGACGCATTCGTGGAATCGGAGAGCACCCCGGACAGCGGCGCAATCGGGTCGATTGTCGGTAAGGCATTGGCTGGCGCATCGTCGTCGGCTATCGCAATATCCTGGGAGACCGGACTGCCGAGGAGGATTCCGGCTGACGGACTGCTGATGGTCAGCGTCGCCGTTTCGGGCCCTTCCACTGAGACATCGTCAAGGACCGTGAAGCTGACGGACCCGCTCGTGGCGCCATTTAGAATCGGGATGGTCGTGCTGCTCAGGGTGTAGTCGCCGCCGTCGATGCCGGCACCTGTCACCGCCACGGAAACTGCCTGGTCGCCAGTGACCGGGGCTGACGCCGTTACGGTCACAGTGACTGCTGTGCCCGCCGCTTCACTTCCCGCATTCGCGCTGACCGACAGCGTGACGGTCGGCGTGAGTGGGGGCAGGCCAGGCGCGAGTGCGACGCCACGGAACGCGGTGTTCGAGGCCGCCGTGGCAAGCACTGTGGGCGTCGAGCTGCTGAACGCGGCGTTGTATCCACCGGAGTCCACGAGGAGAACCAGGGTGGCGCCGCTGCCGCCGCTACGCGTGGCGTAAAGGGTGGCCGTTGAGCCGGAAACGGTGCCCGTCACGCCTCGATAGTCGTCGGCATTGACGCCGACCACGCCGTTGGCCACCCACGTGCCGCCGACCAACGAGTACTTCTCGAGACCGGTTGAATCATCCGCGACATACAACGTGTCATCGCCGGCAACGGCCGGAGTGAGATCTGCCAGAAAGAACGCGTAAGGACTACCGGTGGTCGGAATGCCTGTCAGATTCGTCAGGGTCTGCCCGCTGGCCGTCGGTAGTCCTGAACCGACAGAGCCCACGCGGACCGCCGTGCCAGACCCGGTAGAGGCCAGCAACTGCCCGCCAAAAATGGAAAGCTGCCTGAGATTCGTGACGGTCGTGCTGACCGACGTCGAGGTGGTGCTGCCGATCGTGGCGTAGCGGACGCCGCTGGTGCCGCCTGCCACCCAAAAGCCGGACCCATCGGCGCTTGTCGCCGCTCGAACATTGTTGCCGCTGGCGAAGTCCGTGAGCGCAGTCGAGGTGTCAACCACATCGAACGCATCCACGCGCCCGACCACGCGCGGCACCGCAGCCGACGTGGTGCCCGTCAGTCCTGTCGTGGGCAGGGCCGCGTCGTAGCCGGTCAGGATGAGGTACAGCCCATCACCCGATCGCGACAGGAGTCCTTCCGATGTCGCCGTACCACTCGCGACCATCCGCCGCTGGGCACCGACTGTGGTTGTCGGCATCGCGATCGAACGAACAAACACTCCCGACGGTGTGTACTCGTCAAGGAAGATGGGATTACCCGTATTGACCAGGGAGCCGGTGCCTGACCCGACTCGGTAGATGACGATGTTGCCGAAGGTAAACGCCGCGAACAGGCGTTGGGGCAACAGCGCAACCAGCGCGCCCAGCACGAGCACCGGCACAATGACGCTGGAGAGACGGATGACAAGTCGGCGGTGGACGCCAGCGAACACGTTCATAGAATCCTCGTGCGCACGCTACCAGCGCCGTTTGACGGCTGCGTGTCGACGGCATGCCGTCGGCGCAACGAAAGGGGTGCGTGTCGCCGTTACAGCCGGCG
>CAZAZR010000001.1:0-80492 GCA_964489685.1 uncultured Solibacteraceae bacterium | reverse complement strand
GTCGGCTTGACGTCGAATGTCGTCACCCGACTGGTCGCCCACAATGACGGCCGGTCCAAGCACACAGCTCGCAACCGGCCGTGGAGAGGGCGTGCGACGATCGAGTTTGCTCACCCGGCGAGCGCCGCCCCATTCGAGCGCTACCTCAAGTCGGGTGCCGGGGGGCGTTCGCGAAGCGCCACTTCCTTTGACTGCTGAAATGAGCCGCTTCTTTTCGCCTTCCCGGTCCTGGCTCACGAACGCAGTTCCTCGCGTAGTTCGACCGGCTTCCACTTTGCCTTTCCGATCCGGATCCCGGTGATCTTGTCTGTCGACCCGTGAGTGAGTCGAGCCCGCGAATCGGGCTACCTGGACCTGGCGCGGCCCATTCGTTCGTTGAGCGTGGTGAACCAGTTCAAGACCACATCGATTCGTGTCGGCACCGCTTCGCGTGGCTGCTGCACCATCAGAAAGCGTTGATCGTCGGGCATCACGTCGAAGGGAAACGACTGCGACAAGGTCCAGCCACCGTTGAACAACTGCACAGGCGCGCTGGAAGACAATCGGCCCGTCGTGTTGACGGCGGCGGCCATCATCACGTTGCCCTGCCGGAAATACAGCCGGTCTCCTTTCGCTGACCAGACCGGGCCCGCACCGCCGGCGGCCGAAACCTGGACTCGGTCGGACGCGTTGTCGCGGGACTGCATGTAGACCTCGGCCCGTCCGGACGCGTTGGAGACGTAGGCAATGGTGCGGCCGTCGGGTGAAAACCGCCCATCGCGCTCTTCGGCCCCGGTGGCCACCCAGGCCTTTGGTGGGCCGGCCGGAGGCAGCAGCCACAAGTCGGTGCCGGTGAGCGGACCGGTGGTCTTGAACAGCAGCGTCCCCTCCGGTGCGTACGATTGCGGGTACTGATCGAGCGGCTGTTTCAGCACCGATACCAGGGCACCCGCCCCGCTGGCAGGCATTAAAAACATCTCCCAATTCCCTTGGTGATTCGATGCAAACGTGACGGACTGGCTGTCACGACTCCACACCGGTGAACCACGCGCGCCCGTGGTGTCGAGCTCGGGCACCAGTGGCGTCGCGGTGCCGCGCACGAGATCGAGAATGCGAAGGCCACCCCCGGCAACGACGGCGGCGCGTCGTCCGTCCGGCGCGACCCGAACGCCCGAGAAGTCTCCGACCGGCACCGGGAAGCCAGACACCTGCCCGTGTTGATCGACGGCGACGACCGCACGCTGGCCTTCCGTCGCCGCCACGTAGGCGAGCGTGCCGTTCTGTGACACGTCAGAGCGCGCATCGCCATCCATCGATCCGGCATCCACGCCCTTGACGACGGTCAACGCCTCGCCGGCTGGCTCCCCCGCTGCGGCCACCTTCAACGCGCGCAACTCCCCTCGGTCGGCACCGACGAGGTACCCCGCTGGAATGTAGGCGAATCTCCTCCACCAATCCGGTCCGACGACGCGCCTCGTCATTGAGGATGTGTCCAGCAGGACGGTGTCGAATGTCTTGCCCCAGCTGACAAACAGGATCTCGCGCCCACCCGGAATGGCATAGGGCCACACGTACGCGTACTCGTCGGGGCGGTCGGGCGCGATGAACGTCTTCGCCTCGCCGCCGTTCTCACCAACCACGTCGAGTCCGCCGTTCCACGTCTTCTTGAAAATGATGGTGCCGGACTCGGTCCATGTGCCTCCGACATTGGAGGTGGACTCGGCCAACTGCACCGGAACGCTTCCATCCACGTTGACCTTGAACAGTCCGTTCCGCGCGTAGAACGCGATCCATTGTCCGTTCGGTGAGAAGAACGGGCCACCGGCCTCTTCAGTGCCTTTCATCAATCGTGCCTCTGTACTATCGAGGTCACGCACGTACAACTGCGGCCGGTCGACGCCGTCAGTGGAAACAAATGCCACGCGACGCCCATCGCGCGAGATCGCGGGACCCGAGACGAGGCTGTGTCCTTCGGGCAAGGCGATCGAGAGGTGCACAGGCGGAGCTGGCGTGTCTCGGGCCCCCAACATGAGCCACCCGGCAGTCACCGATGCCAGGAGTGCGATGGCCGCGAGTCCCACGACGAGCGCACGCGACGTTCGTACGGGCGCAACCGTTGGCGTGGCGATGTCTGGCCCGCGCTCGGCCTCAGCCAGATCGAAGCGCGCGTCACCGATGTCGCGCAGACGCAGTCGGGGATCGCGCGTCAGACACCGACCGATCAGTCGATGCAGCGCCCTCGGAGTTGCTGCCGGCAGAGCGGCGAGATTCGGCTCGCGGGTCAGGACCGACGCCAGCGTCTCGGAGATGTCGTCGCCCTTGAACGCCCGATCGCCGGTCAACATCTCGAACAACACGACGCCAAACGCCCAGATGTCCGCGCGCTTATCGACCGCCTTGCCTTTCGCTTGTTCCGGCGCCATATAGGCGGCCGTGCCGAGGATGACACCAAGTTGAGTGGCACGGGCCGTCAGCGTCGGCGAGTTCATGAGATCCGAGACCCCGGATGCGGAATCAGGTCCCATCGCCTTGGCGAGGCCGAAATCCAGCACTTTCACTGTGCCATCGGTGCGAACCTTGATATTGCCCGGCTTGAGGTCGCGATGGACAATGGCGGCCTCGTGCGCCGCTTCCAGCGCATCGACGATCTGCTTCGCGATCGGCAGGGCGTCGGACAGCGGCATCGGGCCACGCGCGACGAGCGCCGACAGGTCTTCGCCCTCCACCAGTTCCATCACGAGGGCATGCGCTTCAATCCCGTAGATAGCGGCGATGTTGGGATGATTCAGCGCGGCGAGGGACTTGGCCTCGCGCTCGAACCGCGCCAGCCGGTCCGCATCCAGCGCGAACGCCTCCGGCAGCACCTTGATCGCCACATCGCGATCGAGCTTCGTATCTCGCGCCCGGTACACCTCACCCATGCCGCCGGCGCCGAGGGGCGCGACGATTTCATAGGGACCGAGTCGCGTACCGGCGGACAGACTCATGCGGGCTCCGCGATTATAGGCCACTCGCACGGAAGGCCAGTGTCAGGTGCACCGCCGGCGAGGGGTGCGGGCAGATCAGTCTCTACGGTCCGCCGCGTTCGGACTTGGCCCGCCCGCCGGGAACGCAGGAGTGTGATGCGTCACCCCTGCGCTCCCGGCCGACGGAGTGTCGCGCTATGAGCAGGTGGGACAGACGACCGTGATCTGGAAGGGCATGTAGTAGTGCCCCATGACCTTCTCCTTGCCCCTCACAACCTGGACCAGCGCCGCGATGTCGGCGCCATCGTCCGTGACCGTCCACACCCCTGCGCTATCGCGGGAAACATCAACACTGCTTGTCCCGGCATACTTCGGCTGATTGAACCGGAGCCCCGAGACACGCCCGTAGGTCGTCCGCGAAGAGTTCGGCAACATGTTCAGGATGCCGTCGATGTTCATGAAGACATCGAATTCATTGGTGATGGCTTCGGGCCCTCCGGTGGTCACCTGCTTCGTGGAGTCAAACGTGACAAACCGCGTGCCGCTCTGACCCCGCATGACCAGGTCGTTTGTCAGGGAGTGGAAGCCCAGTTCGATCTGCCCGCCGTTCACATACGTCCCGGCGTCGTCGCTGGTGATGGCATCACCGAACCGGTCGCTGAACGTCAGAGTCGTTGGGTAAAGGACGTCGTTCGGTGCCGGCTTGCCCTTGCCCTGCTGGGCGAGAACCGAGGTTGAGGCGCCGATGCAGAGGACGAGTGCCGCGATGACGAGAGGCCGCTTGCTCATGAACATATGCTCCTGCTGTTGTGGGCGCGGCGGACACCAGGCGGCGACCACTTGTCTGATGGAGCCAGAGAAACAATCAACGCGCCCCGCCCGCGTTGGATACGTGGCGTTATGTCAACGCAACAGCCACTTCATACGGCCTATTGTCCGGCGTTCCGGGCTCGTCTTCCTGCTGCCTGGCGAAGTCCCAAGAACCGTAATCGCCGTGGCGACAATCGCTTCGGAGCCAGGCCACCCGCGACTTCATAGGGCGGCTACTGATAGACAGTCGCCTTCTTGAAATCTCCACCCTTCACGATGACGATCGTCGCCGGCGTGACATGGCGTCGGAAGGCCGCCTTCACCTGATCCACCGTGAGCGCCTGCAGCTTCGCGTCCATCTGGGTGTCCCACTCCAGAGTCCGCCCGTACTGCTCACGGGCCGATATAAGACTGAGCAGATCGTCGTCGCTCGATCGGCCCTGCACGCGCGTGTCCATATAGGCCTTCGTCGCCGCGAGGAACTCGCCGGCAGTGAAACCTTCCTTGAGCGTCTTGTTCAGCTCATCGATGACGCTGGCTTCCACCTTCGGCGTGTTCGCTGGGTTCGCGATGGCGAATGACGCGAAAATCGCGGCATTGCCTTCCACCGGCGCGCTGAAGTAGGAGCCGACGCTGTAGCTGAGGCCTTCACGGTTCCTGATCCGATCCTGAATCCGCGACATCAGACCGCCGCCGCCGAACATCCGGTTCGCGAGGATGAGCGCTGGATAGTCGGGATCGGTGTCCTTCATCTGCAGCCGAAGCCCCGTGAAGAACTGCGCGTCCTCCTTGTCCGGCGTTTCGATTTTCACGTTGGCCGGTGCCACGTCTTTGGAGGATCTCGACAGCCAGCCGCAGCGCCGGCACCAGATTTTCTCTCGTCGTCGGAATCGACGCCGATGCGGATCCGATGCCGGCTTCGATCGCACCGATGGAGGATCCGGGGCTGCCTCCGCGCACACCGATTCGATTCTGTACGGCCGAGGCCAGCGCCACATTGTCGAACGATCAGTGGCGACGGGCAGCGACACGGTGCTCGTTGACGCGGCGGCGCACGGATTGGAGCGGATCTTCTCATTCGCGCTTTCGCCCGACGGGCGCGCGCTCGCGATGGGAGGATCGATGAAGGATTCGCGCCGCGCGATTTTCGTGTTCACACCACCCGGAGGGTTGTGGGAGATTCACAGCGGATCAGGACGCCCGTTCATGGTGCAGCCCTGGACGCCCGACGCGCAGCAGATTCTTTTCACGATCGCTGGACCGCAACCTCACCCGCTGATGCGGATTGGCGCCACCGGCGGAACGCCGATCGACATGGGCCTGCCGATTTACGGGTGGACTCAGGTGAACTGGCTGTCGCTGAACCCGGACGGCACGCGGGTTGCCTGCACGGCCGGCGAACCGGGCGCCGAAGTGTGGATGATGAACAACTTCCTGCCGCGCTGAACGGCCGCGGTCTTCACAACCCGGCCGACGCGGTACAGCGAATGGAGTTCAAAGCGTTTCTCCACGCCTTCCGGCACCCTCAGCCACTTGGGCGACATTCGCGGTTCGATTCCGCCCTCCTGATCCGCTCCGCCTGTAATCACCGTGCACTCACATGAGCCTTTCTCCCGGTACCCGCCTCGGCCCCGATGAAGTCGTCTCACCTCTCGGCGCCGGGGTATGGTCATGGCAGGCACAAGTTGACAGCATTTTCCAATAGATTAGACTGCCGGCATGGGCTACACGAAGACGGGGCACTACGACCAGATCATCGAACGGCATATCCGGTCCGGCAGAGCCTCGAACAAGACCGAGACGATTCATCAGGCCTTGACGCTGCTTGATGCCGTAAGCCGGGGAGCCGGGCCACACGGGTCGACGTTTACCGGTAGCGACAACCTTGAGGCGCTCCTCCTTGAGGGCCTCGCGTCGGGCCCCGCCGCACCAATGACGGCCGGCCGGAAGGCGAAGATCTACGGACCCCTGAAGTGAGTTGGACCGCCACGCCGCGGGTCGACGAAGACCTGATCACCGGGCGAGACTTCATCGCCGCAGACAACACGCGAGCGGCCGTGGCGTTCCTGGACACGGCGTTCGAAACCTTTGACGCCATCGGCAGCTACCCGAATATGGGCACGCCGGCGCGGTTTCGCCATCCCGCACTCAGGCGACTGCGTTTTGTCGTGCTGCCGCACCCGTTCAATCGGTGGCTGGTGTTCTATCAGGCTCGACCCCGCGCTGCGACGATCGTTCGGGTACTTTACGGTGCGGTGAACTGGCGGCAGGAGCCGGGTCGTTTCTTTTGAAGAGGCGCGTTATCCCTGCGCGAACGCCGGGGCTTCGCCGATGCACGCGCAGATGAGCAGCAGGCTGGCGATTCGGATCATGTGGATTCCTTGCATGGCGGCATCGACGGTCATCGATTCGAGCGCCCGGAGCCGGCCTGCCGGGGGCCAAGCCGGTGGCGGGAATCCGCCAGAGCGGTCTCGCCCCGGTTGGGCCCTTCGAATACAGCACGTCCTGGCTGTCGGGCGTCCACCCAACCGTACGCAATATTTCTTTCTGCGTATTCACAAGAATCCGTGGAGGGCCCCCAATCGGCTGCGCCACCAGCAAGTTAACGCAGCCCTCCCGGTCGCAGCGGTCAAGAGCTCGGCGGAAGGCAATCGACTGACCGTCCGGCGACAGGGCAAACACCTCCACGGACGACCCTGGCTCCTGAGCGACGACTACCCGCTCCGCCCCACCTGCGAGCGTGCGGGCAACGATGCCCAGCGACTGATCCCGATAGAAGAACTCCTTGCCGTCGGGCGAGTACTGAAAATACTGGGAGAGACGCTGCCCATCCACCATCACCCGGCTTGCCTGACCGGTCTGGATGTTGACTTGAAAAGAGCCAACGCTTCCTGAAGGCTGTTGATCGGTATCGCTGGCCCAAAGAGTGACTGTCGAGCTGTCGGGTGACCACGAAGGCGCCTGCTTGCCGCCAAGAGTCTGTGACAAGACGCGTGTCGGAGGTCCTGTGACGAACGACCCGGGGGTGAATTCAAGCGACGCGGTGTAGACGTCGTTGTGTACAGTTGCCACCAGTTCGTACAGTGAACCGGCGTCGGTCACACCGACGAGTGCGACCCAGGAGACAGGCACGTCCGGCAAGACCTCGGCCGGCAGCACACCGAGATCGTCCGCAACCCGAACCGCATCGCCGGCGGGCGCGCCGTCAGCAACTGGCATGAGCCATCCGTCAGACGAGTTCTTCTTCGACCACGAGTCGCTCACGAAAACAATGTGTGTGCCGTCAGGCGTCCAGGAAGGGTGGCGCTCGTTGGCGTGGCCTTCCTGTATCACGCGTGGCTCTGCGGCGTTTTGTGCGGTCTCGATGATGACCAGGTCGCTCCGCAACGGTGTGGCGGAACCCTTGGGGCGGCGCATGATCACAAAACGTGCGTCTGGCGAGAGATGGCCCGTAGGTTGGGCCACATCGGTGTAAACCACTCGTGGGGTGCCTCCACCCGCCTTCACGAGTGCCAGGTCAAACGTTCCGTCCTTTTGAACCAGCCAACAAAGGATCTGTTCACCGTCTCGAGGCCAATCGACTGGGATGGGTTCGTACACCGTCTGTCGCGGAATCAGCGTCTGGGGCCAGGTGCCATCGGCGTTACGCATGAGGAGTTCGTGTCCTCCATCCGCAAGTGTCCAACCAAACGCCACACGGTCACCGGTGGGCGACATCACGGGGGCCCTGCCGAATCCTCCGGATTGCCCGACATCAGTGACCGGCCATTACTTGCCGGTTCGGACGTTCCAGACAGCCACGTCGTCGGTGGGAGTGATGTAGGGAAAGAACTGCCCGTCCCTCGATGGCAGTCCCATCGTGTACTCGGCCATCATCTTGCCGCCAGTTCCTGATAGGAGTTCCCCAATTCGACGCGGCCAATGATCGTCTCGCGCTCCGTGGGCGAGGCCGACGGACTCCGCGCACACCGCCGTCGAGACACAGTCACAGTTGAGCGCGCCGGGCGCTGTGCTGGGTACGGTGCCCTACATGTCGCCCGAGCAAATGCGCGGCGAGGCGGTGGACGGACGGAGCGATCTCTTCAGCCTCGGCGTGATGCTGTACGAGATGCTGAGCGGCCAACGCCCCTTCGCCGACAAGAGTTCGGCGACCATCGCGTCCGCCATCCTCACACGGGAACCTGCGTCGATCGCGCGGTTCGTCCCCGATGTGCCTGCTGAGCTCGAGCGCATCCTCGCCAAGACGCTGCGCAAAGACGTGAACGAACGCTACCAGACGGCGAGGGTGAGGCCATCGATCTCCGACACGATCACGGCAACCACGGAGCCCGCAGGCGCTTCCGTCTACCTGAAGCCGTTCGCCCCCGATGCGCAAGGCAACCTGCCCCCGCGAGAGTTGGTGGGCACGACGCCGCTGAACGGCCTGCGCGTGGCACGCGGCGAGTACGTGCTGTCGCTGGAGAAAGAGGGCTACGCCTCCGCAGAGCGGACGGTCTCCGGGGTGATGCTGCGCACGATCGGGCTCACCGTGCCACCGCCGCTGATTCGCGTCGAGCAGACACTGATCCCCCAGGAGAAGATGCCCGCGCGCATGGTCTTTGTGCCGGGCAGTGAGTATCGACTCGTCGCCTGGTCGCGGCCCACCGACACGCGCGTGCAGTTCAGCGACTACTTCATCGACAAGTACGAAGTGACAAACCAGGAGTTCAAGGAATTCGTCAACGCGGGTGGCTACCTCAAGAAGGAATACTGGACGCAGCGGTTACTCAAGGACCGGCCGCGAGGTGTCGTGGGAAGACGCCATGAAGATGTTCGTGGACCGTACCGGACTGCCGGGCCCACGCGGCTGGTCGAGCCAGAACGTGCCGGATGGAAAGGCCGACCATCCCGTGACTGATGTCTCGTGGTACGAGCCGTCAGCGTACGCCGCGTTTCGCGGCAACGGGCCGCGCCGCCTTCGGCGTGGTCCTCAAGGGGTACATCGAGCGGCTGCGACCGCCGGGCACTCCCGTCCCGGATCGGACCACCGTGGAGTACCTCGAGCGCATCGTGAGCCGGGTCACCGATCTCCGGCGCGGCCTGGATTACCTCGAAACACGCGACGATCTCGACATGAGCCGCGTGGTGTTCTACGGGCCCAGTGCCGGGGCGCAGACGGGGCTCATCCTGGCCGCCGTTGAGACGCGGTACCGCGCCGTGGGGATGATGGGCGCCGGGCTCGTAAAGACGCACGCGTTACGATTGCCACCGGCCAATCCGATCAACATGGCTCCGCATATCCGTGCGCCAACGCTCCTGTTACAGGGTCGCTACGATGAGGACACTCCCCTGAAGACCCACACCGAACCGTTTTTCAAGCTCCTCTCCGAGCCCAAGCGATTGGTCGTCTATGACGGAGGACACGTCGCGCCGCCGGAGATCGTGCTCACCACCGTGGGCGGATGGTTGGATCAGATCCTCGGCCCGGTGCGGCGTCAGTGATGATGAGGCGGCGGGCCACTCCGTGCCCGCGTTCACGGCACCACCCCATAGTGACCTGGTTCCGGACAGATCGGGAACGTCGAAAGGCCAGATCGGCCCAGCACTCGTCACAACCCCAGCCAGCACACAGGGCAGAGGGAGACTCACCGATGAGATTCAAGAGCACTCATGTCGTCGTCACTGCGTTCGTCGCTGTCGTCGGGACCGCCATCGTGGTGTCGGGTGCCACCCAGGTCGAGCGGGGGCTGCTCATGACCGTGCTCGACAAAGACAATAATCCGGTGCGCGATCTGACCGCAAAGGATTTTCTGATCTACGAGGACGGCGTGCGCCGAGAGGTCACCGGTGCTGAACTCACCACCGCGCCGATGAGCATCTCGATTCTGGTGGACACCACCAAATCACCGCCGGGTGTGATTGAGCCAACACGGGACATCCGAACGGCGTTGCTGTCGTTCGTGCAAGCCGTGCAGGCGGCGGTGCCGTCCACTGAAGTCGCGATCTTCGAATTTGCCGGTGCCGGCGTATTGTTGCGGAGTTTCACCAGCACACCCGAAGACCTGACAAAAAGCATCACGCGAATCGTGCCGAACCAGCGCATCAACGCCGTGATGCTCGAGACGTTGATCGACGCGGCGAAGGACATCCGTAAACGTCCGGGGCCCCGTCGAGTCATTCTCACGATCGATCGGGGATCAGGAGAGTCGAGTCGTGTGCATCCCCAGAAGGTTGCCGATGAGGTGCTGCTGTCTGGCGCGTCTGTCTGGGCGGTCTCCGTGGCCAGCACGTCGGGCACCGTCGCGCCAGACAGAGATACGCTGCTCGACATCGTCACTGAAGGCACCGGTGGCGTTCGCCTGACCGCGCAGTTGTCCTCGGCGCTCGAGATGATGACTGAAACCGTGGCGGCGGCCATTACCTCGCAATATCTCGTCACGTACTCGCGGCCCGATGGCCCACCGTCGAAGTCGGTGGTGCTGGCCGCCACACGAGGCACGAAGTTCTTGCGCGCGCCCTGGGTCAAGTGAAGGTTCGCGGACGTCGGGTGCCCCAAATGGGCACCCGCGCCCGTGATCGCGGATTAGGCGGGACGTCAGTCCCCGGGGCTGTGCGGCCTCAGGGTGACGTGGGGGGTGGCAGGCGGCGGATTTTCACCGCCAGTGTGAGGAGAAAGCCGAGAATCACCAGCGTCGCGAGCGCCAGTCCCCGGCGGCGAAAGTTCAATTCCTTCATCGCGGCATCCGCCGCCTGCTGGGCCCGGTCGGCGGCAGCCACCCCGAGATCAAGCGATTCCTTGAATGGCGCTTCAGCAAACGCGTGCACGGCCACGCGCAGCCGCACGCGCTGTTCGGTCGCTTCACGCAGCGCCGACCGGCCGTCGTCCACGAGCATCCCGGCTTCTTCGGCGCGATCGAGCAACGCCTTCGCCGCATCGAACTTGGTGGTCAACGTGTCAAAACCGGTCCGCACCGTGCGAATGAGCGCCGCACCGGCCATGTCGTCGGTGTGGCACGTGGCACACAGCGCCGGCTCCTTGAGATCGATCCACGCATCCTGCGGATGCACGATCTTGTGATTACTGTGGCAGGTCAGGCACGCCGGCTGTTCCGCCAGTTCAAACGCCACACGCTTGGTGCTGGATTGATACAACTCGGCTTCACGCACGTGACAGGTCGAGCAGATATTGGCCACCGAGTCGATGCCGGGAGGCGTAGCGCCGTGGCTGCCATGACAGGTGCTGCACGTGGGCGCCGACGTGTCGCCCCGCTGCAGCAACGCCGCGGCGTGCACACTGTGCGACCAGTCGTCATACACCGCAGGATCGCGCCCGAACGGCGTCATCCGATTGCCATCGCCATGGCAGCGCGCGCACGTCTGCGCCACGTTCACCGGCGCGACGGGCGACCGCGCGTCCTTGACGGGACGTACGCCGTGCGCGTTGTGACAGTCGCTGCAGGTCGCCACGCGCGTCTCGCCCTTGGCCATTTGCTGGCCGTGCACACTCGTCAAGTACTGCGAGTGCTGGTCGGTGCGTACCTGGGGCCGGAACGTGCGCATGTAGACGGGGTTGCTGTGGCACGAGGCGCACAGCGACGCGATCCTGGTGCGGGCAATCGGCCCCGGCGCGCCCGCCCCGTGGCACGAGGCGCACGTCACGCCGGACTGCTGGTGCACGTCCTCCTTGTACGCTTCGACCGGATCAACCGGCGCGGCTGCCGGCACCACGGCCGGCACCTGGGGCGCGGCCGCGGGCGTTGCGGGCGCGCGATTCTGGCCCGCCATCACCTCCGCCATCACCTCCGCCATCATCCCCGCCATTATCCCCGCCATTATCCCCGCCATTATCAACGTAGCGCACAGCCACAGCGCGGACGCGGCGAGGACTTCCCATCGTCTGCGGTTGGTCACTCTGCGCCTCCCATCAACGACCACATCGTCATCGCCACCATGAACAACGCCGCCACGGTGGCGAACCAGTTCACGATGCGACGCGACCGTGCCGTATTCGGGTCGAGGAACGGCAGGACGATGATAGCAATCGCCCCCAGAGACAGCGCGCCAATGGCCACCAGTTCCCCTTCAATGCCAAGCACGTGCCCCGGCATCACTTTGAGCGCCTGAAACGTCCAGAGGAAATACCACTCAGGCCGGATGCCCGCCGGCGCTGCGGCGAAGAGGTCGGCCTTGACGCCCAGTTCCCACGGCAGATACGACGAGAGTCCGGCCAGCAGCGCCAGTGCCACCATCCACCCGAACAAGTCGCGCAGGGCGAAGTGCGGCACGAACGGCATCGACGGCACGGGCCGTCCGGTGCGGGCGGCCTGCGCCTCCACCGATGGCGGCACGCTCATCCCGTGGTACTGCACCAGCACCAGGTGCAGCCCCAGCAGCACGGTGGTCATGGCCGGAAGGACGGCGACATGAATGCCATAGAAGCGCGTCAGTGTGGCGCCAGACACCTGCGGTCCGCCGCGCAGGAAGGTCACGATCGCGTCGCCCACCCACGGAATCGCGCCTGGAATGTCGGTGCCCACTCGCGTGGCGAAGAACGCGAGCTCGTTCCAGGGCAGCAGGTACCCCGTGAAGCCGAATCCCATTGTGATGAACAGCAGCAACATTCCGGAAATCCACGTGAGCTCACGCGGCTTCCGGTACGCCTTGAGGAACAACACGCTGAAGAGGTGCACGAATGCCGCGCCCACCATCAGATTCGCCGACCATGAGTGAATCGAACGGATGAGCCATCCGAACGGCACGCGCGTCATGATGAACTGCACGCTGTCGTAGGCCTCAGTCGCGCTGGGCCGGTAATACAAGAGCAGGAGAATGCCCGTGGCCACCTGCACGCCGAAGAAAAACAGCGTCATGCCGCCCAGGTAGTACCAAAACGAGTGTCGATGCTGGGGAACGGTCTTGTGGTCGATGGCCGCCTGAATGGCATCAAGCGGAAGGCGTTCGGCGAGCCAGTCGCGGGTGCGTGCCATCAGGTGCGCCTGGTGATGACGATCTCGTCGCCCTGCACGTTGGCTTCAAAGGCATCGAGCGGACGCGGGGGCGGCCCGGAGATATTGCGCCCGGTCAGATCGTAGTGGCCGTTGTGGCAGGCGCACCAGATGTGTTCCAGGTCGGGGCGGTACTGCACGGTGCACGACAGGTGCGTACATGTCCCGGCAAACGCCCGAAGCTCCCCGGTCTTCATCCGCACGACGATGGCCGGCGTCTGGCCAAAAGGCACGAGCCGGGCACTGTTGGGCGCAAGTGAAGCGGCCGGGCCGGCCTTGACCGAAAGCGTCGGGGCCTCGGTCACCTCAGGCGGCACCAAGAAGCGCATGACGGGGTAAAACACGGCGCCACACACGCCTACCAGCCACGAGCCAAGCAACCAGTCGATCGCGCGACGCCGGCCGGGATTGGCCGGCTGGTCCTTCGGAGCACCAGTGGGAATCATCGTGCGGTCCGCCGCTACTTGAGCGACAGCAGGTAGTCGATCAGGTCGGTGAGGTCGGCGCCCTTGGCCTTCACGGCCGGCATCTTGTTTTTGGGGTTCTCCGTCTTGGGGTTCACCAGGTACTTGGCCAGCCAGGCGGCATCACGCTTGGCGCCCACCTTCGTAATCTCCGGGCCCATCTTGCCGCCCGCCGTGCCAATCTTGTGACACACCGAGCACTTGGCGTCCTGGTAGATCTTCGCGCCCTTGACCTTGTCTCCCGCCGCCGCCAGTGGCGTCACCACCAACGAAACCAGCGCCAGCGCCATCACGCACACGAATCCTCTCTTTTCCATACTTGGGGGATTTAGCAAGGCTCGTGCCATGGTCAAGGCCGACTGGGTGCACCGCCTGGCAGGGGGAATACGCGTTCGCTCCTGCTGCGGACGCGGGGAATCCCGCTCCAGACGGGGAGTATTCCGCGTCATACTTGCCGGCGAGGTCGCCATGCGTGCTGTGATTGCGTTTTGCCTGTCGTTCGGGCTTGTCGTCTCGCCGGCCGCCCAGCCCCAGGCCTTCGATGTCACAGAGGCCACCATCGCTCAGATTCACGACGCGATGCGGGCCGGCCGGCTCACCTGCAGTGCCCTGGTGTCGGCCTACCTCGAACGAATCAACGCGCACGATAAACGCGGTGCGGCCCTCAACGCCATCGTGCAGATCAACGACGAGGCACAGCGTGAGGCTGCCGAATTGGACCGCAGATTCCGCACGTCCGGGCTGACCGGACGGCTGCACTGCATTCCCACCATCGTCAAAGACAACTTCGAGACCATCGGGCTGCAAAGCGCGGCCGGCTCGCTCGCCCTGCAGGGATTTGTCTCTGACCGCGACGCCTTCCTTGTCGCGCGCATCAAGTCTGCCGGCGCCATGGTCCTGGCCAAGTCCAACATGGCCGAGTGGGCGTTCAGCCCGCTCGAAACCGTGAACTCGCTGCTGCCAGGCTACACCCGCAACCCCTACGCGACCGACCGCGTCACTGCCGGGTCCAGCGGCGGCACGGCGGCGGCAGTCGCCGCCAGTTTCGGCACCGTTGGCCTGGGTTCAGACACCGGCAATTCGATCCGGGGTCCGTCCGCCCATCAGGCGCTTGTCGGCATCCGATCGACGATGGGACTGACGAGCCGTGCGGGAGTGGTGCCCCTGAACCTTCTGGCAGACATCGCCGGGCCCATGACACGCACGATGGCCGATGCCGTCGCGGTGTTTCAGGTGATTGTGGGCGAAGACCCCGACGACGCGGTGACCGCAGAGAGCCGGGGTCGCGCGATTCCGGTGTATGCGGATGCACTGAAGGCCGACGGCCTCAAGGGCGCGCGCATCGGCGTGCTGCGCCAGGCCTATGAACGAGGCGGCGTCGACCCTGAGGTGGTGACCGTCTTCACGGCGGCCCTGACGGCGCTCGAACGCGCCGGGGCCACGATCGTCGATCCGGCGGCGATCGATCTGGCGAATGTCCGTCGCGGTCCGGGCGCGGGCAGTTGCGGCGGATTCAAGTACGACATCACGCAGTGGTTTACGCGGCACGCGGGCAAGACGCCAGCGCGTTCGCTCGCCGATGTCATCAAGTCGCGAAAGTTTCACCCATCCGTGCAGACGCGTTTGCAGTCGGCCGAAGACAGCACACCGGCCGCCCCCGGATCGCCGGCGTGTCTGGCCGAAGCGGAGTACCGCAAGGCGTACGGCGCTGCGGTGACGGCACGCATGGACGAACTGACACTGGACGCCTATGTGTATCCGACCTGGAGTTATCCCCCGCGGCTCATCGGCGATCTCAACACGCCTGGCGGTGACAACAGTCAGGTCTTTTCCCCCACGTCGGGCTTCCCGTCCATCAGCGTGCCGATGGGCTACACGCGCGACAATCGTCTGCCGGCCGGCATCACGTTTTTCGGCCGCGCGTGGGACGAAGCCACGCTCATCCGGCTCGGCTACGCGTACGAGCAGGCAACGAAACATCGTCGCGCACCCACGCTGCAGTAGCACCCAGTGTACGTAGCGCGGCCTGGGTCTCAAGGCCGCGATCTCGATCTCAAAACGTGATCAGCAGATTCAGCGTGTAGCGGCGTTCGCTCGTGATCGTCGGTGTCAGCCCGCTCAGCCGCACCTGCTCCACGTGCGCCAGCATTGCCGCGGTTGCCGTGCCCTGCCGCGGGAACCAGTAGGCCGCTCCGGCAATGAGCCGGGTGCGTGTGCCGTCCACGTCCACATCCGGATCGAACGAATCGAATCGCAGCAGACCCTCAAGGCCACGGCCCTTCTGATTGAAAAACGGCGTCACAAACAACGAGTAGCCGCGCCCCGTGATCTCACGCGATGCGGGCGTCTGTTGATCGACGCGCTGTGCGTAGTCCACACCGAGGTTCAGGCGCGCGTGTTCGAACATCACGCTACCAGCCGCCCGGCCGCGCGGCGCGTCCTTCACGTAGTGATCGCGGTGGTAGTACCCAATGAGCCGCAGCCCTTTGCCGAAACTGTGTGTGGGCATGGGCTTGACCGTGGCGCGCATCATCAGCGCCTTCTGGTCGTTGACTTCGCTCCGCGTGTACCCTTCCCCGTTATAGAGCCCCACATGCACGTCGCCGTACCCCTTCGGCAGCGGCGTGAGCACCGTCAGCCCCACATCTGACGACGACAGCCCCGCCTCGCGCTCGACGAACGAGGTGCCCTGGAAGCGATAGCGATACACGCCTTCCTGGCCGTCGATCATCGGCGTCGGTTGCACCCCGAGGCGGATGATCGCGTCGTCACCGGCTCGCATCTGCGCGTAGGCGTACTTGATCCGGAACAGGAGGTTGCCCGACGTACTGCCGGCGTCCGTGTTCCTGACGATGTCGGGCGTGATGCGGAACGCGATGCGTGCGCTGACGTTGCCCGTCAGGTTGATGTACGACCGCGTCAGGTTAAAGGCACTGAGGCTGACCTGCGCCCCGTTGGCGTCAGTGGTCTTGGGGAGGTCGGTCCACATGTAGTCGGCGAAGATCGTGGCGCCCACGCGAATGGCCGGCGCCGACGCCGGCGCCGCGGCGGGTGTGGATGCCTGTGGCGCGGGCGTCTGCCCTGCGGCCGTACCCGGCAGCGCCACCACCAACAGCAGGCCCAGTATCTGTCGTCTCATGCCCGTCCCCTTTGTCGTTACTGCGGCGTCATGGCGCAGTTACTTGCCCGTCAACCATGCGACGCCAATGTTTCAGGTCGGCCACGCCCATGTTAACTCTGGGAAAACTCGGTCTAAGCTTGGCCTGCTTTGCGCCTGCTGACACTCACCACCTTCGCACTGTTCGGCTTCGCGGCCAACTCCCTGATGACACGCGCCGCCATCCGCGGCCATCACCTTGACGCGTGGACGTTCATGGTGGTGCGGTTGGTCACCGGCGCCATCATGCTGGCGATCCTGGTTGCGGCGCAAACAACACGACCTCAGAGGTCGTGTTCCGTTTCCGGGCGCGGCTCATGGCTCATGAGCCTGTGGCTCGCCGGCTACGCCGTGCTCTTTACCCTCGCGTATGTTCGCATTGACGCGGCACCGGGCGCGCTCCTGCTCTTTGGCAGCGTCCAACTCACCATGTTCGCCGCCGCCCTCGCGCGCGGCGAAACGTTGTCGCCGCGGCACGGGATTGGCGTCGCGCTCTCCCTGGTTGGCTTCCTGGTCCTGACCCTGCCTGGCCTGAGTGCGCCCGACCCGGCGGGCGCGGTCCTGATGGCCGGAGCCGGTGCGTGCTGGGGCGCCTATTCGCTGGCCGGCCGCGGCGCCACCGATCCGCTCGCGGTCACCGCCGACAACTTCCTGCGTGCCGCCGCCATCGGGGTGGTGATCGCCATGCCGATCGGGATGACAGGCCCCTACACAGCCACCGGCCTGGCGCTGGCCGCGGCCTCCGGCGCGCTCGCGTCCGGCCTGGCGTACGCCGCCTGGTATGCGGTGCTCCCACGTCTTCCCGTCTGGCGCGCCGCTACAATCCAACTGTCAGTACCAGTGCTGACGGCGCTGGGGGCGACGCTCTTGCTCCACGAGCGACTGACCTGGCGGCTCGGCGCGTCGATGGTACTTGTGGTCGTCGGCATTGGGTTGGCAACCGCGAACCGGGGCCGGTCACGCTGACCGAACGCCCGCGCGCGTGACGATCGCCACGGCGTCCGCGGCCGGTGCGAGCGACGCCAGTTCCGCCACGGTCGGATCCGGGCTCGGCCGCCCCGCGCGATTGAACCACACCGGTGCCACACCGATGGCCCGTGCGCCTTCGATGTCGGCGACCCACGCGTCGCCGAGCATCACCGCCTCACCCGACGTCGACCCGACGCGCGCCAACGCCTGTGCAAAGATGCCCCGGCCGGGTTTACTCACACCGGCTTCTTCAGAGGTCACCATCGCGTCGACGAGACCATCAAATCCGCACCGCACGAGCTTCAGCTGCTGCTCGGCCACCCCGTTGTTTGTGACGATCACGATGGCATACCCCGCCGCGCGCACGGCACACAGGAACTCGATCGCGCCAGGCACCGGCTGCCACTTCGAGGCGTAGGCCTCGCGGTACGCGCCCGCAATTGCCTCGGTCGCCGCGCGGTCTTCCACGCCGGCCTGGGCCAGCAGTCGCCCGAATCGCTCCCGCCGCGCGTCCTCGATCGATAGTCGGCCGTTGAGCACATCGATGTGAATGGACTCGAGCAGCACTCGGTGTCGACTATCGAGTTCATCCAGTGACCACCGGGTCAAAACCTGATAGCCGCCGCGCAGATTATCAAGTGCGTCGCGGGTGGCCCGTTCATGGTCAAAGAGCGTGTCGTCGAGGTCGCAGAGGAGGACGGGCACGGTATAGTTGATGCTATCAGGAGAGTGAATCGAAGATGCCTTACCCCGAATACCTCGTTGCCCCTATGCGTCAGGAACTCACCGCCGTTGGCGCCCGTGAGTGCCGTACGGCCGCTGATGTGGACGCCACCGTCGCGTCTCCGGGCGTCGTCATGATGATCGTGAATTCCGTCTGCGGCTGCGCCGCGGGCAAAGCTCGACCCGGCATTGCGATGGCGCTGCAACACGCGCACAAGCCGGATGTGGTGGCCACCGTGTTTGCGGGCGCCGACATCGAAGCGACCGACCGCGCCCGCCAGTACTTCACGGGCATCGCGCCGTCGTCGCCGTCCATCGCGCTCCTGCGCGACGGCAAGGTGGTCTACATGGTTGAGCGTCGCGACATCGAGTCGCGATCGGCCGACGCGATCGCCGACGTGCTGACGATGGCGTTCGACCGGTTCTGCGTGCCGGCACCGGCTGGCACCCCGAGTTAGCGGAACCAGGCGGCGGCGACTGAGTCGTCGCGAATGATCGTGTGGTCGCGTTCCGAGCCGGTTGAGACGATGGCTGCCGGAACGCCGGTCACGTCTTCGAGCCGGCGAACATAGGCCCGCGCGTTGGCGTTCAGGTCGCTGTAGCGCGTCACGCCGCGGGTGGGCTCGGACCATCCGGGCATCGTCTCGTAGATGGGCTCGCACAGCGCCAGTTGCGCCGTGTCCCCGGGCATCTCGGTCAGCACTTCGCCGCCGCAACGGTAGCCCGTACAAATCTCCAGGGCTTCGATGCCGTCGAGCACGTCGAGTTTGGTGAGCGCCAGCGCGTCCAGACCGTTGATGCGCACGGCGTATCGCACGGCCACGGCGTCGTACCAACCGCAGCGCCTCGGTCGGCCCGTTGAGGCCCCGTACTCCTGTCCGCTCTCGCGGAGCCGTTCGCCCATCTCGCCGAGCAGTTCGGTGGGCAGCGGCCCCTCGCCAACGCGCGTCGTGTAGGCCTTGGTCACGCCAAGCACGGCGCCAATCGTTTTGGGCCCGATCCCCAGGCCGGTACACGCGCCTCCAGCGATCGCGTTCGACGAGGTGACGTACGGGTAGGTGCCGTGATCGATGTCGAGCAGTGTGCCCTGCGCCCCTTCAAACATGACGCGCTGGCCTGAAGCCATCGCCCGGCTCAAGTACAACGAGACGTCCGTCACCAGCGGCTCAAGGCGCACCCAGGCGGTACGCAGGTCGGCCAGCACGTCCTGCCACTTCATCTCGGAGTTGCCCACGAGCCGGTTGCGCGCATCCACGTTTTCGCGCACGGCACTCACGAGCGGCCCATCGGCCGAGGTGTCGCGCAAATCGCCCACGCGCACACCGCGGCGGCCGATCTTGTCCTCATACGCGGGACCGATCCCCCGTGACGTCGTGCCGATCTTGCGATCGCCTCGACGGGCTTCCGACAGGATGTCGAGTTCCCGGTGATACGGCAGGATGAGGTGGGCCTTGTCGCTGACAAACAGGCGGCCGCGTACGTCGAACCCCATGCCGGCCAGTTCATCCACCTCGGCAAACAACGCGCGGGGGTCCACCACCACGCCATTGCCGATGAGGCAGATGACGCCCGGATGCAGAATCCCGGACGGAATGAGATGGAGGACGAACTTGCGCCCTCCGACATAGACGGTGTGGCCGGCATTGTGTCCGCCCTGATAACGCGCCACCACGTTAAAGTGCGGCGTCAACAGGTCCACAATCTTGCCCTTGCCTTCATCGCCCCACTGGGCACCGAGTACACACAGATTCATGCGAGTAAAATGATACCTTCAATCTCAGTCCCATGGTTCTCCTCGACGGTCACTCCCTCACTCTTGACGATCTGCAACGCGTGGCCTCGGACCGTGTTCGGGTCGGGCTGGCACCCGAAGCGGCAGTGCGCGTCACTGCGGCGCGCGCGGTGGTGGATGCGCATGCTGCGCGTCCTGAGCCGGTCTACGGCATCAACACGGGATTCGGTGCGCTGGCCGAGGTAGTCATTCCGGCCGACCAACTCGCCGCCCTGCAGGTGAACCTGATCCGCAGCCATGCGGCGGGCGTGGACACGCCGCTGTCGGTCGCCGAGGTGCGCGCGGTCATGGTGCTGCGCGCGAATGTGCTGGCGCGCGGACGCTCGGGCATTCGGCTCTCGACACTCGACGCGCTGCTCGCGCTCATCAACGCCGGCGTCCACCCGCGTGTGCCGTCGCGCGGGTCGGTGGGCGCCAGTGGCGACCTCGCACCCCTCGCCCACCTCGCGCTGGTCCTCATCGGCGAAGGAGAGGTTTTGAAGGGGGACGGGTGTCGATCTGTGGAACACTCCGGGGCCACGAACGGTGCGAAGGCCCGGGAGTGTTCCACAGATCGACACCCGTTCCCCTCTCTTCCAGCACTCCAGGCCGCAGGCCTGGCCCCGGTGCTCCTCGGCCCGAAAGAGGGTCTGGCGCTCATCAATGGCACACAGGCCAGCACCGGTGTGCTGGCCCTGGCCGTACAGTGCGCGATGCGCCTGGCGCGCGCGGCCGACATTGCCGCAGCGATGAGCATCGATGCCCTGCGCGGATCACTGAAGCCATTTGACAGTCGCATCCACGACGCGCGGCCGGTGCCCGGCCAGGCCGCGGCGGCGGCCAACGTGCGTGCACTGCTTGACGGCAGTGCGATCAATGCCTCGCATGCCCACTGCGGCAAAGTGCAGGACGCCTACGCGCTGCGGTGTACGCCGCAGGTGCATGGCTCGGCGCGTGAGGCGATCGGGTTTGCCCATCGCCTGGCCACGATCGAAGCCAACTCGGCCACCGACAACCCGATGGTCTTTGCCGAAGAGGGCGACATTGTGTCTGGGGGCAACTTCCATGGCGCGCCCGTCGCCCTGGCTGCCGATACGCTCTGCATCGGGTTGGCCCAACTCGCCACGATCAGCGAACGGCGCACCGACCGGATGATGACGCCGCACGAAAGCGGCCTGCCCGCATTTCTGATTCGCGACTCCGGCCTCAATTCGGGACTGATGATGGCACACGTCACGGCGGCCGCGCTGACCGCCGAGATCAAGACGCTGGCGTCGCCCGCGTCGGTGGATACCATCCCCACGTCGGCGGGCCGCGAAGACCACGTGAGCATGAGCATGGGCGCTGCGCTCAAAGCCGCGCGCATCGCCGATCTGCTCACGCACGTTCTGGCGATCGAAGTGCTGGCCGCCGCGCAGGCGCTCGATCTTCTGGCGCCGCTCAGGACCGCCTCGCCGTTACAGGCCGTACACGCCGCCGTGCGCGCGGTGGTGCCGATGTTGACCGTCGATCGTGCGCCGGCGCCCGATATTCAGACCATCGGCGCGCTCATCTGCGATGGCACCCTGGAGCGCGCGTGCACACTTCAATTGTCCTGAGTCTGTCAACCGTTGACTCGCCGTCCATCCTTCTTTAGAGTGACCACTCCCCGACCGGCACACCCGTTCGCAATGACGTAATGCTCACCACGACTCGCTCCGTTCGCGCGCCACGCGGCGCAACGCTTTCCTGCCAGGGATGGCCGCAGGAAGCGGCCCTGCGCATGCTCATGAACAACCTGGATGCCGACGTCGCCGAGCGACCCGGGGACCTCGTCGTATACGGCGGCACCGGCAAAGCGGCCAGAAACTGGGAGTGTTTCGACGCGATCGTCGAGACATTGCGCCGCCTCAAGTCTGACGAGACGCTCGTGGTGCAGTCGGGCAAACCAGTGGCGGTCTTTCGCACGCATCCGTGGTCCCCGCGCGTCATCATCGCCAACGCCCTGCTCGTACCGGCGTGGGCGAACTGGACGACCTTCCGCGATCTCGAGGACAAGGGTCTGACGATGTATGGCCAGATGACGGCCGGCTCGTGGATTTACATCGGCACGCAAGGCATTCTGCAGGGCACCTACGAAACGCTGGCCGCCGTGGCCCGCACACACTTCGGCGGCACGCTCCGCGGCCGCCTCACTGTCACCGCCGGACTGGGCGGCATGGGCGGCGCCCAGCCGCTGGCCGTCACGATGAACGAGGGCGTGGCGCTGGTCATCGACGTGGATCCCGATCGCATCGCGCGACGCCTGGCGACCCGCTATCTCGACGAAGCCACCACGTCACTCGACGACGCCCTCGCGCGATGCGCGGCATACCAGCGCGACGGCGTGGCCCGATCGATCGGCCTCGAAGGTAACGCGGCCGACGTGCTGCCCGCGCTGGTCGCGCGTGGCCTCACGCCCGACGTCGTGACCGATCAGACGTCGGCGCACGATGCGCTCGTCGGGTATGTGCCCAATGGCCTTTCGCTCGCGGACGCCGCACGGCTGCGCGCGTCGAACCCGGCGGAGTACGTCAGAAGATCGACCGCGGCCATGGGCGTCCATGTGCAGGCCATGCTCACACTCCAGTCGCGCGGGGCGGTGACCTTTGACTACGGCAACAACATCCGGGCGCGCGCCGTGGAGGCGGGCGTGACCAACGCGTTCGACATCCACGGCTTTGTCCCCGAATACGTGCGTCCCTTGTTCTGCGAAGGCAAAGGGCCCTTCCGGTGGGCCGCGTTGTCGGGCGACCCGGCCGACATTGCGGCGACCGACGACCTCGCGCTCGAGATGTTCGCGCACGATGAAGCCCTCTGCCGCTGGATTCGCCTGGCGCGCGAACGCGTGGCATTCCAGGGGTTACCCGCGCGCATCTTCTGGCTCGGCTACGGTGACCGCGCGAGGTTCGGCCTCGCCATCAACGATCTTGTCCGCCGTGGCCGCGTCTCGGCTCCAATTGTGATCGGCCGCGATCATCTCGACGCCGGCTCTGTCGCGTCCCCTAATCGCGAGACCGAAAACATGCGCGATGGTAGCGATGCCATCGCCGACTGGCCAGTCCTGAACGCCTTGCTCAACGTCGCATCGGGCGCCACCTGGGTCTCAGTCCACCATGGCGGCGGCGTCGGCATTGGATACTCCCTGCACGCCGGTATGGTCGTGGTGGCCGACGGCACCGCCGAAGCCGACGAGCGGCTCTCGCGCGTGCTCACCTCCGATCCCGGCATGGGCGTGGTCCGCCATGCCGACGCCGGATACCCCACTGCGGTTGAGACGGCCATCACCCGGGGTGTGGACATGCCCATGCTCGGACGCACACGCGGAGGCCACTCATGATCGTCGAGCGGCCGGCCCTCGAACAGCGTGTGCTGCAGGCGCTCGACGCCGGCCGAATTCCTGTCCTGCTGGGCGGGTGTGGAACGGGGCGCACGTCGGCGTTGTTGCGGCTGTCCTCGCTGATTGGCGCCGGGCGCGCGGTGTACATCGACTTCGCCGCCGCAGCCACCACACCCGAGCGGTGCCTGCAATCCGTACTGGCCGCCGCGTCCACTGAGGCCGCGACCGCGCCGGGACCGGGACCGATGCCGGGGCCGGTGCCGGTGCCGCCGAACGCCCGATTGGCCTTCGACGCATTGCTCACCTACCTTGATACGGCCAGCGCGCCGAGCAACGGCCCGGTCACATTTCTCTTCGATGAGATCCTCGACATCCGCACGTTCGAGAGTTTCCCCGGACTTCGCCACGTCCAGCGCGAGTTGATCGACCGACTCGCGGCCAGTCCCAATGGCTTCGTTCTCGCGTCGCGTTTCACCGCCCGCGCGCACCGGCTGCTGCGCGACGCCGATGCGCGTTTCGAGGTCATCCACATCCCGCAGTTCGGGGGCGACGATGTGCGGGGGCTGGCGCGGCAGCGCAATGCGGCCGACGCGATCACACCCGCGCAGGCTGCGGCGATTGCGGCACTCGGCGGGCACCGGGCGGCACCGGCGAACACGCTGCTGACGGCGGTCCTGGCGCAGCCGGCGGCGCGCCGGCGTCCGATCGATGCGCTCGCCACCGCCATGAGTCCGGACGGCCCACTGTCGGCGCGCTGCCGCGAAAGTTATGAATTCCGCCTGCATCGCGCGCGCGGCTATGGCGCACTCAAGGCCATCCTCGGTGTGCTCGCCGAACAGGACGCCATCACACTGACCGAGATCTCACAGCGGTTGCACCGCACGCCGGGGTCGACCAAGGACTATCTCTCGTGGCTCGAAGACGTGGACCTGGTCACGATGCAGCGGAAGCGCTACGTCTTCGACGATCCGCTCATGCGGTTGCACATTCGCCTCTACGGCGGTGCCACGCCGCCAACACCGGCCATCATCGCCGCCGAAGTGGCGGCATGGGCTGTCCTCTGCATGCCGACCGAGACGTCGCCGCCTGCGCCGACACCGGTCGCCGCCGGCGCCGACGCCCGCGGCCACGACCCATCCGGCATCATCGAAATCGACTAGTCTCACACTGGAGACCTGAACCGTGCGAGCGCAGCTTTCGCGGCTTGTTGTTCGGCTTCTTTCTTGGATCGTCCCTGAGCGTTGCCCGCGGAGACGCCGCCAACCAACACGTCCACATTGAATCTGCGCCGATGGTCGGGGCCCTCGGTCGCCGTCAACTGATACTCCGGCAACCCGCGCCCGGCGGCCTGCAGCCACTCCTGCAACTCCGACTTCCAGTCGTTTGTGAACGACGCCTCGGCCACCTTGTCGCCGCCCGAATCGATGAGCGGACCAAAACACGACATGATGAACCCGCGCGCCGCATCTACACCGCCGTCCAGATACACCGCCGCCAGCAACGCTTCAAAGCTGTCTGCCAGAATCGCATTCTTCGAACGGCCGCCGGTCTTTTCCTCCCCGCGGCCCAGCAGCACATAGCGCCCCAGGTCGATGCCGGCGGCCAGTTTCGCCAACGAGACGGTCGAGACAATCGACGCCTTGATCTTTGATTTGTACCCCTCGCTGTGCGTCGGGAACCGCTGGAACAGCATGTCGGCAATGACAAAGCCGAGGACGGCATCGCCCAGGAACTCGAGCGACTCGTTGTCCACCACGCCGCCCGAGGCGTCCTCGTGCGCGCGCGACCGATGCGTCAAGGCGTGTTCGAGCAGTCCGAGGTCGCGGAAGTGATAGCCAATCCGTTCTTCGAGTGGGCCGACGGTTTCGCTGAGGCGCCGTACTTCGACCGCGGCCGCCTCGTCGAGGTGGCTCGCAATCAACGACTCCGCGCGCGCGGCCTGCTCCTCTCGCACGCTCACGCCGAACGCGGCCTGTCCTCCAAAACGGAGCGGAAACAACCCGGGCGCAAGTCTGGACGACACGATGGCATCCAGCCCGTGCGCCTCGAGCAAGGCACGCACGATCTCGGCCTCGATCGAGAGATGACTCCGGAAGACCTCGACGCTCACTCGAACCTTTCCACCTTCACCACCACCATCGTCATATCATCGTGCGGCTCGGCGTCTCCGACAAACGCGGTGACCTCGCGCAGCACGCGTTCGCGAATGCCACCGGCGTCGAGCCCGTGGTGCGCGCTGACGACACGGCTCAGGGCCGCGTCGGTGAACAATTCACCAGTCACATCCATCGCCTCGGTGATGCCGTCGGTATACAGCACGATCACGTCGCCGGCGGTGAGCGGCCGTGTGTGCTCCTCCAGAATCGACTCGAAGCGATCGGCCGCGCCGGGCAACCGCAGGCCGAGCACCATCCCGTCGGGCACGATCACGTCCACGCCCTCCTGCGACGCGACGATGAGCGGCGTGTGGCCAGCGCGAGCATGCGTCAGCGTGCGCGCCTCGAGGTCGATGACGGCATACGTCATCGTGATGAAGCTGCGGTTGTCGAGGTGATCGGCAAGCAGACGGTTGACGCGCGTGAGCAATGCCTTCGGCGACCGCTCCAGGTGGCTCAGCGCCAGCATCAGGCCCTTGAGCTCGGCCATGTAGAGCGCGGCCGAGGTGCCCTTGCCCGACACGTCGGCGACGAGCACGCCCAGCTGCCGTGGCCCGAGCTCGAAGAAGTCGTAGTAGTCACCGCCCACCTCGCGCGCCGGTACGCACAAGTCCGCAATCGACAATCCGCGGAACGGCGGAGGCGCTTCGGGCAGCAGTGACTGCTGGATGTCGCGCGCAATCCGTAGTTCGTCGTCCAGGCGCTGCTTCTCGCGCTGCACGTGCAGCAGGTGTTCGATGCTGGCGCTCATGCGGTTGAAGTCGCCGGCCAGATCGCCCAGTTGATCCTGTGAGTCGATCTTGATGCGGTGCGCGAAATCGCCCTGCTGGATGCGCTCGGTGCCGATAGACAGCTCGTGCACCGCGGAGGTGATCTGCCGGCCGAGTCCGGCGCCGAAGAACAGGGCCACACCCTGGACAATCAACAAGAGGGCGCCAAGGACCAGGAGCAGGAGAAACAGCGTGCTGCCGCGCAGCTGGATCCCCTGAGCCTCCGACAATTGATTGATCAGGCGGCCAAGCGGCGCGTCCAGGCTCACCGACACGCGACCGGCGATGCCCGACTCCCAATCGGCAAAGTCCATGAACATCACCGTGCGCCGGAGCATCGTGAATCGCGCGGCCGCCGCATCCAGATCGTCATCGCCGTCGGGCACCACCAGGGGCCGGCCCTTGAGCGGCTGGGCGCTGTCGGCCTCGGCACCGCCCTGCTGGTTGATCTCAATGCCGCGCAGGCGCACGCCGGTCATCTCATCCAGACGCGCCGCCACATCGATATCCACGGGCAGATCGACGACCACGACGTGCCGGCCGTCGGAGAGCGGTGCCGATGCACGGATGAGCAGGCGCTTTCCCTGCGTGGAGGCGGACTCCTCGAACACCATCGCCAGCACTTTGACCGTGGCCCTCTCGCGGGCCCACGCGGGAATCCTCACGGGAGCCGGAAGGTGCTTCCACTCCGCGCCGGCCTCGGCGATCGGCTCCGCCCCACCCTGAGCGGGCACGACCGTGAGCGAGAGCCCGGGGTATCTTCCCGCCAGATCCCTGTACTTGCCAGCCAGGACCACCTCTGATCTGACCAGCGTCGAACCAATATCGGTGGCCGCCGTGGTGGCCACCTGCAGTACTTCCCGCTCAATGTCCTCGAGGCCGTCGTTAAACAGATAGGCGGCCGTGACCCCGTGCACGATGACGCCGGCCACCGAGGCGAAGACGACCACAAGGACGACCGGCACGAAGCCGAGAAAGACGTAACTGAGAATCAGCTTGCGGCGGACGCGCCACAGGAACTGGCGGCGGTACCGGACCAGGACGACGACCGCCAGCCAGACCACGGAGACGCGGACGGCGAACGAGGCCACCTTGCGGAAAGCCTCGATTAGCGGCGGGACAGTGGTGACCTGCCCCAGCAGCCACACCAGCACCAGGGAGACGCCCGACAGAATGAGCAGGCGTCCGGGGAGAATGCGGAACGGATGAAACGGCGCCGGGGGTGGAGCCGGCATCACTCGCGGAGCAGCGTCTGAAGCCATCCAGAAATTGAATCTTGGATGATAACAGACTATCGTGAGTGACCATGAAGCTGCCCAAGCACGCGCGATTCGCCACGGTGTGTCTGCACGCGGGTCAAACGCCCGACCCGACGACCGGCGCCATCATCACGCCCATCTATCAGACCTCCACGTACGTGCAGGACGCACTGGGCCAGCACAAGGGATACGAGTACGCCCGCACCCAGAACCCGACGCGATCGGCGCTTGAGGCGAACCTCGCCGCGATTGAAGGCGGCCGGGCCGCGTTCGCGTTTGCCTCGGGCATGTCGGCCATTCACGCCATCGTCACCAAGCTGTCTGCCGGCGACCATACGATTGTCACGGACAACACCTACGGTGGCACGTTCCGGCTGTTCGACAAGGTGATGTCGCGGCTGGGACTCACGTTCAGCTTTGTGGACACGTCGGACCCGGCCGCCATCGACGCCGCCATGACACCGGCGACGAAGATGGTGTTCATCGAGACACCGACCAACCCGGTGTTGCGATTGACCGACATTGCGGCCTGTGCGGACATTGCCCATCGGCACGGTGCGTTCCTCGTGGTGGACAACACGTTTGCCAGCCCGTGCCTGCAGCGTCCGCTCGAACTGGGCGCCGACATGGTTGTACACAGCACCACCAAGTATCTCAACGGCCATAGCGATTCGATTGGCGGCGTGGTGATTGCGGTCAGCGACGAACACATCGAGTGGCTGAAGTTCATTCAGAATTCGGCGGGCGCGATCCTGAGTCCAATGGATTCATCACTTGTGCTTCGCGGCACCAAGACGCTGGCGTTGCGCATGGTGCAGCACACGGCCAACGGTGTGGCACTGGCCGAGTTTTTGTCGGAGCACCCGCGGGTGAAGAAAGTCATCTACCCCGGACTGCCGAGCCATCCGCAATACGCGCTGGCGCAGCGTCAGATGCCGCACGGCTGCGGCGGCATGTTGTCGTTCGAGATGGGGTCGCTCGAAGAGGCGCGGCAGGTGCTCAACCGCTTCGAGCTGATGGCCCTGGCCGAGAGCCTCGGCGGCGTGGAGACGTTGGTCTGCCACCCGGCGTCGATGACCCACGCGTCGGTGCCACCCGAGCGGCGAGCAGCCATCGGGTTGAGCGACAGCCTCATCCGGATTTCGGCCGGCATCGAGGACATCGAGGATCTCAAGCAGGACCTGGCGCACGCGCTCGGATAGCGTGGCCCGTCCGTAGGTCTCGTGACCCTTGTCAGCCCGCCTCGATGAGCACTATTTCGCCCATGGTCCTATTTTGCGCTTGTACTGGAGCCGAAAACCTGATACAAACCCAAACGGCGCATGAATTCCGAAGTGACAGAAACAGAAACGCCAGCGACGCAGGCGGCCCGGTCCCGTGTACGGCGCCGCGTGAGGAAAAGCACGAATGTCCGTGAGCGCTGGAAGAAGTTCTGGACCTACGGCCTGCTGACGGTGTCTGCCACGTTGATGGTCAATGCCCTGATCGGCGAGAAGGGCTATCTGGCCAACATGCAGGCCCGACGCGACTTCCAGGCCGCCAGTCATGCGCTGCTCCAGATCGCGTCCGAGAACGCCAGCCTCGAGGCTCAGATTGAGGACCTGCGCAGCGATCCCAGGGCGCTTGAAGACTTCGTTCGCGAGAAATTGGGACTGATCAAACCTGGCGAGACTCTGATCATCATCCGGGACCGCCCCACCGACCGCCACTAGGCCACCATGCCCCATCACACGGGCGACGTGGCCGTCATCCTGCTCACCTACAATGAAGAGGTCAACATCGCCCAGGCGCTGGGGTCGGTGGCTGGCTGGGCGCAGGAACTTTTCGTCCTCGATTCCTTCAGCACCGATCGCACACTGGAGATTGCGGGCGAATACCCGTGCCACATCGTGCAGCACCGCTTCGAGAACTACGCAACGCAGCGCAACTACGCGCTCGACCACCTGCCCATCACGAGCGAATGGGTGCTGTTCCTCGATGCCGACGAATGGCTGCCGGCACCGCTCAAGCAGGAAATCTCGACCGTCCTCGCCACGGCCCCAGCCGCCAACGGATTCACACTCAACCGGCGCCTGTTCTGGATGGGTCGCTGGATCCGGCGCGGCTACTACCCTGCCCGCATCCTCCGCCTCTTTCGGCGCGGCAAGGGACGCTGTGAGGATCGGGAAGTCAACGAGCACCTGATCGTGGAGGGCGAGACAGCCCAGCTGAAGCACGACTTCATGCACGAGGACCGGAAAGGCGTGACGGAGTGGATCGCGAAGCACAACCGGTACGCCACTCTTGAGGCCCAGGCGCTGGTCAACTCCGCCCCGGCAGCGGCGTATCGTGAGATCGACGCACGGTTCTTCGGCACCCAGGCCCAGCGCACGCGCTGGCTGCGGCATCGGGTGTGGAACCGGATGCCGCTGCTCATCCGGCCCTTTTTCTATTTCGGGTACCGGTATGTGCTCACGGGTGGGTTTCTGGACGGCCGCCAGGCGTTTGCCTTCCATTTCCTCCAGGCGCTGTGGTTCCCACTCCTGATCGACATCAAGTACCTCGAGATGAAGTGGAAGGCCCCCCGGTAGTTGGGCTGGCTCCTCTCCCTCTTCATCGGCGTCATCACCGGACTCATCACCATGGTGGCGGCGTTTGCCACAGCCGAGGTGGCCGTCGGGTGGTACCGCATTTCGTCGTTCGAAGGTGGCGCGGGCTACTTCGTGATCGCGATGGCGCTCGTCGGCCTGTTCGCCGGGTTCGTCATTGGCACGGTCGCGTGCCGCATCGTGGCAGGCCGCCCGAAACCAGGGGTCGCCAACACTGGAGGGCCAGGATCTGCTGCTGGCCACGGAAATCCGCTGACCCGTCGGACAGACGCCCCCGGCGCTGGATTCCTCGTGCCCCTGCCGGGGCGGCCCGGCGCGCAGTTCCTCGACCGGTACCGGTTCCGTATCGTGGCGCGCGATGCCCCCATCCGCACGGAGGTCATTGGCCCGTTCGAGATCGCGACCGTGGCCTCTGGATTCAGCGAGGTCACATCGGGTGGGTCCGCGAGAATCTGGGCCGCCGACGCCCGCTTTCGAATCGCCCACCGAGGTCAACCCATCACGATCGAGCAGCAGAACGAGTTCGACGCGCTTGCGTCACTCGCCGGCCCAGTGCCGGCGCTGACGTCGAACAACGCCGCGTTCACCCAGGCGCGCGACCGCCAGGTGCCGCCTCGACCGGCGCTGATCGATTTTCTTGTCACGGAGTTTCAGGCCGAGCGCCATCGTCCACATCAGTTACAACGACAGCGAGCACCACGTGGGCGTGTGAATGGATCGCGGCACTGATCCGGCGCTCGTGGCCACCATCGCCGAACGCTTCGACGCCGCGCTCGCCACTCGACGGTACGACCACCTGTTTGGATCGTGACCCGGGCGTACGTTCGAGTCTATCCGCCGCCGAACTGCCGGCCCGTCGTCGCACTCCAGCGAGGATTGACGACGTTGTTGAAGATGGAACCGAACTGGAAACTGAAGCCCACCTGCATGCGATATCGGTAGCCCGTCTGGAGGCGGCGCAGTCTCAGGAGCACATCTTCGTCAGATGCCTCGCCGACCGGCAGGTATACCTGGTCACGCACGCGCGAGTAACTGCCTTCGACGTTCAGACTGAATCCACGAAACAGCCGGACGTCGGCGTCGGCGAAGAAGTCGAGATTGTACTTCTTGTGGTCGTGGAGGAACGCGGCATAGGCCGCTGACGCGCGCCAGGTTCCCCAGGGTTGCCGCAGGGCGAGAATCGCCGCCAGGCGATGATCGAACAGCGTCTCCTCTTCCTTTCCAAAAATTGTCGGCGCGTAATACTTCACACGCGAGACGCCGGTCGAGTACTGGACCACCATCGACCGTCGCGTGGAATCGGCGTAGGGGAAGTAGTCCCACTCGACGCCCATCGAACCGCGCACATCGAGTTTCTGATTCGACTGCGTGCTTCGTCGCACGTCGGACCGGGCGGCCGCGGCCCAGTGAGACTGACCGAGACTTTTGACCACCGATCCGCTGACATTCCAGGAGTCCGACGAACTCTTGACCACGCGCCCGTCACTCAGCGTGAAGTCGGACCGGTTGAAGTCGCCATTGCTGGTGAACGAGAGCTTCCAGCGCTCAGTGGTGCGATTAGCCGATATGTTCGTGCGGAAGCGATTGCTGTTCTGCCGTTCTTCGCCGTTCAGCTCGGTGCTGGCACCCAGCCGGAAGATCCACAGATTCCAGCGGTCGTTGGCCGGAGTGGCGTTCAGCGTCGCAGCCGCACCGGCGGGACTTCGATATTGCAGCGAGAACCGGTCGCCCTCCGGCGTGCGCACCAGGAAAGGCGCCAGCCCCAGCGCAAACGTCCGCGACACGCCCCTGCGGCGTTCGTCCTCGGTGTCCGAGCCGCTGCTCAGGAAGGAGAGCCGCTGCTTCAGGTCGGCAAACGCCTTCTGTCCGATGAAGTCCATGGCGAATTCGCGACCACCCGATGCCGTGTTCTGGGTGGAGATGAGCACATGGACATCGGCGTCAGCCTTGTCACGAACATAGTTGACGTATGTCACGTCCTGCCGCAGGTTGTTGAAGTCACACTGTGCGCAGTCAAGGAACACGCGCAAGGCACCGTCGGCGACGCCCGTCGCCTCCTGTGCCTGGGCGGGCGCGACCAGCGCCGCGACTGTTCCCGCCACCACCACCACTCGTCCGAAGAACGCCGCCGCCCGTACGTGTGCCACTCTAGCCATACTGGTGACGGATACGACCGTACGCGCCTCTCTGTTGCTCTGTGAGCACGATCTCGCCCTACTTCGGGATCAGTACCGTGTCGATCACGTGATTCAGGCCGTTCGAGACCAACCTATCGCCGAATCACCGCGGTTCGCTCTGGTTCGACGTTCTCGAAGAACAGCCCCTGGAACCGTCCCGCCGGAAGCGGGGGCACACGCAGCACCACCTGATGTGTCACGTCTGGCGCAAGCGTGGACACGTCGGCATAGAACCCCAGAAACGTGCGTTTCGGTGCGTGCCCGTAGATGCTGTTGTACGCACGAATCAGCGGCACCGGTTTGCCGTCAATCGTCAGGGCCACATCAAGGCTGTCGTCAGGCTCGGCGATCTGCACGAAGAGCAGCAGGCGATCGGACCCGAGCCACGGCGCCAGCAGGTCATCAGCCGTGTAGGCCACAGGCCACGCCGCCTTGCGCGCCGCCAGTTGCGCGAACACCCGGCGAGGGATCGTGGTGGCGCCGGTCAGCGTCCCGCCCGTGAACGCCGGGTCGTAGGGAAACACGCTCGCCGCGCGGCCGAACGCCTGCCCCGCGAACGACACGGTGGCCTCGATCACGTCGTTCCTCCGGGTGAACGCCGTCTCGCTGCCGTTCACTGTCAGCCGCGACACGTCAAGGCCGGGCACCAGCGCAACCTGCATCCTCGTCGAGCTCCCCGGCTCACCGGTCACGCCGGTCACGGTGACCACCTTCGACGCAGCAACCCGTCCGCTGACATTGAACAACCTCGGGGTCACCATGGTGGCTGGCGTGATCTCCAACACCATCGCGTCGGTGGCCGGCATTGGAAGCGCCACGACATCGCCGTAGGCCCACACTCCCGCGCCAGGCTTGCCAATGAGGCGACCCTCGGCGGGATACAGCTCCCTGATGAGATAGCCCGACGCCCGGCCTGCCTCGGTGAGCCCGATGGACTGATCCAGCGTGAATGTGCCGTCCATCGATCGGTAGTTCGGATTAAAGACGAACACGAAGCCATGGTCGCGGTCGATCGCCGCCGTGCCGTCGACCCGTCCCATCATCGGCGGCCCGATGATGGGCTTGAGGTGACGAAGCACCTCGGCATTGGTGTCTGTCCAGTCGAGCCAGCGTCTGAAGAACGCCTTGTCGGCCGCGCTGAAGGCGTTGAACTCGGCCTCATCCCTCGCGGGGATATAACTGATCGTGTGATTGAACGGGGCCGTGCCGACCGACGACATCAGGGAATACTTCCAGCCCAGCACGTCCCAGTCACGCGGTCGAAAGCGATCGCGGCGCATCACGTTCTCGCCGTCGGTGCGCTCGGTCTGGTGGGTGATGTAGCCAGGCATGATCTCCGGCGGCGTGAACCGTTCTGTCCTGTACTTCCACGCCGCGAACCGCTGCCGGTTCGCCGACACGCGATCGGTGTGCAGATCAGGGAACGCCAGGAAACTCTCCGGCTGCTCGTCGGTCAAGGTCGGATGCGGATACGAACCAGCCAGCCACGTCCAGGGCCCAAAGCTCATGTACTGCTGTCGGCCGTCAATGACGATGTCTGGCACGCGGCGGCGGAGTTCTTCAAGAATGCGGCGGGCGCCGAACCACTGCGCGTACTTGCTGGTGGCCGCCGGGTCGTCGTACGCAATCCACCAGTGGTCGAAAGAGAATCCGCCGGCGCCAGTGGCCTTCACGAACTCAACCAGGGTGTTCACCCACCAATCCTGAAACCCGCGCTGCCCCGTATCAACGCCGCGGTATCCGCCGAGGTCGCCCTTCGCCCACGCCGTCCATGACGGATCCTGCATGAACGGCAGCGTGGGGTATGCGTACGCCACGAACTTCAGGCCGCGCTTCGCGCCGCGGTCGAGCATCGTACGGAGCGATGCGGGCACCGGATCGCGACCTGGTACCCACTCCCCCGTGCGGATCTTCTGGCCCATCCCGAAGAACAGCAGATTCTCCCAACCCCAGGCGTCGCGATTGTCCTTGAGGGCGGCCAGCGCCGAGTTCGACGGCGCGAACAACGTGTCGCGCACGCCCAGTTGCGCGGCCATGTCGATGATGCGCTGGTATTCCGTCCACCCCGCCGGCGTCGCGACGTCGATCTGGTAGTCGTTTTCCGTCCACGGCACGTGCACGCGGATGCTGCGGTCCGGCCGGTACTGCAGAAACGCACGGACGAAGGAGACGAGCGCGTCTGACTCAGCCTCGTCGATGACGGGGTTCTCCCGCAGATAGCGATCGTAGTCAGTGACGTGCACCCACTCGGGCACGGATGTGGCCGGCATCATTTGGCCGCTGCGCGCGACGAGCCCCAGCAGGAGCCGGTCGCTCTCGAACGGACCGTTCGCGGGATTCCAGTCCATGTCAGGCGCGTACGACCCGCGCACGTGCGCCCCATCGATTGTGTGCACGTTGTAGGGATTCTGATAGAGCGCCAACAGCGATCTGCCACGCGACACGGTTGGCGACGCGGGTAGCCGGTAGACCATGCCGAACCGGCCGTCAGTCAGCGCCAGTTGATCGACCGCCGCCGGCGCCAAGGTCGCATCCAGCGCGCTGATGTGGTTGACGCGAAAGACGCCCGGCGTGGTCGCCTCGATCGTGAGCTGCTTCGAGAGAAACCTCCAGCCCGCCCGCAATTCGTAGGTCATCGTCACCCGCGCGGTCGGCAGCGCGAACTCGAACCTCGCGGTGCCCGCCGGCGACGCGACCTGTGTCGGCGCGATGGACGACACCTCACGGACCTGCCCGTTGATCGTGACACTGAAGCGATCGTCGGTGAACCTGACCGAGTCGCCCGTCGTGAGGTCCTCAAGCGCCTCGAGTCGCCCGTCGGTCAGCGTGGCCCGCAACAGCCCGTTCTCCAGCACCGACACCGCTGACCTCTCCCCCGGCACCTTCGCCGTGGCCATGATCGTCAGCACTCCTACCAGTAGCACCAGCAGTCGTGTGCGCATACAACCCTCCCGAGTTCCTAGAACACCAGCCAGATGGACCCGCGAAAGCGCGGCCCTCAGCGCGACAACCAGTACGTCATCTTCACTGCCAGCGACCGTCCCCGCACCCGCCGTGATTGAGGACCGGGAACATCTGTTTCCCAACCCTGCTTGTACACGACGTAGAAGTCGCTGCCAGGTCGATAGATATACCAGAGCAGCAGATTCAGACTGGCCGTCCGGGTCGCGTCGTTGTACTGGGCAAAACTCTTCACGAACAGGTTCGGAGAAAAGGAGTAACTGACACGCGTGCTCAGCACATTGGTGACGTAGGGGGCCGTGGCGGGCAGGACGATGCGGTTTCGGGAATAGAAGTTCTCGATGAGGAGCGTGTCCCTGGGCACGACACTGAAATCAGCCCGATACGTCTGCTTGTCACCGCTGTAGTACCCGCCCACGTCCACGCCGACGCTGCCGTACGCCCGCCGCGACTGGTTCGAGCCGTACGACGCCCGGACCGTCTGCCATGAATACCCCGCACTGGGAATCACGCCGCCGCCTGTCGACCAGTGAAACGGCAGGAAGTCGTACTGCGTCTCAACGCCGACCCGGTAATTGGAACTGTCCTGGGCGGTCACGATCGTGTCGAATCCGGTGGACTGCGATTCCCTTCGTCCGGCATGGTTTTCCACGTACGACGTGTTCACGTTGAAACGCAGTTGCCGTACCCCTGTCCACTTCGGACGAGGGGTCCAGGCGGCCTGCAGGCCCAGCGTCCGGATGTCGACTCGGGGAATGAACCCCATCTCTGCGTTAAAACGCTCACCAACATCGAGGTAGGTCAGTCCGCTGTCGAACTGGTCCAGTGTGAAGCGGAGCCGAGTGGCCAGCGCCGCGTCGCCGCCGCGCACGCCAGGCGTAAAGGTCTTGGCCGCCGCCACAATCCAGTCCACATGGGTGCCAATCGTGAACACGCCGTCCACCCCCACGCTCCGATTGTCTGGACGTCCGCCGCCGGTCCGATTGAGGACAATGCCGCCGATTGACGATTTCGAAAACACGTCGCGTTTCACGCGCACCACCGAGTAATTCGCTCGAGGAATGCGGAGCGCGCTGGCGCCGCTGCCGAGTGTGGCTGCGTCCGTTTCAATGTTCATCGCGCCAAGGGTGGTGTGGCCGATGCGGCCGGTGACCCTCGCGCCGGCCAGCAGCGGCACCTCCCGACCATCCTGCAACCCGACCCGGCGACTGTAGAACAACGTCAGCAGGCCTGGGCCGGCATTGGCACCCGCGTTCTGGCTGTAGTCAAATATCCCCGCGCCCTCGGTGAAGAACTGGCGCTTTTCCGGAAAGAAGAGGCTGAACCGGGACAGGTTCACCACCTCCTGATCGGCCTCGACGTGCGCGAAGTCGGTCTTGTAGGTGACATCGGCATTGAGGCTCTGTGTCAGGCCGACTTTGAGATCGAAACCGAAGTCCTTGGTCGTGCGCGTGGGGGTGCCGGCATCGTAGTCGCGCACGACGTGCGGACTGGCAAACGGCACAAACTCCACTCGGCGTCGCGGCACCAGATCGCGAAGCCCCTTGAGCACACCGGCGCCAGACATGCGGGCAAAGCCGATGGCCTGCCACTCCCGGGGAAACGGCACCCAGTAGGCTTCTTCCTGCTTCCTGATGATGATGCGGCAGACGTTCAACCCCCAGACGGTGTCACCCGGTCCGCCCTTGAAGCGCAATTGACTGAGCGGCACGGCGATCTCCACGTACCAGCCGTGCTCGTTGATGGAGGTGCGGTTCTCCCACACGGCGTTCCAGTCGTAGTTGATCGTCCGGCCCTCTTCAACCGAGTGCGCATCCTTGAGCGCGCCGAGGGGATTGGTCGAAAAGTAGAAGGCGTTCCGGTGATCGTGAAACGTATCCAGCGTGATCTTGATCTGGTCGCCCTTGCGTAATCCTGCGTCCCGCTTCAGTTCGCTGGCGACGATGCCCGAGGGGAGTGAGTCGTAGGCCCAGATGCCGATGTAGAGCTTCATATCGTCGTACAGGATCCGAAACTCCGTCCGCTCGCTGGACTCAAAGCCGAAGTGGGGCTCGCGCTGGATGAATCGCCCCTGCACCGGCGCCATCTGCCACTCCGCGTCGTCGAGCACGCCGTCGATTTTTGGCGCGCGTCCCGAGGGCAACCGGGCCGCCATGGCCTCAAACGTTTCCGGGTTGATGGTTGTGATGTCCGTCACGACTGGCCCCCGTCCGGCAGCCTGAGGGGCGACGGCCTGGGCAAACGCCTGAGCCGCCGCGAACGGCAGACCAGACACCAGAATCAGAAGAACGAAGAGGCGGGCCAGACGGGACAATCTGTCAGTCACGTCCGACTAGATGTTGGAGCCTTCCATCATGGTACTGCTGAAGTTGGCGGGCTTCGGGACCTTCGCCGTGATTCCACCAGGGGCATTGCACTGCGCAACACCCCCAGTGACCGTCTCCAGATCCTCGACTGAAATCTCACCGGTATTTGGTGTCGACCTGGATACGATTGGCGTCTCTTTCTCGCTCATGATGATGGTCTCGAGAATCTGAGAAATGTGATTGGTGCGGCTGGAGATTGGAGCCTTCCGGCGCATGGTACCACTGAAACCGTTCGTGCGGCCCTGACCTCCAGGATAGGCCTGGACCTGCACCGTGGCGGCCACCCAGCCAGCAGGATCGGCATCAGACCTGAAGACGCGGGAAAGGTCGATGATGACTCTGCCCCCGCCCTTGCTGATCGGGAAGCGCCGCAGCCGAGAAGGATTGCCACCACACACCCGCCGCTCTCGAGGAATCCACTCGCGTCGTGTCAGACATTCGGTAACGCATGCCGCGGAATTCGCCGCGCACTACTCTGGAAGCGTGCAACGCGGTTGAGACCCGGCTCGGCCTCGGCCGCCTGGAGCAGATCCGCTACGATGCTCACCGAGTTGTTCAAGGCCGCCTCCAGTCGCCCGTGATCGACGGAGTAGCGCCTTCCAACTCCGAGGGGCGTGCAACCGCCGTTATTTGGCGAGGTGGTGGGTGGCGGTGTGAGCGAGTGAAACGCCATCCGGCGGGGCCGGACGAGGGGAGCTCCACGAAGTCGACCACGGTGGCCACATCGCCGACTCGCAGGGCGTGCACTGCCTGATCCAGATACAGAACGACCGGCAGCTTCCCGGTCGGCCCCTCGATCACGATCCTTCACTGCATCCACCCCGTATCCGAAACGTAGCTCGGGCTGAGCCTCAAGCCCGAGAGGGATCTGAGCGCTGTGACCGACAATAAAAAAAGGACTTACGGCGAGTGTCGTCAGGAGGCACCCTGTTCACCGCGTTTCATCGGCACGCCGAACTGCTCACGGCCCTGCGCGCGCGGGACTGCCTGTTCGTTCATGCCGGTGTCGTCGGCTGGCGCGGCCGGGCGCTGATCATCCCCGGTCGATCGATGACCGGCAAGACGACCCTCGTCAGCGCGTTGGTGCGTGCGGGCGCGACGTACTACTCCGACGAGTTTGCGGTGCTCGACAAGGCGGGGCACGTCCACCCGTACCCGGTCCCGCTGTCGGTTCGAGGCACCGGCGGCGAGCCCGGCGTCTTGACTCCGGTCGAGTCGCTCGGTGGCCAGGCCGGCACCGTGCCGCTTCCACTCGGGTCGATCGTCGTCACGCGGTATCAACCCAGTGCCAGGTGGCGCCCGCGCCCGCTCTCGCCGGCCCGTGCGCTGCTGGCGTGCATGGACAACACCGTCGCGGCGCAACGCGACCCCGAGTCCACCATGCCGATCCTGCGCCTGGCGGTCCTTGGCGCGCACGCAATCGAAAGCGCGCGCGGTGAGGCGCACACGGTCGCGCCCCTGCTGCTTCAACAGCTCGACGGCCGATAGTCCTATACTCTCCCCTCGATGCGATCACGCCGCAGGGAGGACGTTCGGGATGTGCTTGGCCGTCCCGATGCCGTGCGCGACTGGCTCATGACCGCCGCCCTCGCGCAGAGCGACGATGCGGTTCGCGCGTGGAGACAATGGTCCGGTCGCCCCGCGGCCGCCTCCCTCACCGCCATCGAGGCGCGCTGGCTGCCGCTGGTTGCGGGCAACCTCGCGAGACTTGGCGCACCTGAGGCGACTGACGACGTCCTTCGACGAGCGCGCCGCGAGGCGTGGGCCAGCAACCAGCTCATCCTCGATCGGGCCAGACCTGCGCTGACGGCCCTCCATCGCGCCGGCATTCGCACCGTTCTGCTCAAGGGCGCCGCGCTCGCACTCGCCGTGTACCCTGATCGCGGGGCGCGACCATTTGGCGACGTGGACGCGCTGGTCGAACCGGCGTTGATCTCGCCGGCCCGGGCGATCCTCGCCGGGCTGGAGTGGACGTGTCCTCACACCGCGGGCGCGCTTCCTCAGACAGCCCGACACAGTTTCGGCTACTCGGCCGCAGACGGCGGCGCCCTCGACGTGCATCAGTACCTGCTGCAGGAATGCACCTGGCCCGGCGTCGACGCGGAGGTCTGGCGACGGACGGTGTCCGTCGAGGACGAGCAGACGCGCTGGCTTGTCCTGAGCCCTGCCGATCAACTGCTGCACGTCTGCATCCACGGTTTGCGGTGGAGTCGGGTACACGCCGGGACCTGGGTGGCCGACGCGGTCGAAGTGCTCCGCCGGGCCGGCAACACGCTGGCCTGGGACGTGCTCGTGGCGGAAGCACGACAGCGTCAGCTGTCCTACCAGTTGCGGGTGGCACTCCGACTGGTTGCCGACATGCCGGACGTCGCCGTGCCTGCGACGGTACTGACGGAGTTGGGCCGTTCGCCCGGGTCGTGGGCAGACCGCCTGGAATGCCGCGTGAAGACGCGCCCGGTCGGTCCGGCCGTGAACCTGTGGTTATTCTGGCGAGGGTGGCGACGAGCGAGGCGCCGCCATCCTGGAACCACTGGTTTTCTGCGATTCACGGCGGGCCTTGTGGGCCTCGACGCCAGGCGCCAACTCGTCCCGTGGCTGATGCGCCGCGTGCGACATCGATGGTAGCTGGGACGAGCGGTCGTTGAAGCCCCATGGCGGCAATCGTCGCCAATCCGAAAAACGTAGCTCGGGCTGAACCTCACGCCCGAGACGGATCTGAACGCTGTGACCGACAACGAAAAAAGGACTTACGGCGAGTGCCGTAAGTCCTTCGAGAGGTTGGTTGCGGGGGCAGGATTTGAACCTGCGACCTTTGGGTTATGAGCCCAACGAGCTACCGGACTGCTCCACCCCGCGTCAAGGAATCCTAATGGTATCTCGCCGGGCCCGAAACCGCAACCTCGTCAGTCCGCGACCAAAATCACAATGATGATGATCAGCAGCAACGTGGTCAACGAAATCACCACGGTGTTGCCGCCCGACAACTGCACCTCGGCCTGGCGGGCGGCATCGGCAGCCTGCGCCAGCTCGACGCTGTTGAGCGTAGCCACAGCCGTTTGGGCACTCGCCACGGTCAGGCCAAGACGGCCGGCCACTTCACGCACCTGCGTGCGCTGCAACACGCCGACAACGGCCTCGCGGTTCTGCTGGTCGGTCTGCGCCTGACCCGCAATGGCCTGACGCATCTCGGCCGGAGTGACCACGTGCCGCTGCTGCGCGAAGGCCGGTGAACTCCACACACACAACGAAAAAATCAACGCCGCAGACACAGTTCGAATACGCATGCTCACTCCTTGAGACCTCGTGCCCGGCATACGCGCCAGACAGACAGCCTCACGTTACCGAACCGGGCCCGCAGCCGCTGTTCCATTCGGCACACCGCCGGCTCACCACGGCCAGGCGCGTCCCCATGTGACCGACACCCTGGTGCCTCCACCACGAAGCCCCTGCGCCACATCGATCCGTAACACTTCCGTGCGGCCCGCCGTGCTGATTCTCACTCCCGCGCCCGCGTCCACCAGAAGCGCCGATCGGTCCGACGTGCTCAGGCGATGCCAGGTCCGAGCCACATCCACAAAACCCGCGACCGCAATGGCACCAGCCATCACACGGCCCACCGGCCGCGCATACTCCGTGGTGCCATACGCAAACGTGCGCCCAAACGCCTCCCCCGTCACCACATCGTCTGTGAGCAGACGATGGGCGCGGAGCAGGCCCGAACGGGCATGCCCGCCGCCGGCCCCTTCCCACAGCGCCAGCGGCGCCGACCGCCCCGCACTCGCAAGCGCCACGCTGCCCGTCCACAAGGGCGCATGCAACTCCATCGTCGATCGCCACGCGGCTCGCACACGCCCTGACGCAAATGGATCGCCGCCCGAGAGCGGGACCCAACCGCCGCCCAGCATGCCAAGCGCCACGTGATCACCGGCCAGGCGGAACTCAAGGCCGCCATCCAGCGCCACATGGCCACGCGAGTCAAAGCGATCCATCGCGATGCCGCCATGCCACCGGATCCGGCTCGTGGCCCAATCAGCCATCGACACGCCGGCACGACGGCGCCGTTCCACCAGCGGCTCCGCGGCCGCGGCCGTCGTCGCGGGCGTCTGGTACGACTGGCGCTCCCACAAGCCCGTCACCGACACGACGCCGGGAATCCAGTGGGGGGACGGCACCGCCAGACTGAAGGCGACACGCGGCCGCGCCGATCGCCATCGCCACGAGAAGGCCGCCAATTCGCCGGCTCCCAGTGCGCCCGCCACGTCCACGCGCACTTCGCGACTGACCGCGGCGCGAATGCCGATGGTGGCCAGCGGCCGCCATCCCCACGGCACCACTGGCCGCTCCGCAATGACCGCATCGACTTTGGCCAGGCCGGCATCGAGCGGTTCATATTGAAGGCGCGCACGCGAGGCAACCGGCAGTGCGTCCAGTCTCCGCCGCGCACGCTCGAACACGTCGGCCGTCAGCAGTTGACGTGGCTGCAACCCTGTGGCTCTCACCACCACGGGGTGGCGGGTGCGCTCGGCGCCCCGCACGTCGATCGCATCGATACGCGGCTCACCAAGAGGCGTCCACGCGGTCAGAGCGCCGACCTCATCCCCAAGCAGATACCGGCTGGTACCGAGGAGCCGACGCGCGTACTCGTCAGTGGGCGCCAGCCGCACAGCCATGCTCGCAAAACGCTCGCTCTCGGCCCACCGTGACTCGGAGAATCGCCATCCCGCCAGTTCCTGCCATGCGACGGGATTCTTCGGACACATGGTGGTGGCCGCCACAAGTGCCTGCTCGGCCGCCGCACCCTCACCGCCACGCGCCAGGGTCACGCCGCGCGCGACGAGCCCGTCACAGGGAGTCACTGGACCCTCAGGGCCGGGTATGGCGGGCTTGACCGTGACCGGCGGCGAAAGCAGACGACCGGCCTCTGGCGGCAGGATCAGCATGCTCCAGCGATTCGTGACCGCCCACGCGCGGTCGAACTCTGCCCACGTCAACACCCGAAACGGCGCCCGTGCGGGGTCATGCAACACCACCTGATCACCGGTGGCGCCGACGATGACGACGTAGTGGTAGGTGCGGGGCGCGACTTCGATCAAGGCGATGAGCGGACGCCCCTGGGCCACCTCGGTGCGAATGCGCGCGTGACCCGTATCATCAGTGACCGGCAACACCACGGCCTGCCATGCGCGGTCGCGGACGGCCGCCACAAGGGCACCCGTGGGAATGCCACGCTCGCTGGGGACGACGAGTGCGGCGAAGTCTTCGGCGAACACCTCGCGTTGCCCCCAATAACGCAACACCATGGCGACCGCCGCGCCGCCGCACAATTCGGGTGTCTGAGTCACGTAGGGCACGTCAAGCAACGCCTGCCCGGCCGACGGCCCAGGCTCGGCCGCCGACGCGATCGCCGCACCGCCTGCGATCACGATGGCGGCCGCAATGACGCCGCCGCGCCAGAGTGAGGGGATCAGCACAAGAAGGCAGTGTCTCACGGGGGAGCGGCGTACACGCGGAAGTGCGGCCCAGGTCCCAAGGCCGCGGGTCGCCGCGGCCTTGAGACCCAGGCCGCGCTACGGACGGCGGCCGCGCTACGGACGGCGGCCGCGCTACGGACGGCGGCCGCGCTACGGACGGCCGCTAGCCTGATTTACGTCCGGCCACGACCAGCACGAGACCCACGAGCACGGCCGCGCCTGCGGCGATGGGCGGAATCGCCACCGTCTTCTCGGTATCGGCGTGCGCCTCAAGCGGCCCGATATCAAGAACCTTCTCGCGGCTCGTGTAGGAGAAGCCCTGATACGCCAACGCCAAAAGGCCGAGCACAATCAACACCACGCCAACAAGAGATCCTGTTTTCATGGAGACGATTTTGGCGCCCGCGACGTCAGAATCGCTGTCCCCAACAGCACAGCACTGCGTTCCTAAGTTCCTAAATCTTCGGCAGGGTCACGCCGGTCTGCTTGAGGTACTTGCCCTTTTTGTCGGCGTAGGAGCGCTCACACACTTCGTCGCTCTGGAAAAACAGGACCTGCGCGATACCCTCGTTCGCATAGATCTTTGCCGGCAACGGGGTCGTGTTCGAAATTTCGAGTGTCACGAACCCTTCCCACTCGGGCTCGAATGGCGTCACATTGACGATGATGCCGCAGCGGGCGTAGGTGGACTTGCCGAGGCAGATGGTCAGGATGTCGCGCGGGATGCGGAAATACTCGATGGTGCGCGCCAACGCGAACGAGTTCGGCGGCACGATGCAGACGTCGGCCCGGATATCCACAAACGACCGCGGGTCGAACGCCTTCGGGTCGATCACCGTGTTGTTGATGTTGGTGAACACCTTGAACTCGTCGGCCACGCGAATGTCGTAGCCGTACGACGACAACCCGTAGGAGACGACCCCCGCGCTCACCTGAGTGTCGACAAACGGCTCGATCATGCCGTGGTCGCGCGACATCTGACGGATCCAGCGATCCGACTTGATGCTCACAGGTCGAGTCCGCGAAAGAAGTAGCCGAGTTCGAACGCCGCTGTCTCGGGGGCGTCCGAGCCGTGCGTCGCGTTGTTTTCAATCGACGCGCCGAACTCCTTACGCAGGGTGCCGGCCTCGGCCTTCGCCGGGTCTGTGGCGCCCATAGCCGCGCGCCATTTCAGGATGGCGTCGGGAGCCTCGAGGCACAACACCACACAGGGGCCCGACGACATGAAGTCGGTCAGGCTGCCGAAAAACGGTCGCGCGCCGTGGACGGCGTAAAACCCTTCGGCTTCGCGTTTGCTCAGATGAATCCGGCGCATGCCGCGGATGCCAAATCCCTGTTCTTCGATGCGGGCCAGGATGCGGCCGGTATACCCCGCCTTCACGGCGTCGGGCTTGATGATGGCGAACGTTCTCTCAGTCATATCTGGCGAATTCTATCTTACGTGTCGGGGTCCTGGGGTCCTGGACCCCGATCCCTACATCAACCCCTTCATGAGCTCGTCCAACACGGCCTTGGACGGCCGTGTCCTGGCGGTCGGCAGGAACGCGAGCGGCTCGTCCACGGTGTTGAGCGCGGTCAGGAAGTCGTCCTTGTCAGGCTCCACATAGATGACGCCGGTGGCGAACTCGCCCCGCCGCGCGGTTTCGTGCAGCAGCCGATGCGCGGAGAGTTTGTCCTGCGGGTCGTAATCTTCCGCGATCTTCTTCAAATACAAATGCGACCCATCATGCATCGTCACCGCAGTGGTCGAGCCGGGCTCGTACTCCACGGTGATGTCCTCGAAGAACGGCACGAACGTGACCTCGCCGAGGGCCTCGTCATGGTCCTTCGCGTACGCGTAGCTCTTGGTGGAGCCCTCGTGGTCGTTGAACGTCACACACGGTGAAATCACGTCGATCATGCAGGTGCCTCGGTGGGCGATGGCCGCCTTCAGGATGCTGAGCAACTGCTTCTTGTCGCCCGAGAACGACCGCGCCACAAAGGTGGCGCCCAGTTCGATGGCCAGCGCGCACGTATCAATCGGCGGCAGGTCGTTGACCACGCCGTTTTTCGCCTTGGAGCCCATGTCGGCCGTCGGGGAGAACTGGCCTTTGGTCAGGCCATAACAGCCGTTGTCTTCGATGATGTAGATGATGGGCAGGTTGCGGCGCATCAGGTGCACGAACTGACCGATGCCGATCGCCCCGGTGTCGCCGTCGCCGCTCACGCCGATGGCCATCATGGTCTTGTTCGCGAGCATCGCGCCGGTGGCCACCGACGGCATGCGGCCATGCACGGAGTTGAACCCATGCGATGCGTTCAGGAAGTACGCCGGGCTCTTGCTCGAGCAGCCGATACCCGACAGCTTGAAGACCTTCTTCGCATCCACACCCATTTCGTAGAAGGCGTCGATGATGCGCTCGGTGATGGCGTTGTGGCCGCATCCGGCGCAGAGCGTGGTCTTGCTGCCACGGTACGTGGTGAGTTCAAGGCCGAGGCGATTGGTCTTCTTCGCGGCCGGGGCGGGCGTGGGGCTGGGCGTGTCGGTCGACATTACGAGTTCTCCTGCGCGAGGATGTTCTGGGTGACGCTGCGGGCGTCGATCGGCAAACCGCTGTAGTGCAGCACGCTTCGCAACCGCGTCTGCAGGGCCGGGGCAAGGTCCATGCGCAGCAGGCTCATCATCTGCGCGTCACGGTTCTGCTCCACCACATACACCCGGTCGTGGCGGCGCACGAAGTCTTCCACTGCGTCGGGGAATGGATACGCGCGCAGCCGCAGGTACGAGACCGGCAGTGACGCCTCCTCACGCAACTGGTCGCGCGCCTCTTCCACCGCCCAGTGACTGGACCCGTAGGCAATGATGCCGACTGTGGCGCCAGGCACCGTTTCATCCACCGGCTGCGGCACCAGGCCCTTGGCCGTCTCGAATTTCTTCGCGAGGCGATCCAGGTTGGTCACGTAGTCTTCGGCGCGCTCTGAATACTGCGCCATCGCGTTGTGGCCCGACCCACGTGTAAAAAACGGCGGCGTGTTCGTATCGGGTAATGAGCGCCAGGGGATCCCGTCGCCATCCACGTCCTTGTAGCGGCCCCACGTGGCGCCCAATTCGCGCACCTTCGCCTCGTCGAGCACTTTGCCGCGATCCAGCGGCTTGGCGGGATAGATGAACGGCTCCGACATCCAGGTGTTCATGCCCAGATCCAGGTCGCTCATCACAAACACGATGCTCTGGAGGCGCTCGGACAAGTCAAACGCGTCGGCGGCCATATCGAAGCACTCGGTCATGGACGACGGAAGCAGCAGGACGTGTTTGGTGTCGCCGTGGGAGTTGATCGCGGCAAAGAGGATGTCGCCCTGCGCCGTGCGCGTAGGCAAACCGGTAGAAGGGCCCACGCGCTGAATGTCAAACACCACGGCCGGCACCTCGGCGTAATACGCCAGGCCCGCGAACTCCGACATCAATGAAATACCGGGCCCCGACGTGGACGTCATCGCCCGAGCGCCCGCCCAGCTCGCGCCAATCACCATGCCGAGCGCCGCAATTTCATCTTCGGCCTGCACGATGGCAAACGTCGCCTTGCCGGTCTCCTTATCCATGCGGTATTTGCGCATGTATCCAATCAACGCCTCAGGCAACGACGACGAGGGCGTGATGGGATACCACGCGACCACGGTACAGCCGGCGAACATGCAGCCCATCGCCGCAGCCGAATTGCCTTCCACCAGGATCTGTCCTGCGGTGCCGTTCATCCGCTCAATCCGGTACGGATGCGTGATCTCCGGGAAGTGTTCCTGGGCGTACGTCGCGCCGGCTTCGAGCGCGCCCTGGTTGAGCGCCATCGCCTTCGGCTTCTTGCCGAGCTGCGATGACAGGGCCTTCACCATTTCGCTCAGCTCCACACCGAGCAGGTGCGACAGGATGCCGTCGTAGATCATGTTCTTGACCAGGCGCCGGAGCTTGGCGTCCGGACACACCTCGGCGACGATCTTGTCGAACGGGACGGGATAAAACATCAGGTCGTCGCGCAGTTCATTGAGCTTCAGTGGCGCGTCGTAGACCACCGCCCGACCCGGGTCGAGCGACAGGACGTCTTCGCGCGCCGTTTCGGCATTCATCGCGACCAGGAAATCGATTTCCTTCTTGCGGGCGATGTAGCCCTTGGCATTCGCACGAATGGTGTACCACGTCGGAAGTCCCGCGATGTTCGACGGGAACATGTTCTTGCCTGAAATCGGCACGCCCATCTGGAAGATGGCGCGCAGCAGCACCTGGTTGGCCGTCTGACTGCCAGACCCGTTGACGGTGGCGACTGAAATGCTGAAGTTATTGACGACGAGTTGGGAGGCAGGAGACTCGGCCGGTGCGGCCGTGGCGGACGGCGAGGACATAATCTAGTAAGTATAAGGGGACGGGTGTGGATCTGTGGAAAACTCCCGGAACATCGCGATCAGAGTTCCCGGAGTTTCCCACAGATCCACACCCGTCCCCGCTTCCGCATCCCAAGACGCCCTCCGCACCCTGAGAAGCCCTTACCCGATCAGTTCCGCCATCGCCCTTCCAATGTCGGCGGGGCTGTTGACCACGCGCACGCCGGCGTCGGTGAGGGCGGCCATCTTCTCGGCCGCGGTGCCCTTGCCTCCGGCGATGATGGCGCCGGCGTGCCCCATCCGGCGCCCCGGGGGGGCCGTCTGGCCGGCGATGAAGCCCACCACGGGTTTCTTGAACGACGCCTTGATGTAGGCCGCGGCCTCTTCTTCAGCCGAGCCGCCAATTTCGCCAATCATCACCACGGCTTCGGTCTCGGGGTCGGCCGCAAACAACGTGAGCGCGTCGATGAACGAGGTGCCGATGAGCGGGTCGCCGCCAATGCCGATACAGGTGGTCTGCCCCAGGCCGTTGCCGGTCAACTGGTGAATGGCCTCGTAGGTCAGCGTGCCCGACTTCGACACGATGCCCACCCGGCCTTCCTTGCAGATGTGGCCGGGGATGATGCCGGCCTTGGCCCGGCCGGCCGAAATCAGACCCGGGCAGTTCGGCCCGATGAGACGCATCCCGGTGCCCTTCATGAAGGCCAGCGCCTTCATCATGTCCAGCGTCGGGATGCCCTCGGTGATGCAGACGGCCAGCGCCAGTCCGGCATCGGCAGCCTCCATGACCGCGTCGGCACCGCCGGGAGGCGGCACAAAGATGACCGACGCATTGGCGCCGGTGGCCGCCACCGCATCGGCCACCGTGTTGAACACCGGCCAGCCCTCATGCGTGGTGCCGCCCTTGCCGGGCGTCACGCCTCCCACCACGTTCGTGCCATAGGCCTGGGCCTGCTTGGCGTGAAACGTTCCCTCGCGGCCCGTCAGCCCCTGCACCACCAGACGCGTCGACTTATCAATCAGTACAGACATTTCCTAATTTCCTAATTTCCCCAGTTCGACAACTTTAGCCGCAGCGATGTCCATGGCGTCGGCGGTTGTGAAGTTGAGGCCGCTGTCCTTGAGCATCTGCTTGCCCAGCTCGACGTTGGTGCCTTCCATGCGGATGACAATCGGCACCCGCACGCCCAGGTCCTGCACCGCGGCGATCACGCCCTGCGCCAGCACATCACACCGCAGGATGCCGCCGAAGATGTTGATGAGCACGGCCTTGACGCTGGTATCCGACATCAGGATGCGGAAGGCGTTCTTGATTTGCTCGGCGTTGGCGCCGCCGCCCACATCCAGGAAGTTGGCCGGCTCCCCGCCCGCCAGCTTGATGATGTCCATGGTGGCCATCGCCAGGCCGGCGCCGTTCACCATGCACCCGATGGTGCCGTCCAGTTTGATGTAGTTGAGCGAGAACTTCGACGCGTCGATTTCGAGCGGGTCCTCTTCGGCGAGGTCGCGGAACGCCTTGATGTCGGGGTGCCGGTACAACGCGTTGTCGTCGAAGTTCACCTTGGCGTCGAGCGCGATGAGGTCGCCGGCCGCGGTCACCACCAGAGGGTTGATCTCGAGCAGGGCCGCGTCACTGGCCACAAACGCCTCGTACACCGACAGCATCAGTGTGACGGCCTTCTTGACTTCGTCGCCCGACAGGCCCAGCTTGAACGCCAGTTGCCGCGCCTGAAACGGCTGCAGTCCCAGCGCCGGGTCGATAAACGCCTTGAAAATCTTCTCGGGCGTTTCGTGGGCCACTTTCTCGATCTCCACGCCGCCTTCCTGGCTCACCATCAGGACGCTCTTCTGCGTCGACCGATCGATGACCAGCCCCAGGTACATTTCGCGCGTCATCTGCAGGCCTTCTTCCACCAGCACCCGCGACACCACCTGCCCGGCCGGACTTGTCTGATAGGTGACGAGTGTCATCCCCAGGATGGCCGATGCGGCCGCATGCGCGGCATCGGGGTTCTTGACCACCTTGACGCCGCCGCCCTTGCCACGGCCCCCGGCGTGAATCTGGGCCTTGACGACCACCGTGCCGCCGCCGAGGGCTTCCGCATGTGCGCGCGCCTCATCAGCCGTGAACGCCACGAAGCCGCGAGGCACAGCAACGCCGTGACGCGCGAGGATGGATTTGCCTTGGTACTCGTGAATCTTCATACGGGACAGAAAGTCTATCAAAAGATAGAATGTGGAGTGGAGAACGTGAATTGAAAGCCTTGAAGGCACTCGGCACGTCAGTCGGTTCGAAATTTCTGGTCGCGCTGACGGGACTCTCGCTTGTGGGATTTCTCGTCGCTCACCTCGCCGGCAATCTGCTCATCCTGCTCGGCCCTGAGAAGTTCAACGGATACAGTCATGCCCTCATCACCAATCCACTGGTGATTCCGGCGGAGCTTGGCCTCATCGGCCTCCTGCTGCTCCATATCTACCGGGCGCTGCGCCACGTGATGCAGGGCCGCACCGCTCGCCCCCGGCCGTACACGAAAAAAGTCTGGGCCGGTGGCCCCAGCCGCAAGTCGTGGGGATCGACGACCATGGCGGTGTCGGGCATCAGCCTGCTCGTCTTCCTGGTGATCCACATCGCCACGCTGAAATACGGGGCCTACTATGCGTCGCCTGACCCAGGCACGCGCGACATCTACCGCCTCGTCGTCGAGGTCTTCCAGTCGCCGGGTCTGGTGATCTTTTACGTCGTGTCGATGGCCGTCATTGGCCTGCATCTGCGCCACGGCATCTCGAGTGCGTTCCAGTCGCTGGGCCTGATGACGCCCGGATGGACATCCACAATCCTTTCAGGCGGCCTTGGGCTTGCGGTGCTCCTCTCGACCGCCTTCGCGCTCATCCCCGTGTGGGTGTATTTCTTCCTATGACCCTCGACCCCAACATTCCCTCCGGGCCACTCGCCGACAAGTGGGATCGGCACCGGTTCGACAGCAAGCTGGTGAACCCGGCGAACCGTCGCAAACACACGGTCATCATCGTCGGCACCGGTCTGGCCGGCGCGTCGGCGGCGGCGTCACTCGGTGAGCTGGGGTACAACGTGTTGAGCTTCTGCATCCACGACAGCGCCAGACGGGCGCACAGTATTGCGGCGCAGGGCGGCATCAACGCGGCGAAAAATTACCAGAACGACGGCGACAGCATCTGGCGCTTGTTTTACGACACGATCAAGGGCGGCGACTATCGGTCGCGTGAAGCCAACGTGTACCGGCTGGCCCAGACCAGCGTCAACATCATCGACCAGTGCGTGGCGCAGGGAGTGCCGTTTGCGCGCGAGTACGGCGGCCAGCTCGACAATCGATCGTTTGGCGGCGCCCAGGTCTCGCGCACGTTTTATGCACGTGGCCAGACCGGGCAGCAACTGCTGCTTGGCGCCTACCAATCGATGATGCGCCAGGTGGCCAAGGGCTCCGTGACGATGTTCACGCAGCGAGAGATGCTGGACGTGGTGATCATCGACGGCAAGGCGCGCGGTATCATCTGCCGCAATCTCGTCACCGGCGAACTCGAACGGTATGTGGCCGACGCCGTGTGTCTGGCCACCGGCGGATACGGCACGGCGTACTACCTCTCCACCAATGCGGTGAACTCCAACGTGACGGCCGCGTGGCGCGCCCACAAACGCGGGGCGTACTTTGCAAACCCCTGCTTTACCCAGATTCACCCGACCTGCATTCCGGTGACGGGAAGCGATCAGTCGAAGCTGACGTTGATGTCCGAGTCGCTCCGCAACGACGGACGGGTGTGGGTGCCCAGGCAGCAGCACGACACGCGTCATCCCAACGACATCCCGGAAACCGAGCGCGACTACTACCTCGAGCGCAAGTATCCGAGTTTCGGCAACCTCGTGCCTCGCGACGTGGCCTCGCGCAACGCCAAAGCCGCGTGCGACGACGGCCGTGGCGTGGGCGAGAGCGGCCTGGCCGTGTACCTCGACTTCAAGAATGCGATCGACCGCCTCGGCCATGCCACCGTGGCCGGCCGCTACGGCAATCTCTTCGACATGTATCGCAAGATCACCGACGAAGACCCGTACAAGGAACCGATGCGCATGTACCCGGCCATCCACTACACGATGGGTGGCCTGTGGGTGGACTACAACCTCATGAGCACGGTGCCCGGCCTCCACGTGCTGGGTGAAGCGAACTTCTCGGACCACGGCGCCAACCGGCTGGGCGCAAGCGCCCTGATGCAGGGCCTGGCCGACGGCTACTTCGTCATTCCCTGCACGCTGGCCCACTACATCGCGTCCACGCCGGTGGAAAAAGTCACCACCGACCACGACGCGTTCAAGGAGGCCGAACACGCCGTGCAATCGCGGATTACCTCCCTGCTCAGCGTCAAGGGGTCAAAGACGCCGCGGGAACTGCACCGCGAACTCGGACGCCTCCTGTGGGACGAAGTCGGCATGTCGCGCACCGACGCGGGCCTCAGGCGCGCGCTCGCCCGCATTCCGCAGCTTCGCGACGAGTTCTGGCAGAACGTCTCGGTCCCCGGCGACCCGAACAACCTCAACAAAAATCTGGAATACGCCGGTCGCGTGGCCGACTACCTCGAGTTCGGCGAGCTGCTGGCGCTCGACGCCCTGCACCGCACCGAGTCCTGCGGCGGCCACTTCCGCGAAGAAAGTCAGACGCCCGACGGCGAAGCCAGACGCGACGATGAGCATTTTGCGTATGTGGCCGGGTGGGAATTCCGTGGCGTCGGCACGCCCCATGAGTTGCACAAGGAACAGCTCATTTTCGAGAACGTGAAGCCATCACAACGGAGTTACAAGTGAAGGTACACCTCAAAGTCTGGCGGCAGGCCGGGCCCGACGCCAAAGGCCGGCTGGTGGACTACACCGCCGACCACGTGGCACCCGATATGTCGTTCCTCGAGATGCTGGACTCGGTCAACGAGACCCTGATCGCTCGTGGGGAAGACCCGATCGCGTTCGACTCGGACTGTCGCGAAGGCATTTGCGGTACTTGTGGCGTGATGGTGGACGGCCGCGCGCACGGCCCCGACCCCTGCACCACGGTCTGCCAACTCCACATGCGTCGCTACAACGACGGCGACACCATCGTCATTGAACCGTGGCAGGCGCTGGCGTTTCCGCTCATCAAGGACCTGGTCGTGGACCGCAGTGCGTTTGACGCCATCATTCAGGCCGGCGGCTACACGTCGGTCAACACGGGCGGCGCGCCTGACGGCAACGCGATTCTCATCCCGAAGACGGTGGCTGACGAGGCGATGGATGCGGCCGTGTGCATCGGATGCGGCGCGTGTGTCGCCGCGTGCAAGAACGCGTCGGCGGCCCTGTTCACTTCAGCCAAAATCACCCAGCTGGCCCTGCTGCCCCAGGGCCGGGCCGAAGCGCCCACGCGCGTGGTCGCCATGGTGGAAGCGATGGACACCGCCGGCTTCGGCGGCTGTTCCAACGAGGGCGAGTGCGAAGCCGTGTGCCCCAAGGGCATTTCGCTCAGACACATCGCCACCATGAACCGCGAATACCGCAGGGCGATGTTCTCCAATCGCTGATTGAGCCAGTCTCTGTCAGTCCTTGACGCCTTGTGTGCAACCCGAGGTTTTTGATGGCTCGTGTGAAATGATGAAGCGCGTGCACATCCTTGGCATTTCCGCGTTTTACCACGACAGCGCCGCGTGCCTGGTGCGCGATGGCGAGATCCTGGCTGCGGCGTCGGAAGAGCGATTCACCCGAAAGAAGGGTGACGCGGCGTTTCCTGCACGGGCGGTCGAGTTCTGCCTGAAGACCGCCGGCATCGAGGCGAAGAACCTCGACCACGTCGCCTTCTACGACAAGCCGCTGCTCAAGTTCGAGCGCATCCTCGAGACCTACATCGGCGTGGCCCCTCGCGGATTCGGGTCGTTCCTGGCGGCCGGCCCGCTGTGGATCAAGGACAAGCTCTACATCGATCGGGAGTTGCACGACTCGCTCGGGTACGAGGGCAAGATCCTGTACGCCGAACATCACGAGTCGCACGCGGCCAGCGCGTTTTTTCCGTCGCCATTCCAGGAAGCGGCCATTCTCACGATGGATGGCGTCGGTGAGTGGGCCACCACCACCATCGGCATGGGGCGAGACAACGACTTCGAAATCATCAAGGAATTGCACTGGCCCGACTCGCTCGGTCTGCTCTACTCGGCCTTCACGTACTACACCGGCTTCAAGGTCAACTCGGGCGAGTACAAAGTCATGGGCCTGGCGCCCTATGGCCAGCCGAAGTACGTGGACCTCATCCTCAACCATCTGATGGACCTGCGCGACGACGGGTCGTTCACGCTGGACCAGAAGTACTTCAACTATCTCGCCGGTTTGACGATGACGAGCGGTGCGTTTGATGAACTGTTTGGCGGTCCGCCGCGCCAGGCCGAGAGCCAGTTGACGCAGAAGCAGATGGACCTGGCCCGATCGGTGCAGCACGTCACAGAGGAAGTGATGCTGCGGATGGCGCGCACCGCGCATCGCGAAACGGGTGCCGAGCACCTGTGCCTGTCGGGTGGCGTGGCGCTCAACTGTGTCGGAAATGGCAGGCTGCTGCGTGAAGGTCCTTTCAAACGCCTCTGGATTCAGCCGGCATCCGGGGATGCGGGCGGCGCGCTTGGCGCGGCCACGCTTGTGTGGAATCGGCACTGCCAGAAGCCACGCACGGTGGTCCCCGGCCGAGATGCCATGAATGGCAGTTACCTGGGTCCCGCGTTCTCCGACGCCGAGATCGAGGCCTGGCTGACATCGGCTGGCGCCGTGTTCACGAAGATCGAGCCGGCCGACCTTCGCAAGACCGTCGCGCAGGATCTGGCGAGCGGGAAGATTGTCGGCTGGTTCAACGGGCGGATGGAGTTTGGCCCGCGGTCGCTTGGCTGCCGCAGCATTCTGGGCGACCCGCGCAGTCCCCGCATGCAGGCCGACATGAACATCAAGATCAAGTTCCGTGAAGGCTTCAGGCCCTTTGCGCCCAGCGTGCTGCGCGAGCGCGTGGCCGACTATTTCGAGCTCGACGACGACTCGCCGTACATGTTGCTGGTGGCGCCGGTAAAGAAGTCGCGCCAGATTCCGATGACCAGCGAGCAGCAGCGGCTCTGGGGCATCGAGCAGCTCAATGTGCTGCGGTCCGACATTCCGGCCGTCACGCACATCGATTATTCGGCCCGTATTCAGACCGTCTCGCGCGACGTCAACCCCGACTACTACGACTTGATTGCCGAATTCGAGCGGCTCACCGGCTGCGCGGTCCTGGTCAATACGTCCTTCAACGTGCGCGGCGAGCCCATCGTCTGCACCCCCGAAGACGCGTATCGGTGTTTCATGCGCACGCACATCGACACGCTCGTGCTGGGCCCGTATTATCTCGACAAGGCCTCGCAGCCGGCGTGGAAGGAAACTGCGGATTGGAAAGCAGAATTCCAGCTCGACTGAAGTCAGAGCCTCTCGGCGTCAGCGAGTTTTGCGGGGATTCACCATCCGTTGGCAATGCGGTCGGCTCGGCATTGCGCCAGGAACGATCGTGCATATCACTCATTAATCACTTCAATAAGGACAGTGTGGATACCGCACATCGACAAAAGCCCCGTAGAATCATCAGGTGCACCTCGAACGCAGCATTCCAGCTCGACTGAGCCCGGCGGAAGGCCGCAAGTTCGGGCTGCTCGTGGGCGGCGTGTTTGTCTTGCTGGGCGGCGTGTCCTGGTGGCGTGGGCACTCGGTCGCGCCCATGGTGCTGTGGTCGCTTGGCGGTGCGCTGATGGCCGGCGGCGCCCTGATTCCCGGCTCGATGGGGCCGGTCTACCGCGCGTGGATGGGCCTGGCGGTGCTGATGTCGAAGGTGACGACGCCGATCTTCATGGGCGGCATCTATTTTGTGGTGCTGACGCCGATCGGCCTTGTGCGGCGCGCCTTTGGCCATAATGCACTGGTGCGCCCTCGTGGCGAATCGTATTGGATCACCCGGCCGGCAGGCGCTGCGCGTCGCAGCGACCTCAACCGCCAGTTTTAGGACGGAACCGACGATGAGCAATGTGAGCCTGTTCAAGGAACTCTGGGAATTCATGCGGGTGCGCAAGAAGTTCTGGCTCCTCCCCATCATCATCGTCATGGTCATGATCGGCGCGTTGATGCTGGCCACGCAGGGGTCGGTGCTCGCGCCGTTCGTCTACACGATTTTCTGAGGCGCGAGGCGAGGCAGGAATTGAGCCCGCCCTTCCTCACTATCACCGCATCACGTAGATCGTCCCCTATCGTCGCTGCCAGCCATCGAAGATGGCGGACGTCTTCGTCGCCTGCGCGACCACACGCACGCTTTGGGTCACGAGCGACTCGAACAGGTGTCCGAGCAACGTGCCACGCCTCGGGATGGGGGGACCCAGCGCTCGCGAATCCAGCAACGCGTCGGCGTCCGCGCCGAGCAAACGCGCAGCCAGCGCGGGATCCGCAAGATGGTGTTTCGGTGGGCCTGTCAATCGGGTGATCGGATTGTGGACGGGTTGCCACGCAGGCAGCGGATCGATAATCCACAGGCGATCGAGCGTGTCTCGATACGGCTGGACCGTCGTCTTCGCGGGCTTGTCCCCCTCACCGCCGGTCGACGCGTCACGAACCGTCTCGTAGGACGCTGTCGTGGATGTTGCGGCGGCGGACGTGGAGTTCATCAAGCGGCACGTGCCGGTCGGGACGCTGCGCAACGACCGGTGGCGGCTGGCCGCCGAGCGCGGCTTTGGCGTGGGCACCTCCGTCTATGACGAGTGCCTCATCCTGGGCGACGTGGAAGTGGGCGCGCACTGCTGGATTGGCCCGTTCACGGTGTTCGACGGGTCACGCGCGGCGCTGCGCATCGGCGACTACACACAGATTTCGTCGGGCGCGCAGATCCACACGCACAATTCCATCGCGCAGTGCCTGACTGGCGGCCGCGCCAAGCCGGTGGCCGCGCCGATCACGATCGGGCGTTGCTGCTACATTGCGCAAGAGATCGTGAGCCCCCGATGACAGACTGGGGATTCTTCGCTCGCGATTGGCTGCCGCCGGCCGTCGTGCGCCAGTCGCTGAAGGTCAAGTCGGGCGCCGCCGGTCTTTGAGCGCGATTCCGTGGTGTTCGATCGCAGTGCGTATGCCTGGCCGGTGCTGGCCGGCCTCCTGTCGGTGGCCGCGCGCCACGGCGGGCGCCTGAACGTACTTGATTTCGGCGGGGCGTTTGGCAGCCACTACTTCCAGAACCGGAAGTTTCTGTCGGGCCTTCGCGACCTGCGCTGGAGTATTGTCGAGCAGCCCCACTACATCGAGGCCGGACGAACTCAGGTGGAAGACGACGTGTTGAAGTTCTACGGGACGATCGACGAGTGCCTCGGTCACACCGAGCCGAACGTGCTGTTGTTGTCCGCCGTGTTGCAGTATCTTCCCGGCCCGTATGGCCTGCTGGCTGAGCTTCTGGCGCGTCAGACGGACACGGTGATTCTCGATAGAATGCCCTACCTGCATTTCCGGGACAGGGATCGCATTTCCATCCAGCATGTGCCCGCATCAATCTACGCTGCGACCTACCCCTGCCGCTTCTTCGTCGAGCGAGCGGTGGGAGACGTGATGGCCGTCCATGGGTATCGCCTCGTGGAAGCATTCCCGTCTGTGGACTCCCTCGATCCCACGGCCACGTGGAAAGGCCATGTGTTTGCGCGACGAGCCCCGGTCGGTTGAAAGGACACCAGTGTGACAGGGGCGTTCACAAGGACTTGGCGGCTGCTGACACCAACTCAGCGCAGGCGCGCGGCCGTGCTGCTGGCGTTCATGGTCGTCGGCGCCGTGATCGAAACCGTCAGTATCGGCCTGATGATTCCGGTCATCGCCCTCATGGTCGAACCTGACATTGCCGCCCGGTTCCCCGTGTTGACCGGGCTCCTTGCTCGACTCGGGCACCCGAGCCAGCCGGCGCTCATCATGGGCGCCATGCTCGGACTGGCGGTTCACCTGCAGCACCACTCGGCGCGGTTGATTCACACGGCCACCGCCGTGGTGGCGTCGTTCGCCCAGGGCGCGGTGACGCCCATTGTCTTGTGTGCCGCTGAGAGCCTCACGCTCGTGAGCGTCGGAGGTCTGGCGCTGTTGATCGAGCCCGTGGGAGTGCTGGTCGTGGGCCTGGTGCTTGGTGGTGCGAGTGCGGGGTATCACCGCATCACGAAGGCGCGCCTCACACGCCTGGGCACGGCCTGTGAGTATCACGAGGGCCTGCGCCTTCAGCATCTGATGCAGGGCCTGGGCGGGGCGAAAGAAGTGAAGCTCCCCGGCCGGGAGGACGGCTTCCTTGCGCAGTTCCAGAGGCACAACGTTGAGGCGGCTCGGGCGGAGCGGGCTCAGCGGACGTTGAAGCAGGTGCCTCGACTCTGGCTCGAGTTGCTCACGTTCGGAGGCCTTGCCACGCTCGTCATTGCGATGGTCGCGGGTGGGACCGACATCGCAGCCATCGTGCCCATCGTCGGATTCCTCGCAGCCGCGGCGTTCCGGCTCATGCCATCGGTGAACCGCATCCTCGGCGCCGTACAAACCGTGCGGTACACAGTGCCGGTCATCGACCGGCTGCACGAAGAGCTACGGCTTGCGGAACCCGAAGCGCGGGCCGTGGCCGACGGTGTCGCATTCACCGTGGGTGGTGCCATCCACCTGGACGATGTGAGCTATGCCTACCCTGGAGCGCCGGCCCCAGCTCTGGACCGAGTCACAATCCAGATAGCCAGCGGCGAATCGGTGGGCCTGATTGGCCCAAGTGGTTCGGGCAAGAGCACCCTGGTGGATGTGCTGCTGGGCCTGCTGACGCCCAGCGCCGGGCACGTGCTGGTGGACGGCCACGACATCCAACGCCGTCTGCGTGGATGGCAGAACCAGATCGGCTACGGCCGTGGGCGGCCCTCTCGTTCGGCCGGTATCTGGAGACCCTCCGGCGATCGGACGAATGGATCATGGAGATCGTGGACGTACTGGAGCAGGAGGGCTTGACCGACTCGACGCTGCGTGTGGTGACCAGCGATCACGGCGAGGAGTTTGGCCAGCACGGCCGCTACGGGCACGGCACGAACCTGTATGAAGAGAGTGTGCGGATCCCGCTGCTGTTCCACAGTCCGGCGCTTCTGGCCGGCGGTGCGTCATCGGCACTGACCGACCTGACGGACGTGGCGCCGTCGATCCTCGGCCTTCTGGGACTGGCCCCGCCCCCGCAGTGGGACGGCCGGAATCTGTTCGGCGACCCGGCGCGACAGGCGGTGTATCTCTTCGCCGGGGACACCGGCTCCACGCTCGCGCTGCGCGAGGGTGACCGCAAACACGTGTGGACGATCAGCACAGACCGCGTCGAAACCTACGACCTCACGAGGGATCCGGAGGAACGGCACGACATCGCCGCCGATGTGCCCGACCTCGCGCTCTGCGCGAAGCAGGCGCTGGCGAATTGGGTTCGGGAGCGGAAGACCCGCACGCCTCCGACCGGCAGTCTTCCGCCTGAGTAGCGGACTACGGGGCCAATCTTCCGAGCTGGCCTTCATGCTGGCGGAGCGCCACTTCGTCGAGGGAGAGTTCCGGCCTTCGCGGGACGGGGAACTTCGCCATCCCAACTCCGACTGGTTCTGCCTTTTTCGAGAATCGATACGAGCCTACGCAACGTGCTCGCGGAGAGATTTGGCCGAACTATCTTTCCTCGACGTCGATATCGTCGCTGCCGCCAACCACTCGCGCCCCACTGTTGGATTGCCCCGTTCACGGTGCTTGAGCGACACCGTGCGTCTGGTTCGCGAAGGCACGTGATTCAAGGGCTGGGTACCCCTCACTACGGCCCCTCGTCAAAGAACTCTGACGACATCGACCAGCGGAACTTCCCGGGTGCCACGGGCTTGAACCCGTGAAACAAATCGGCCTTGACGTCATACAGCAGCGCCGTATTCTTCAGGTACTTCGCCTCCACGATCACGTCCCGGAGTTCGTTGTCACGCGACAGGGCCAGTCCGCCCCCGCCATCGCCACCCTGGCCATCGACAAAGACGAGAATATTCAGAATGTGCCTGGGACGGTCGGCACGGAACGTGCTGTCCTTATGCGGCACGACTTGGGATCCCTCCCTGGTCATGTGCATCAGAAACGACGTGCACTTCAAGTTCGCGCCCTTGCCAAACACAGTGCTGAATCGAGCGCCACACTCCAGTGTCGCCAGGAACCGCACCCAGCGGGACAGGGCGTCGTACCTCCGCAGCCGCGGCGCAACAGTGGTGACATCAGCCGTCCACCGGCAGAAGAATCCGGTGTCATAGCTCTTCTCCAGCGAGCCGGGCGGAGCGAACTCATACCGCTTCGGCCACTGGGCGACCAAGTCGGCATAAAAATCGTCTGAGAAAAAGTTCTCGATCAACGCCCACCGGTGTTCGTGGAAGTGGGCTGCGCACCGATCCAGACTATCGGTCACCCTGCACTCGGCGGTGCCGGCCGGGCCGGCACCCAATGCCAGCGCCCGACGGACCCGCCGGTACCTTCCGATCAGGGGCGACATGCCAATGACCGTCCGCAACCGATCCTGCGCCGGTCCCCGCGTATGCTCCGCGACGTAAGAGTCAGAGATGCAAATGGCCATAGAACCGAGACAGATTACCCAAAGACCCGGGCACATATCAAATTTTGGTCGGCGTGAGCCGCTGCCTGCGTCCGAGCCGCTGGGGCCCCGTGTGTTACAGTTCGTTGATCGCTCGCAGGTACCGCACTTGAGCCGGCCAACACTCTTCTTCATCCGGTGCTCGCGCAACCCGCAGCATTGCTGCCGGCAGCGAGGCGGTGCGGCTGGTCTGTTCCTCGGAGCGGCGGCATGCGAGTAGGTATCGCTCCCACGCGGCTCCAGACGACGGATTGGTCGCCCGCCCGAGTCACCGCCTGCGTCCTCACGTACATCCCGAACGAAGACGGCTACTATTCCCGCCGCCTGGCGGTCCTCAGCGCGTCTCTGCTGAGTCTGGCCCGGAGCACGCCCCTGGGTAGCGTGGACGTCCTCGTCTTCGACAACGCCAGTTGCCAAGCCGTCGTCGATCGACTCAAGGAGTTGGAGTCCGCCGGAATTATCACTTTTCTGCTGCGGTCGAACGTCAATATCGGGAAAGCCAACGCTTGGCGTGTCATGTTCAACACGGCGCCGGGTGAAGTGATCGCGTACAGCGATGACGATGTGCTCTTTTATCCCGGATGGCTCGAGGCCTCGATGAGCCTCCTGGAGAGATTTCCTGAAGTGGGGATGGTCAGCGCCCTTCCGGTCGGCCAGCAGTTCAGGTACGGTAATTCGTGTCTGACCTCTTATCAGGCGCGACACCCGGATGTAGTCGTCCGTCGTGGACACTTCCTCCCCGAGGCATGGCACCGCGACTTCGCGGCGAGCATCGGATATACGACCGAGCGAGACGCCGCAGTGCGCAAGCACGCGGAGGAAATCGTGCTAGAGCGGCAAGGTGCTCGGGCGTACGCGACAGCCACCCATTTCCAGTTCCTTGGCTTGAAGGCCACTCTGCTCGAAGGGTTGGCTCCAGAATGGGAGACCCGGCTTCTCTGTAGTGGCGAAAAGGACTTCGACGAGCGCATCGATGCCCTTGGCTATGTGCGGTTGTCAACCGAGGGACGATACGTGCGGCATCTTGGAAACGTCATTGGCGCCGAGGACGCCGCCGAACTCGAGAGGCTTGAGATTGATCACCGTGACAAGATCTGGCACCCGCCCTCTAGAGGGCTTCTGGCAACACGAAAGGTGATGGGTCACATCCGTCGCGCGGGTAAACGGGGCCTCAACTGGTTGTATCTGAACCGGAACTTCGGCGGCCCGTAGTGGACGGTTCACAGGCCTAGTCTAGTGATGGCACCGTGAAACGGCAGGCTGTCGAGGCCGGCAAGCACTGAGGCCATTTGCAGGTTGCCATACTCGTTCCAATGACCGTCCTTCACAAACGTGTCCATTTCCTCCGAGAAGTTTTGGCGCAGGTAGATGACCCGTCCATCGAACGTGCGAAGTAGTTTCAGCGCCTGATCCAGTCCGTACCCATCAACGCCACAGTTCACGACCCGGACGGGCCTTCTGGCAATTCCATCAAGCACGGACGTGAACGTGAATTGATCGTCGATCCGCCTGTTCTCGGTAAAGCTATCGCCGAACACGCCAATGATCTGGGGCTTCCTGTGGGTCCTCACGCTGCCGTGGTTCCGGACGCCTTCCGAGTCGAAGCGAATCTCAACCTGCAACCCCAGATCGGGGTATTGCTCGTGTTCTGTTGCGTTTGCGAGCGGCTCCCAGATTGCTGGCGAGGAAACAAGTCCGCGTGAGAGCACGCTGTTGTAGCGTCCGTCCACCGCAAGTGCGACTTCCGCCACCGCAAGGCCCGCCAGAAGCGAAGCGAACACAAGGGCCAGTTGCCGAAGGCCGAGTCTCTTTCCGACCTGAACGACGCTACCGAATATCCTCTTCTACCATCCGAAAACTACTGACCATGATTCCCTCGAGGTTCGGATTCGTCAGCATGGCGGCCAACGGAATACTCGCCATGCAGTAGATGAGGCAATTGCAGTGGCATAACAGATAGTAGTCCATGATCGCCCCCCTCAATGCTGCAGTCTTGTCAGCCTGTATATACATCGGAGCATTCAAACCATTGACAAATCTCTGCTTTGCAAGATCATTGCTCTTTTTCTCCCTGACTGTATCGATCGACAACACTCTGTAGCGACTCGAGAGAAATTCGATGAATTTTTGCTCGTCGCTCGTGGCAAAAATCACGTAATTGTCGGTGTCCAACTGCGCGATCTTCCTGTCGATGTGCTCCACATAGGCCTCGTAGGTCGGCACATATCTCCTCTCATCAGCCCGCGCATCTGTGCCGCGGTAATTGACCCCGATGACGTAGTGGCCTGAAAACTTCTGCTCGCGGTACTCATCAAAGGCCACTCTGTATTCACGTTTCAACTCAATGAACCTGCCGATGACACGGGAAGTGACCAGTCGTTCTTCTTGCGAAGGTGCGGCGGTGAATTTTGGCAGCGACGTATGCTGGTCGAGATCGGGGAAGTGCCCAAGTATTTCGCGAGGGTAGTAGGCCTCGGTATGAAATACGGACTTTGAGGCCTTCAGGCTGCCACGACCGTATGGAACGAGATCCTTAAAGAAAATGTGCCATGGATCGCCTGGGAACCTGGTCGTGTTGTCTTGGCTGCTGCCCGACCTCATGAATGGCAGAAGCCTCTTGAGCCTTGCGCGCCATCGCTCTGCCGGCGGTTCACTGGTGTAGGCGAATGGCCTGTCCAACCGTACGACTGGAACGATGTCTTCGTTGCCGTTCAGGAGTAGGAGCGTATTGACGATCTGCAGGAAGATCGAAAAAAATCCCGCATTGCGATTATGTATGATGAGATATTTTTGATCAGTGCCCGTCATCTGCGTCTGCTTGTCAGGCCCCTTCAAGTGATCCAGCTTCGTTCCAAGGGGGCCATCATTGAACGGGTGCCCACTGACCACCTGATGGGCTTTCGATATATCGAAATTCTTTACACCATATGTTTTTTCAATCCGCCTTCTGACAAGGTCGTATATGTAGCAGTCGTAGTAGTACTTCTGTTTGTAGATTTTGTCCTGGTCATACATTTCCTTGTAGGCATCAATGAACTCTCTGAAATACGGGTGCCTGGCGTTATACCCAACCCAACCAGTTTCGGTGTCGCCTCCATGATGTTCATGGGGCAGCTCCTCCCTGCCCAGATAGCTCGTCATTGACCAATCTGGACATAGGACATCCAGGAATTCGTGAGTGACCGGCTCCAGGGTCACGATGTCAGCGTCATACCAAATGATGTAGTCAACGTCCAACACCGTTGAAGCATGAAACAGACAGTAGTTCTTATAGGCACAGCGAATTCCCGCGAACTTGTGGCCGTCACCGGCCTGCGCAAAGAGCACCCCATCATCAATAAAAGTCGCGACCGGGTTGCTCAGATCTTTCTTGTTGGATCGATTCCGTTCCCGAAACGCTACCAGGTCCGGGCACGACCGCAGCAGGTCGATGTAGACCACATTGTCGAACTGGTCGCGAGGCTCTTCTTCTTCCCAATAGGCGTACAGCATGACGTCCTTTGGCCAGTACTGGGCAAAGGAACTGATCATCTTGTGGCCGCAAATTTCGTAGCCTTTCTGATGAAAGGTGGTGATCACGGCGTATTTTTTGTCTGTCATGAGTGAACCATTCGGCGCCGTCATTTTGCCACGGCTCTTCGGTTCTGTTAAAGCGCGTCATCGCGTAGTGCTCAGGGAGCTGCGCGCGTTGAGGCGCAGTTTGCCCCGGCCCCCTACCGCCCCACAATCTTGGCGAGGCGACGCCTCACTCCTGGCACGATCGCGCGTCGCAGCCATCGCCCTGCCCAACCGTCAAAACGACCGTGCGCCAGGATCCGCGCTGCCGCAAGGTCGTCGAGCGGGGTCGCCCGACGCCAAGGGTGAGTACTTCTGATCATGGCAAGGACCGTGCGTGTCTCCAGTTCCGATCCTCTGACCAGCTCATCAGTAAGGAGCTCAAACCGTGTGTCCGGCGGTTTCTTCATCGAAGAGTAGTAGTGCCAGATCGTCGCGCCCGGGATGACTCCGATGGTGGCTCTGAACTGGGCGTTGAATCGGGTCGGCAAGATCGAAAGCCGCGGCTGCAGATCGTACAGTGTGGAATTGAGAGCCGGCTGGTCCTGGTGCAGTGACAACTCGCTGGACGACCGCAACCAGCGGCGATGCCACTCGGCGCAAAATCGACGCGTCGCTGGAGAGTCGTTGAAGAACATCACGCCGCCGTTGATGTAGACATCAGGCCGAGGCTCCCATCCCATGGATTCCAGTGCGTGCCGATCAACGCGCGAGATCGCCCGCGGGTCAAGCGCATGATTCGCGACACCCGCCAAATCGACGTCCAGGTGAAACAGTTCACCAAGGTCGCCTCGCACAAGCACGTCATTGTCCAGGTACAGGAACGGGCCGTCTATCGCGCTGCGAAGACTGGTCTTGACGAATCGATTCCGGAAGGCCGGGGACCCGGCCGGAGTCTCAACAACAATCCACTCATCAAACTCTTCCGGGAGTGGGTGCCCCGCTTCGCGCAGGGCGGCGTGGGTATCCTGATCACTGGCTGCCACCAGCGTGACACCCGGATTGCTCAATCGAGCCGACATCGCGGCGATGCGGGTCATCGCGCTAAACCGGTCAGCCCCCTCAGAGGTCACGACAAATACGACCTTCCGGATTGAACCTGCTGCTCTTCGCTGTTCCATGTTCATCGCGCCCAAGCGCCTTCCGCGCATTACCGATCGGATAGGCAGAACACGTCGGCCACGTTGGGAGGCACCGTAGCATACCTGAGCGGGATGCTGGGGCGGTACGCGTTGCGATCATCTTGTGATGGTCGGGATGGGGCACGAAGGACCGCCCGGTCGACACTCTGTGCCGCGAAGGGTGGGAGCCGTGTGCTATTATCGGAAAAGTGAGCGTCGATTCGTTTCGAACGCGCAGCACTGATTCCACAGCAATGGTTGATACCAGTTTCAGCGGTGATCCGGGTCCCGGTCAAGCTGATCTGGGGGTCTCGGCCAAGACACCTGCCCTTTCCCTGATTCTCTGTTCCCGCAATGACAACTACATGGGCGATTCGCGCTGGCGGCTCCAAACAGCGTTGAATTTTGTCGCGAAGAATGTCGAAGACATCGGCAGGGCCAGTGACATCGAGGTAGTGGTCAGCGATTGGGGAAGTTCCGCGCCCCTACGGGAGGTCCTTGACCTCTGTCCGGCGGCAGCCCGCCTGACCTCGTTCGTCCATGTGCCGCCTGCGCTCGCGGCAGAACTCCAACGTGACAGCCCATTCGCCGAGGTCATTGCCCTGAATGCGGCGGCGAGACGATCGACAGGTCAGTTCATCGGGAGGATTGACCAGGACACGCTCGTCGGAACACGGTTCCTGCGGACCTTCTTCGCCTGCCTCGACGGAACGCTGCCGATTCCCGAACCTCTCATGATGGGGTTTTCGAACGTCAAATACGTCAACTACAGGTTCACTGCGTGCTGCCCGTCCCCCTCGAGCGTCGAGTACTTCGTTCGGTGGTTCGGGCCGTGGCTCAAGAAGGAGAATTGGCGCTCCAAAAGCCCCTTCTATGAGGCGGCGGTTGGAATCTGGCTGTTGCGTCGGGACGTGTGGAATGAATGCGGCGGATACGATGAGCGGATGATCTACATGAACGCCATGGAGACCAACATGAGCCGCCGCCTCCTGACCAAGTACCCGATGGTCGATCTGGGCGAGATGTGCAATTACGATTTTTACCATCTCGAGCACTACAATCCGTGGAGCGTTCGAAAAACGTCTACCCATCGCAAAGTTAATCCGAATCTGCCGTTTGCTGAGCCCGACGCGATCAACCCGAACGGTGCCACCTGGGGCTTGAGTGACACCCGCTTGGTCGTCGCGCCGGCCCGGCGTCAGGACTTCGGCCCCGGCGGCCGTCCAGGTTTTCCTGGATTTTTGATGTTTGCTGGTCGCGTGACCTACATTCTGCCGACGGTCCTCTTTGACACGCTCGGCCTTGCTGCGCGTAAGTGGCTGCTTCGATCCCGGAGGGTACGGTCGATCGTTCACGGTAGGCCCGTCACGGACTGGCCGCGCCTGGTGCTTACTCGCTGGAAGGAGCGGTAAGTTGGGCGTGACGCCCCGAAACCGACGTCTTTGTTGACCGAGGCCGCCCGGCATTTGCTCGATCTGCTGTCCGGCAGAGAGCGGCGACGTCTCGTATGGGTGCTGCTGGCATCATTGATCGCGGCGGGCCTTCAAGCGCTCGGGGTCGCTTCGATCCTGCCGTTCATTGCTCTCGTGGTCAACTCAGACGCCTTGACCAATTACCCGGCACTCCAGGTGTTGGCCGACACGGTCGGTGCCGTCACCTGGCGAGATACCGTAATCTGGGCTGGGCTCGGTTCGGCCGCCATGGTGGCGCTCGGAAACGCCGCGAAGGTCTGGAGTTCCTGGCTGCAGTACCGGTTCGAAGCACGGATCCACCATCGCCTGGCGGCGGGCCTGCTCCGGGGCTTCCTGCTCGCGCCGTACGCATTCCATATCAGGCGTGACGCGCCGTCACTGATGAGGGCGATCAATAGGGACGTATCAGGCGTAACCGGGGGCATTCTGCTGCCCCTCATGTCCGGAGTTTCGAGCGTGATCGCGGTGGTCGCCCTGATCGCGCTGCTGGCGGCTCAGAGCCCGGCCATCGCAGCCGCCGCAATGACGACGCTTGGTGGAGCCTATTTCGCGGTGTTTCGACTCGCTCGCCGGCAGCAGGCACAGCTGGCCGACGAGTCTCGTGATGCGGAACATGATGGCCTGACAACCAGCCATGAGGCGTTTGGCGGCATCAAGGAGCTGATCGTCCTTGACCGACGTGAGACTGTCATCTCGCGCTTTGCCGACGCATCCAAGCGCGTAGCGACAGTGAGCGTGAAGAAGAGGCTGTGGCAGTTGCTGCCACGTCATCTGCTCGAGACCATCACTATCGGCGGCATCCTGATCGTGACCTTGGTATTGCTGGGGGAGAGCGAGACTGGCGCGGCCTCGGCAATTCCGACTTTGGCGCTGTATTCCTTCGTGGGCTACCGGCTGCTGCCGGGCTTCCAGCAGATCTACTCGACCGCAGTCTCCGTGCGATATGGACGTCCGGCGCTCACGGCGCTGCACGCTGATTGGTTCGGGACCGGGGCCGGAGCCCGGCCGCCCGTGCTCGTAGAACAAATTGCCAACCTCACTCTTTGCAGGCAAATCTCGCTGAACGGCGTGACCTTCACGTACCCTGGGGCTTCCCGCCCCGCGTTGTCCAGTATCACCCTCGACGTCCGGCGAGGAGAAAGCATCGGACTCATCGGACGAACTGGCGCTGGCAAAAGCACACTCGCCGACATCCTGCTCGGGCTCTTCGAACCCGACACCGGTTCGATGACCGTCGATGGCGTGCCCCTCTCGCCCGGTTCCATGTCCGCTTGGAGACGCCAGGTCGGCTACGTCGCCCAACACATTTTTCTCGCGAATGTCAGCGTCTCAGAAAACATTGCCTTCGGGCTGCCGCCCGCCCGAATCGACCACGCCGCGGTGGAAGAAGCCGCCAGGCTGGCCCAGATTGACGAGTTCATTCAGAACCTGCCCCGAGGCTATGACACGGTCGTCGGGGAACGAGGCGTGCGATTGAGCGGGGGTGAGCGTCAGCGAATCGGGATCGCCCGTGCACTGTATCGGCGGCCCACTGTCCTCGTCTTCGACGAGGCTACCAGCGCGCTGGACGGAATGACCGAAGAAGCCGTCATGGAGGCGATCCGCTCCCTCAGCGGTGATCGCACGGTTGTGCTCATCGCCCATCGGCTGACCACACTCGAAGCGTGTGACCGTGTGGTACTGCTCGACCGAGGCCGTGTGACGGCCATCGGTGCCCTGGCAGAACTCCGAGCCACCTCTTCAGCCTTTGCCCAATTCGTGACGCGTTCGTGAGTCGGCGATGAGGACGAACAGAAGCACGCGTCTACGCAACCGCCTGTCCTCGGCGGGCATGCTCGATTTCGTGAGATCGCTCCGCGCACTGGGGCGGAGGCTGTTCCGTTTTGTCTCCATGCACGACCGTCGGCGCCGCGTCGCTGAGGAAAGACACTTCCAGCAGTTCGCCGCCATGCACGGCCTCCGCTTGGCAGAGGCCCGATCGGCAGCAGTACGGACCAGCACCGAGGACAGAAAGACAGCCGTCGTCTTTGGACGCATCGGTCGTTCACCGGAAGCGCAGGTCATGCTTGTCACCCTCCTTCGCGAGGCGGGGTACACCCCCACGGTGCTGCTCCTCAGGAAGAGCGAAGAATTTCTGAGGCCCTACTACGAACTGGCCGGTGTCAGTATCATCGAAGTCTGGCCCACGATCGGCGCGGAGCGTTTCCTCGGCCAGGCCGAGGCCATGGTTCGTCAGTGCACGTCGCTACGCGCGCTGTTGAGCCTCGAGTTCCGTGGCGTGCGCGTCGGACGGTCGGCGCTATCAATGACGCTTCGCTCATCGCAAGTCGGACTGCTCGACCTCGACGGTGAAGCGCGGGGCCCGCGACTGATCTCCCACCTGGCCGACGCTCTGGCCGCCGCAACGCACGCGGGCGAGGCGCTCGACCGTTTGGCGCCGACCATGACGGTCTCGTACGAAATGGAATACACCCCGAAGCGGGAACTGTTTGACGCCAGCCTGGCTCGTGGCGGCACTGTGGTGGCCGCGTACCGGGCTCCGAGGCGTGACGCCCTGCTGTTGAAGCGCTATTCGCAGACATCGCAGCATCGGCACCCAAGCTCCCTTTCGGATGCGTCATGGCGACAGGTCCAGCACATGGCCTGGACGCCCGCTCATCGGCAGGAACTCGTGCACGAAGTGCGGGCGTGTTACGAACAGGGTGACTGGTGGGGCGTCCCCACCAGGGGGAACCCTCGCATCGCCGTGGCTCCAGAGGACCTTCGGGCCCGCTTCGGGCTGGATCCCGCCAGAAGGACGGCGTTCATCTTTCCGCACGTCCCGTGGGACGCGTCGTTTTCGTGGGGCGAGGATCTTTTTGCCGACTACCAGACCTGGCTTGTGGAAACCGTTCGAGCCGCCTGCGACAACCCGGGCGTGAACTGGGTTGTCAGAGTACATCCGGTCAACATGGGCAAGAGCGCGAGGGTGAAGGATGGAACCGATTCGATCGAGATCGCCGCCATCCGTCAACAGCTTGGGTTGCTGCCGTCGCACGTCGTGCTTGTGCCACCAGACAGTGGGGTCAGCACCATCGCCCTGTTCGGCGTGATGGACTACTGCCTGACGGTTCGTGGCACGGTGGGTCTGGAGGCCGCAAGTCTTGGGATTGAGGTGCTCACAGGCGGAACGGGCCGATATGACCGGCGCGGTTTCACCATCGATTCCGACTCGACGCAGCAGTATCTTGATCGGGTGCGTCGCATTCAGGACATCCCGCCCATGTCGGCGGCCCGTCGGGAACTGGCTGAACGATTCGCGTATGGAATGTTCGTACTCAGACCGCTGGCCCTCGAACCGGCGTTAAACACGGCACTGATGGCCACCGACATGAGCCTTACAGACGCCTGTCGCTTGGAGCCACGCGTCGCCGCGTTCACCGATTGGCTCCGCGATCCGTCGGCTGAAGACTTCCTGATGCCCCAGCCTGGAGGCAGTTCCGTCCATGAACGGTAGCCATGTGGTGATGCGGGGCAACTCGCTCCTGCGCCAGGCGCTGTACCGCCTGCCGACGGTGCTGCAACTCCAACTCAAGGCCGCGAAGCGAACCCTGCTCGGAACCTACGATTGGGCGGGACCGGTGCGCAAGCTTCGGCTGCACGAGCAGAGCCGAATCGCGGCTCTGATACACCAGAATGCCACATTCGCCGGTCGCAAGAAGGTCGCGTTTTACAGCCTGCACCACTTTTCCCCTGTCGAATACGGACTGGCGAAAGCTCTCGTCCTCAGGGGCCATGACGTCCACGGCATCTTGTGCGACGGCCTTCTGCCGCTCTGCGAACTCAACCTTGGACCGAAGACCAGACCTCCCTGCGCGGTCTGTATCGGATCCTTTTCACGCCACGAAGACGCCTTCGGCTTCACCTACGCCCGGTCAAGCCGGTACATTGCGACACCGGACCTCGACCGCGCCGAATCGATCGTGCGAGAGACGCCCGATGACGCGCTGACGACGTTACGCATCGACGACGTCCCCGTCGGCACATATGCCCGACGGGAATTGCAGCGCTACTACCGCGGGTTCGTTTTCGACCCGAGCCACGACCCGGCCTACAGACGCTGGCTGGTGAGCGGCATTCTCTACACATGGATCGCCCAGCGCTGGCTGGCCGACGTGAAACCCGACATCCTGGGCGTCTGCAGCGGCCGGACGTTGAACACCGCGTGCGTCGTCGAGATCGCCCGACAGCGCGGTATCCGAGTGGTCACGTGGGACGGCACCGCCACGCATCCGGATGGCCTGATGTTCAGCCACGACCGCCCTGCCACCGAAATTCCGCTCGACGACATCTGGGTCACCGAACGCGACCGGGCGCTGACGCCGGCCGAAGCGTCGAGACTGGACGCCCACCTCGATCTCTGGTCGCGCAGCAGGAATACGCCGTTTCCCTACAACACCAACCCGATCAGCGGACCAGGGCCAATTCGCGCCGCACTGGGACTGCGCCCGGGCGCTCGACTGGTGGCGGCCTTTACTAATACTTCGTGGGACATTGCGGTAATCGATCGCGACGTCGGTTTCCAGAGCATGTTCGAGTGGCTCTTCGCGCTCGTGCGGTATGCGAAACACCATCCGGAGATCGACCTTGTCGTGCGCGCCCATCCGGCCGAAAAGATGGTGCCGCCGGACCTTCAATCGCGCTCGCCCGTCGGACCTGAGATCCGCGCGCGATTCCAGCCTCTTCTGCCAAACATTCACATTGTCGAGGGAGACAACCCGATCAACTCGTACACGCTCTCGGAGATGGCCGACATCAATATCGTCTACGCATCGCGATTTGGCCTGGAGCTGGCCATGCGCGGCATCACGCCGTGGATTGCCGGCGCCGTCACGTATCGCGGCAAAGGCTTCACGCTCGACATCGAATCTGCCGACCACATGGGACAACTGCTTGCCGACGGTAGCGGTAGAGGGACGATGCATGCAGACGCGATCGAAATGGCGAGACGGTTCGCGTACCTCTGGTTCTTCCGCCACGAGGTGCGCCTGCCACTGCTCCATCCGCCCGACAAGCGGTTTGCCCTCACGAGTTTCGACGCGCTGGCGCCTGGAGGCGATGCCACCATCGAGAAGCTCTGTGCGGCGTTCATCTCCGGCGCGCGCTTCATCGATCTGAGGCCATGACAGGGCGCCTGCGGCGTTTCCTTCGTGACGTGGACCGCCGGCTGGCGTGCGGGGCCTTGCTTCTGGGCGATCGCCTGCGGCCGCACCGACACCGCGCCGGCAAGGAGCCCACTGCTCTGGCTGCCGTTCGGAGTGTCCTGGTTGTCAGGCTCGACGAAATCGGGGACATGGTGCTGACCACGCCGTTCCTGAGAGAATTGCGCCGCAACCTGCCTCACGCCTCGATCACACTCGTCGTACGGCCGGAACTTTTCAACCTCGTAGCGCTCTGCCCCTACGTTGATCGGGTCCTGGCCTACGACCACGATGCTTCGACTTCAGCGTTCAGGGCACTCGCTCACGCCCGTGCCTTTGCCCGCGACCAGTTCACTGAAGCATTCGATCTGGGAATTGCTCCCAGGTGGGACCACGACCCGCGCTTCGCTTCGATGCTCGTGTTTCAGAGCGGAGCCCGCTGGCGTCTGGGGTACCGGGACCGTGCCTTGCTCACGCATATGCCTGCGTCCATGCCGGAGCGGCACGAGGCGGCACGAAACCTGAACCTCATCCGATCGCTCGGCGGCACCACCGCGGACGACCGGCTGGAGCTCTGGCTGAATGAGGATGATGAACGGTTTGCGACGGAGTTCCTCGCCGCCCACGGCGCCGAGCGCGGGGGGTTTTTGCTCGCCATTGCTCCAGGCGCGACCAGTCCCCGTCGGCGCTGGCCTGTTGCCAGCTTTGCCACGGCGGCAGCGGACATTCTGCGCGCACACGGTGGCACAGTTGTGGTCGTGGGCGGTGAGGCCGACCGAGCACTGGGAGAGCAATTGCGCAACAGCCTCGGTGGCCACGTCATCAACGCGGTCGGTCAGACCACCCTCCGCGAGACCGCCGCCATCTTGAAACGCTGCACGCTGTTCGTCGGCAATGACTCCGGCCCGATGCACCTGGCGGCTGCCGGTGGCGTCCCTGTGATCGAGATCTCGTGTCACCCGGGGGCGGGTGATCCCGATCACGTCAACGCTCCGGAGCGGTTCGGCCCAGGGACCACTCCCCACAAGGTCCTGCAGCCGATCGCACCGCTGCCGCCGTGCACTTTCGCCTGTGTGTCGGAAGGGGCGCATTGTATCCAGAGCATCTCTCCCGCTGATGCCGGTGCTGCTGCCACTGCCCTTTTGTCGTCCCCTCGGTGAGAGGGTATGCTAACTGGGTGGCTGATCTCATCGTAGTCGCCGGTGGCGGCGGCTTCATCGGCGGTCACCTGGTCGCCGACCTGCTTCGCAAGGGCCACACGGTCCGCTCCGTGGACATCAAACCGATCAGGGGATGGTGGCAGGTGTTTCCCGGCGCTGACAATGTGGTGGCGGACCTTCGGCGCAAGGCTGACTGTGAGATGGCTTGCGCCGGCGCTGCCACCGTCTACCAACTCGCGGCCGATATGGGCGGCATGGGCTTCATCGAGCACAACAAGGCCCTGTGCATGCTCTCGGTGCTCATCAACACCCACATGCTCGAAGCTTCGGTGGCGGCAGGCGTCTCACGCTTCTTCTACGCGTCATCGGCCTGCGTCTATAACGCCGACAAACAACACGACGCGCACGTCGTCCCCCTCAAGGAAGAGGACGCCTATCCGGCGATGCCGGAAGACGGCTACGGCTGGGAGAAACTGTTCTCCGAGCGCATGTGCCGGCACTTCCGCGAGGATTTGGGACTCGACACCCGCGTGGCCCGGCTGCACAACGTGTACGGGCCCCACGGAACCTGGGATGGTGGGCGCGAAAAGGCACCGGCCGCGATCTGCCGAAAAGTGATCGACGCCAAGGTGCGCGGAACGAATACCATCGAGATTTGGGGCGATGGAGAACAGACGCGGTCATTTCAGTACATCGACGACTGCGTGTATGGCGCGCAGGCCATCCTGGCCAGCGGCATCCGTGAGCCGATCAACCTGGGATCGAGCGAACTGGTCACCATCAACGGTCTGGTAGATATCGTCGAGGAGATCGCCGGCGTGACGCTCGAGCGCCGCCACAACCTTTCGGCGCCTAAAGGTGTGAACGGACGGAACTCCGACAACACCAGGATTCAGAGCCTTCTGGGTTGGGAGCCGTCCATCCGGTTGCGCAGCGGGTTGGAACAGACCTATCAGTGGATCTTCGATCAGTACGCGAAACAGTGACACGATAGGACTTCTATGCAGGGCGTCAGGATCGGAAACCGGATCGTTGGCCCGGGGCACCCCACCTTCATCGTCGCCGAGATCGGCATCAACCACAACGGAGACGTGAAGGTGGCGAAGAAGCTGGCGCAGGCGGCGGCCTCGGCCGGTTGTGACGCTGTCAAATTCCAGAAGCGCACGGTGGACACGGTGTACTCGGCCGACGAACTGGCCCGCCCTCGCGAGAGCCCGTTCGGTACGACCAACGGCGACCTGAAACGGGGTCTGGAGTTCGGCGCATCGCAATATGCCGAGATCGACGCGTATTGCCGCAGCCTCGGCCTGCTGTGGTTTGCGTCCTGCTGGGACGAGGCGTCGGTCGATTTCATGAGGGCCTTCGATCCCCCGTGCTGGAAGATCGCGTCAGCATCGCTAACCGATACCGCACTGCTTCAGCACCATCGACACACGGGTAGGCCAATCCTGCTTTCCACGGGCATGAGTTCTCTGGAGCAGGTGGACCAAGGCGTGAAGACCGTGCAGGGCGAAGAGCTGATCCTGCTGCATTGCACCAGCACCTATCCGACGCGACTCGAGGAGATTAACCTCCGCGCGATTCCGCGACTGCAGGAACACTTCGGACTGCCGGTCGGATATTCGGGACACGAAGTCGGGCTCAGCACCACGCTGGCCGCCGTGGCCCTTGGCGCCTGCATGGTGGAACGTCATATCTCCCTGGATCGGGCCATGTGGGGCAGCGATCAGGCTGCGTCGGTTGAGCCGCAGGGCTTTGCGCGGCTGGTGAAGGACATCAGGGCCATCGAGACGGCCATGGGTGACGGAGCCAAGCGCGTCTACGACAGCGAAGTGCCGATCATGCGCAAATTGAGGCGCGTGCAGGCATGATCCGGGTGCTGGCTCTGGACATCGACGGTGTCCTGACATCAGGCACAGTCACCATCGATGACGCGGGACGGGAACTCAAGACGGTCTCGTACCGCGATATCGATGCGGTGTTTCACGCGCATCGGCAGGGCCTGACCGTGGCCCTGGTCACCGGCGAAGACTCGCCCTGGGTTGATCAGATTGTGAAGAGACTTGGCGTGCTCCATGTCTGGCGAGGGGCGAAAGACAAGGGCCGCGCACTCAATAACCTCTGCGCCGAACTTCATGTCACGCTCGACGAGGTCTGTTATGTGGGCGACTCGGTACGGGATGCCGATGCACTGGCAGCCGCTGGACTGGGCCTGGCGCCTGCCGATGCCAGTCCGTCGGCGATTCGCGCGGCGGACCGCGTGTTGCTGCACAAGGGCGGTGACGGTGCGGTGGCCGAGGCCGTTGACATTGTCCTTGGAGTCGGGAGCCCGGCGTGAATCCTGTCGGTATCATGCAGGGGCGGCTGTCGCCGCCGGCGTCGGACCGTGTGCAGGCGTTCCCCTGGCACACCTGGGAACAGGAATTCGCATACGCACACGCGTGTGGCATCAACAGCATTGAGTGGTTGTTTGAGGCCGAGGGGTTCGATCGCAACCCGATCTGGATCGACGGCGGTATCGAACGCATCCGCGCGCTCGTGGCGACGACCGGTGTGACGGTGCCTTCAGTTTGCGCCGACTACTTCATGGCGCACCCATTTTTTCGCGTCCCCGGAGCCGAGTCCGCCGCAAGCGTGGCCGTACTCAAGCAGTTGATCACCCAGGCTGCCGCGCTGGGCGCCACGACCGTTCTCTTGCCTGTGCTGGAGGTGGCCGAACTTCGGACGGCCGACGAAAAGGCGGAACTACTGCGACACCTTCAAGAGCCACTGGACCTGGCCGCTTCTTTCGACATTCGTCTTGGCCTCGAGACCGAACTGCCGGCTGCCGAATATGCGGACCTCGTCAGTGACGCGCAGCACGCTGCGTTGGGAGTCTATTTCGATACCGGAAACGCAACAGCCCGCGGATATGACATCGCGGCTGATATCCGAATACTCGGTCCGCTGTTGTGCGGAATCCACGTCAAGGACCGCACGAAGGGTGGTCCCACAGTTCCGCTGGGTCAGGGCGACGCGGACTTCCCACGATTTTTTGCCGCAGTCGGTGAGGCAGGTTACGCGGGACCGGTAGTCATGCAAACGGCGTTCGGACGTGATTTTCTTGAGGTCGCCACTGCCCACTTGAGCTTCGTCAGGACGTTACTGTGAAAGCGCTGATGGTCGGGCTCGGTGGCGTCGGCCAACGCCACCTGCGCAATCTCAGGGCTCTGATGGGTGACGACACCACCGTGCTGGCGTATCGCAGCCGCGGGCTCTCGCACGTGCTGACCGACGGACTGAACATCAGGCCCAACTGTGATCTGGAGACCGAGTACAACGTTCGCGTCTTCAGCGATCTCACCGATGCGCTGGCCGAGCGCCCTGACGTGACGTTCATCTGTAACCCGACCAGCCTCCACATGCCGGTTGCCCTCGCTGCGGCTCGGGCTGGCAGTCACCTCTTTATAGAGAAGCCGCTGTCTCACACTATCGATGGCATTGATGAGCTGGCCGACGTAGTCAAGGCCCGCGGCCTGATGGCACTTGTTGGATACCAACTCCGATACCATCCATGCCTCCGCGCGCTCCATGCACTCATCGAGCAGCGGGTCGTGGGCCGGATTTTGGCGGTGCGCATCGAGGCAGGAGAATACCTGCCAGGCTGGCACCCGTATGAGGACTACCGGCAGATGTATGCGTCGCGGCGGGACTTGGGAGGCGGCGTCATTCTCTCGCAGATTCACGAGCTCGACTATGCATGCTGGCTCTTTGGCCGACCGACGCGGGTCTTCGCAGTGGGGGGACATCTGAGCCCGCTCGAGATCGATGTGGAAGACACCGCAAGTATTCTGATGGACGTGACGATGGACGGGCAGGCCATCCCGGTGCACGTGCACCAGGACTACATTCAGCGGCCGGCGTCCCGCACCTGCCAGGTCATCGGAGACGCTGGAAAAATCCTGATGGACCTGCGGGAACCGAGCCTCCGTCTTTTTGACGGCGACGGCACTGCCGTGGCACTCGCCCCGATTGCGCCCTTTGAACGCAACCAGCTCTTTCTCGACGAGATGGCGCACTTCCTGGCGTGTGTGCGAGGCGAACAGACGCCCGTGGCCACCCTGGCCGATGCGGCGCTCAGCCTGCGCGTAGCGCTGGCGGCAAAACGGTCGATGGACACACGACAGGTCGTGGAGTTGGGCCAATGACACCTGATACCCGTCCGGAAGTCCTGGCGTTGATTCCTGCACGGGGTGGATCGCGATCCATTCCCAGAAAAAATCTCGTGGTGATTGCCGGCAAGCCGATCATCGCCTACTCCATTGAGCAGGCGCTGGCCTCCGCCCATATCACTCGAACGATTGTGTCCACCGACGACCCCGAGATTGCCGAGGTGGCCGCCGCCTACGGCGCCGAGGTCCCCTTCATTCGACCCGCCGAGTTTGCGCAGGATTTGTCGCTTGATCTCGACGTGTTCCGGCATGCCCTCACTTGGCTGCGCGCACACGAGGGTTATGTGTGCGAGTGCGTGGTGCACTTACGGCCGACGGGTCCCGTTCGGCGAGTGCCTCTGATCGACCAGGCCATCGAACTGATGCTGGCTCACCCCGGCGCGGATTCGCTACGTTCCGTCTGTCAACCGGCCCAGACACCGTACAAGATGTGGCACATGGTGGATGGTCTGCTTCAGCCCGTTCTCTCTCTGCCGTCCGTCGTGGAGGCCTACTGTCAGCCGCGTCAGAGCCTGCCTGAGGTGTACTGGCAGAACGGGTACGTGGACATCGTGCGGCCCCGTGTGGTGCTTGACCGGAACCTGATGTGCGGCGATCGCATCCTGCCATTTGTGGTGCGCGAGCCTGCCCTTGAACTGGATTACCTGGACAACATTCCGGCGATCGAGGCCGCGCTCGTGAAGCTGCAACAAGGCCGATGGCCTGATCCGGACACCGGTGGCGATCGCCACGCGGTCTGAAGGGGGACACAACGTGACGGTGTTGGACAAGTTCGATCTGACGGGACGCGTGGCGATCATCACCGGCGGCGCCGGCCTGCTCGGCCGTCAGCACGCTGCCGCCATCGCCGATGCCGGTGGCCACGCCGTACTGGCCGACATCGCCGACCATGCCTTGGAGGCGGCCGCCGAGGTCACGCGCGATCACCATGTGGAATCGATTGGCATTCGAGTAGACATCACCGACAAAGACGACGTGAAGGCGATGACGCGGACAGTGCTCGCCCGCTTCGGCCGCATCGACATTCTGATCAACAACGCCGCGCTCACGGTGAGAGGCGGCGGGCTTTCTGCCAAGGAGTACTTCGCGCCGTTCGAGGAGTATCCTCTGGCGTTGTGGCAGAAGGCGCTCGACGTCAACCTGACGGGCATGTTTCTGTGCTGTCAGTCGGTCGGGAAAGTGATGGTCGACAAACAGTGTGGGGTGATCCTCAATATCGCGTCCGACGTGGGGACCATCAGTCCGGACCACCGAATCTACGAGGGTGCGAGAAACCCACACACGGGCGAGCCGTTCAACACGCCCATCGCGTATGCCACGACCAAGGCGGCAGTCATCAACTTCAGCCGGTACTTGGCCACCTATTGGGCCGCAAAGGGTATCCGTGTCAATTCCCTCTCGCCTGGTGGCGTCCATGCCGGACACGACCCGCACTTCGTGCAGAATCTCACCCGCCTGATTCCGCTGGACCGAATGGCGAAGCGCGACGAGTACCAGGCTGCGGTACTCTTCCTTGTGTCGGACGCATCGTCGTACATGACCGGAAGTAACCTGATCGTCGATGGCGGCCGGACGGCCTGGTAGATTCGCTTGCGACGTCGCCGCGATGCTCGCGCGGGGCTTAAAACGTGTAAGGATCGTTCAGGGCGGCGCTCAATTCGGCTCGTCGTCGACTCGAGACGTGCAGCGTACCCGCTGGAGACAGCGCGCGATGAGCCAGACTGCACCAGGTCATGCGGTGGACATTTCTGTCCTCGTCTGCACCCGCAATCCACGCCCGCGCCATCTGGAGCGCGCCATCGAGGCGCTGCGGGCGCAGACGCTCGCACCAAAGTCTTGGGAACTCCTCCTCGTCGACAACGGATCCGACGCGCCGCTCGCAGCGCGCTTCGACTTGTCCTGGCACCCCCACGCAAGACACGTCCGGGAGGACGACGCGGGCCTCGTCCCTGCTCGGGTATGCGGGATTCGGGAGTCATCCGGCAAGAGCCTCGTCTTCGTGGACGATGACAATGTGCTGAACCGCGACTATCTGGAGCGTGCTCTTCAAATCGGCGCCGAGCAGCCTCACTTGGGCGCGTGGGGCGGAGCGGTCGTCGGCGAATTCGAGGAGACGCCGCCGGACTGGATTCATGACGTGCGGGGGCTGCTCAGCTTGCGGGAGGTTCCGCAGAACCGCTGGACCAACCTGCCGGTGCTCAAGGCCGCGCCCTGCGGTGTGGGTCTCGTCGTGCGCAGGCGGGTCGCGCTCGCCTACGCCGACGGTGTCAGCACACGGCCGTTGCGCAGGCGTCTGGGCCCCCGACCCGGTGAACTCACGGGTCATGACGATTTCGACCTCGCTTTCAGCGCGTGCGACCTGGGGCTCGGAATGGGCCGCTTTACTGCACTGGTGGCGACACACCTGATTCCTCCGGAGCGCACCGACCTGGCGTATCTCGAGCGGATGCAAGAGTGCACCGCGTACTCCGAGTTGCTGTTCTGGTCAATCCGCAGCAAGCGACCGCCCATTCCGTCGCGACTGCGGCTGTTCATCGACCACATCCGCTCACTTGGTCTTTCGAGAGTTCGGCGACGACTCCGTCGCGCCGAACTGGCTGGGCTGAAGATGGCCCGGCGAGATTTCGTCCAAGGGAGATTCGAGTGACGCGATCGATGTCCCGCCTCCAGTCCGTCATTCTCTGTACCAAGGATCCGCGTCCCCACCACATGCGGCGAACGATTGAAGGACTGCGCACTCAAGTCGCCCCGAAGGACTCCTGGGAGTTGATCCTCATCGACAATGCTTCGCACACACCTGTGGCGGAGTTCTGCGACCTCTCCTGGCACAGCGGTGCGCGAGTAGTGCAGGAGGGAACGGTCGGGCTCACGAATGCACGGCTGCGCGGCATCGTCGAGGCGCGGGGGGAGATTCTCGTCTTCGTCGACGACGACACGGTTCTGGCGCCCGACTTCCTTGTCGAGACGGCGCGCATCGCCGATGCATGGCCGACGATCGGAGCGTGGGGTGGCCGAGTGAGGGGCGAGTACGATCACAATCCGGAAACGTGGGTTCACCGGTACCAGAGCCTGCTCACGATCCGTGAGCTGGACCGAGACCGCTGGTCCAGCTTTCCCACGCCCGGCGCGATCCCTTGCGGAGCCGGGCTGTGTGTTCGGAGGGCGGTTGGACAGGCCTATCTCGCCGCGCTCGAGGCGCAGCCGTCGAGGCGCCTCCTCGATCGTCGCGGAACGCTGCTGGGCAGTTGTGGCGACCTGGATCTGGCCTTCTGTGCCGTCGATCTCGAGCTCGGCATCGGGCGCTTCCTCGCGCTGGAGGTGGTGCATTTGATTCCTCGGTCCCGGACGACTCTGACGTACCTGGAGAAAGCTCAGGAGTGGAACGCCTTCTCCGAGGTCGTGCTCCGACGGGCGAGAGGATGGACCGTCGATCGCCCGAGCCGTGCGCGTCGCATGATCGAATATGCGCGCGCCATGCGACTTCCGGCGATAGATCGACGCATGCGGATCGCGTGGCTCAGGGGGCAGCAAGGAGGGCTCGACTACCGCGGCCCCCACTGAACTGCGATACGCTGTCCGGCGAGACAGACACTCGCTTTCGGCTTTTGAGATAGCTAACCCAACCCCGTGCGCTGCCCCACTCTTATCGACCTGCCTCGCGCGCCAGTCGCATCACCATCCGGCTGGCCGTGGAACATTGGCTCGAATCCGCTGCCCGACAGCATGCCAGACGGTCAGCCGTGGCCGCGAATCAGTATCGTCACCCCGTCGCTCAATCAAGGGCATTACATCGAACAGGCCATCCGGTCGGTCCTGCTGCAGGGGTACCCAAATCTTGAACTCATCGTG